>NZ_CP095743.1:1305692-1628365 GCF_022049065.2 Niallia sp. Man26
TGATTGGCATCCAGTCTTTCATTAACATCGGCGGTGTGTCAGGAGTGATACCTCTAACAGGTGTTCCGCTCCCTTTCGTAAGCTACGGAGGGTCATCGCTTGTACAGCTCGCCATAGGCATGGGAATATTGCTGAATGTTTCGATGTTCACTAAATATGAAAAAGTGTATAAAAATCGAGAAGAGGCTGTTCCTGAGGTTCCTTTGAGAAAAAGAATCGCACAGCAGGAAAGAATCTAGCATAAAGAAGATGCCCTAGTGGATTAGGGCATCTTCTTTAATTTTCCTATGTAAGTGAAGTATATCCATTTCAGTTATTTTATTTGGCTAACGGGGCAATTAGATTTATAATAGATTGTGGGTCGAAGGAATCTATTTCGCATAGAGAGACTTTTATTTTTTTGTAAAAAAATGCGGAAAAAAAGATTGAAATATGTTTTAATTATAAAAGGGCCTTTTTTCATCGTTTAAATGTTGTTAATAATTGTGAAATTGGGCACAAACAATCATTTACCTTTATGTTTATATAAAGGAAAGATGAGTTTAAGTGGGAATGAACAGTAATTCCAATTGCACTTTTAAGCTTTTTATAAAGGATATAGATTTGGTTTAAATAAGGGAGGAAACATCTATGGCAAATTATAGAGCGTATCCTGAAGCTCAGGTTGACGGGGAAGAATCACTGCCAAAAACATCTGCGTGGAAGGATTTCTTAGCGCTGATCAAAGTAGGTATTGTAAATTCTAACCTAATTACAGTCTTTACAGGATTGTGGCTGGCGCTGCATTTTTCTGGAGAGAAATTTTTGGTGAATATCGACACAGTCTTGTATACATTAATTGGTTCAGCCTTAATTATTGCAGGATCTTGTGCACTAAACAATTATATTGACAGGGATATTGATCCGCTGATGGAAAGAACTAAGGAGAGACCGACTGTTACTGGGAAAGTCACACCAGGCAAGGTTGCAGTTCTCGGATTCGGTTTGCTTGCAATCGGAACATTCTTTATGCTTCTAACGACTATCTCTGCAACGGTGATTGCATTGGTAGGAGCTTTCAGCTATGTGGTTGTCTACACAATGTGGTCTAAGAGAAGACTTGTTTCAAACACAGTTATCGGTAGCTTTTCCGGTGCTGTTCCGCCTTTAATCGGTTGGGCGGCAATTGATCCGAATCTTGATATTATGGCATGGAGCTTGTTCTTAATTATGTTCTTCTGGCAGCCACCGCATTTCTATGCATTGGCAATTAGAAGAGTAGAGGAGTACAGAGCAGCAGGAGTGCCGATGCTTCCTGTTGTAAAAGGCTTTGAAGTAACAAAAAAACATACGTATGCATGGGTTATCGCTTTACTTCCATTGCCATTCTTATTAGTGAAACTTGGTATTCCTTTCTTAATTCTGGCAACATTGCTTAATATCGGCTGGATTATCACAGGTATTATTGCAAGCAAGAAAAAGGACGAGATTAAATGGGCGACTGCTATGTTCGTATATTCTCTTCAATATATGACCATTTTATTCGTTGCCATGGTCCTTGTCACATTCATCATCTAAGTAAGAGGATATTCTATCAATGGATAGACACGATCATTCAACATAACTCCAATACTTAAGGCAGACTTACTTAACAGTAATTCCTAAAGCAGGCACAGTATACTTGATTCTTGCTTTAGGAAGCCGTTAAGATGAAAGGGAAAGCTAGACAAACTTTGGAGAGATTGTCGAATAGAAGTGTTATCCTTTTGCTAGAATATCCTTTTTTTGTCTTGCTTGTTTCGTACATATTTTTATTGTGTGCAAGGTACACTTGTTAAAAGCTTAGGGAATTCCCTTTAAAAATACTTATTTAGAGAGGGTTTGAAAATGAATTATTCACTACCGGTTTTACCTACTATTAGCACTGCATTTATTGTATTGAGTGCGATTTTTGTCGCAATTGGCTGGGGCTTAATAATCAAACGAAAATTGGAAGCACATCAAAAAGCAATGCTTATTGGCGCAATCTGTGCGGTTATTTTCTTTGTCATCTACGCTTCCAGAACTATTTTTATTGGGAATACTGCATTCGGTGGACCAGATGATATTAAAATATACTACACAATATTTCTGATTTTTCATATCACTTTAGCAACAACAGGCGCTGTGTTAGGAATTACGATGCTTGTCACAGGTTATAAGAAGAAATATGAAATTCACCGTAAGATTGGCCCAACTACGAGCATCATCTGGTTCTTCACTGCCATTACCGGTGTTGCGGTTTATTTACTGCTTTATGTAATCTATCATGGCGGAGAGACTACCTCTGTTATTAAAGCTATACTAGGATTTTAATTTCTAAAAAGTTCAGTCTATCAGATTTTATTTTAATAATGCTATACTATTTAGTAAGCAGCAAACATATAATGATAGAAATGATGGTAGAGAGGGGGTTCAGCCTCTGAAGACATTACTCAGAATTGTAATTATTATTTCTATATTGCTAGCGGTCTGGTTTTACATGAGTATTACTGATACAAGTGAAAACTCTGATGCCCTTGTAGATGACGGCACGAACTCAGCGAAAGTCGATGAAGGTCTTTCAGAAGAAGCGGACGAAGACACATCGATTTCAATGCCTGAAGAGGGGCTTGGAAGCATGATCGGCAGCAGTGCAAAGGACCTTGTCAAAAAATACGGAGAACCAGCAAGAAAAGACCCATCCAATTACGAATATGAATGGTGGATATACAATCAAGATTCCTCTAAATATTTTCAGGTTGGTGTGCTCGATGATAAAGTGGTGACGATTTTTGCAATTGGACAAGATGTGAACATAGCTCCGTACAAGATTGGCGAAGAAATCGGCAATATATATGAAAAGACACCAATCGAGACAAATATCAGTTTGAATTATGAGGACTCCTCCTACCGGTTTGAGCTTTCAGAAGATGAAATTAACAACAGGCCTCTTGTGAAAATGGGCGATTATTATGTGCAGCTGTACTTTGATAAGTTTACAGGAACACTCTCAAGCGTCCGTTATATGGATGCACGAACATTGCTTCAAATCAGGCCGTATGAGCTTGTATACAGAGGAGAGCTTTTGGAAGCAGATTTGGTAGTGAAGGAAAATGAAGCTGTTGAGGATGGCAATGAACGTCAAATATTAGATATTACGAATGTTATTAGAAGCAGGTTTAATTTAGGGAAGGTTCAATGGGATGAAGACACAGCAACAGTAGCTTTAGGTCATAGTGTAGATATGTATGATACGAAGAATTTTTCCCATACATCTGATAAATATGGCGACCTGGAGGAACGGCTCAAGACAGGAGATGTTTTTTATCAGCTTGCAGGGGAAAATATAGCAGCGGGATACACAGATGCAGCTGCTGTTATGGAAGGCTGGCTGAACAGCAAGGGGCACAGGGAATGCCTCTTGAATGAAAGCTTCACCCATTTAGGTGTAGGAGTATATAATAAATACTACACGCAAAACTTTATTGAAAAATGGTAAAAGGTTAACTGCAGCACTTTTATTGCTAAGAATCCACTTAACAATAAAAGTGCTTTTTTATGCCCAATTTTCTTTTGCCAACTAGGCACCTTTTAAGGAAGTTAACATATAGTAAGGTAGGCAAATTCAGCGTAATAGAGGTGAAAAAAGCATGTCAGGTAAACAACTTCATCCTTCAGTCCAACAATTTAAAGAGTTTGTGAAAGAGAATCCCCACATTATTCAAGAGGTGAGAAGTGGCGAAGCAACATGGCAGCAGTTATTTGAAGATTGGTACTTGCTGGGAGAAGAAGACGCTCGCTGGAGCAGTGAGCAAAATACAGGGCAAAGTACAGAAAAAACCGAAGAGACAGGAACAAATACAAGTAAATCATTATGGATGTCTTCTATTATGGATTCCATAAAAAATATGGATCAAAATCAGCTGCAAGGCTATATCGCTAATATCAACCAAGCGCTTGGTACAATTCAAGGTGTCATTGCGCAGTTTTCTCCAAACAGCAGCCCCTCTCAAGAGGCCAGCAAAGGTAAAGTGCAACAGCCGACAGGTCCTTTTGCATTTAGAAAAGATTAAGGAGGCAAATCTTTGAGGAAAAACGTGAAAGAGTACTTAGAGGAAAACAGGGAATTGCAGCAATTTATCCGGGAACAGCCGCTTTGGTACAGACAATTAAGCAGAAATCCAGGTGAATTACAGAGTTTTGAAGTTGCTTCATTACATTATTATAAAAAGACTATTCCTCATCATGTGGAGAAGTTTTCCAATGGTGTCCAAATGGCCTCGATGATGGTCGGGATGTTCCAAGCAATGAACTCACAATCGTGATGGTAAATTTTCGGCACTCTGTGTGAGTAAAAAGGGAAGCAGCAGCGAATACTAAACGAAAAGAATTCATGTTAGGGAGCTGTTCCTTATGAAAAAAATTCTAATGTTTTGTATTCCTGCTTTATTCCTTTTGAATGGCTGCAACAATGACGTTCCAGATCCTCAAGTGAAGGAGGAAGGACAAGCAGCAATGAATTTAGGAAGTGAAACAGCATTAGCATCAGCATACGTTCAGAGTCAAGATATTACCGTGCATTACCTCATTAAGGGTAATAATGTTTATATTGATTGTAAAGCACCATCTCTTTCTTTTCGCGAAGACAGTGGCAAGGAAACAGGGAAAATTATATTAGAAATGGACGGCAAGAATGTAGGGGAATACAAAAGCGCCGCATTTGTTGTCAGGAATGTAGAAAGCGGCCAGCACCAAGCTCTTCTTAAAATTATTAATAACAAAGGGATAAATTTGTTTCAAAAAGAATTTAGCGTGACAATCAACTAAGTCCTGTTAAGGCAGGTTTATGTACAGCTGTTTTCGTAACAGATTGCTTTCTTTTCTCGTATTTATCAGTTAAAATGAGAATTGGAGGTGAGCTAATCGTGCTTGCTACAACTGAAATGCTTATGTTACAAGAAGAGGCAGAGTCCATAGCGGAAATGATATTGGAATCAGATGTGGCAGAACAATATCGTATGCGCATGGCAAACCTTATAACTGATAAAGAAACACAGGGGAAAATCATTTCTTTTAATGAAATGAAAGAACTGTACGAAGAAGTGCAGCGCTTCGGCAAATATCATCCTGAGTATAAGAGAGTTATGATGGAAATCAGACAGCTCAAAAGGGATATGGATATGGACGAGAATGTTGCTGCATTTAAGATAGCAGAAAATAATCTGCAAAAATTGCTCGATGAGGTCAGTGTTATCATCGGAAGATCTGTTTCTGAATTCGTAAAGGTACCAACAGGAAACCCATTCTTCGATGAGCTTTCCGGCTGCAGCGGAGGCTGCGGAAGCGGAGGCAGCTGCAGCTGTTCGGCATAAATGATAGAAGGCGATGATGATTGCTTCATCGCCTTTTTTATGGATTAATGAAGGCGGAACCTTTCTAAAATTTACATAATTCATATGAATTTTTTTATTGCTATGCTAGAATATAAAAAAATAGAAGCGGGGGAATATCATGCTAGGGCAGAGACAAGGCATCATCGTGTACCTTTATTCGTTGAAGCAGGCGAAAATGCTGCGCAGATATGGAAATGTCCACTATATTTCCAAACGATTAAAGTATGTTGTGCTATATACTAATTTAACGGAAACAGAAGCTCTAATGGAAAAGTTAAACTCCTTTTCATTTGTGAAAAAAGTAGAGCCTTCGTATAAACCGTTTTTAAAAATGGAATTTGAAAATTCTAAACCGGACAAAGCAAAAGAATATGATTATAAGATGGGCATATAAAAAAACTAAGAATACATCTTGGTTTTTTTATTTTGAAAAAAAAAACCTGCAAGCTATTTGCTTGCAGGCTCCTTCTATATCCTCTTACAGGAAAGAAGGTAAAGGGAGAGGAGAAACCGGAGGAAGAACTTATGGGGAAACGTAAGTCTTCTCCGCGGTTGGCAACAACATCCTCGAATAGATGTTGTTAATTACAGTATTGCCAAGGAAGCGCACCTTATACATCAAAGTTTGCTTTTTTGTGAAAAATTAAAAACAGCTTGAGATTTGTGTGTGCCGATATCTGATTCTTTATAGAAGTGTAAATGAGTGTTGGAATCCCGGGAATGTTTATGATAGGATAGTCAATGATAAACTATCAACTAATAAATCAGTGGTGATGTATGATGAGAGTCGTTTCAGGAACGAATAAAGGCATTTCATTAAAGGCGGTGCCTGGCAATTCGACAAGACCGACTACGGATAAAGTGAAAGAAGCAATCTTCAATATGATTGGCCCGTATTTTGAAGGCGGAATTGGTCTCGACCTGTTTGCCGGCAGTGGTGGATTAGGGATTGAGGCGTTAAGCAGGGGGCTTGAAAAGGTCATTTTTGTTGATAAGGATGGAAAAGCTATACATACAGTTAAGACGAATATCGCTGCTTGCAAATTGGAAGCTAAAGCAGAGGTTTATCGCAATGAAGCAGACAGGGCGCTTAAAGCGCTAATAAAAAGAGATGTAGTTTTTGATTACATATTTTTAGACCCGCCTTATAAAAAACAGCAATTGGAGAAATTAGTCCTGATTATTAATGAAGAGGGCCTCCTTGCTGATGATGGTGTAATAGTTTGCGAACATGGTTCAGAAGTAGCACTCCCGGAAAAAATCGGCAGTTTTCAGCAAATTAAATATGAAAAGTATGGAATCATTGCTGTATCGATTTATTCAAAACAAACAGATATGGAGGAAAATGCATAAATGGCTAGTATTGCAGTATGTCCTGGCAGTTTTGATCCAATCACAAATGGTCATATCGACATTATTAAAAGAGGGGCAAAAGTTTTTGATCAAGTTTATGTTTGTGTTTTAAACAACTCATCGAAAAAGCCGTTTTTTTCTGTGCAGGAAAGACTTGAGTTAATAAAGGAAGTAACAAAGGACATTCCTAATGTAACTGTCTCCTCATATGAAGGTCTTCTTATTGAATATGCGAAAAGTGTCAATGCAACTGCCATCATTCGCGGCCTTCGTGCTGTTTCTGATTTTGAGTATGAGATGCAGATCACATCTATGAACAGAGTCTTATCAGATGAAATTGAAACTTTTTTTGTGATGACAAATAACCAATATTCATTTTTGAGCTCTAGTATTGTGAAAGAGGTCAGTAAATACGATGGAGATATATCTGAACTCGTACCGCCATCGGTTGAGAGTGCGTTAAAGGAAAAATTTCGTCAGTTAAAAAGTACAGATAAAAAGGGATTGTGAAGATTTTTCACAATCCCTTTTTTGTTAAACTGTCCGTTTCTTTCCTGGAAGCCGGAAGAAAAGGATGACAACATAAACGGACAAGCAAATAATGGTAAATGCCGGACCTATCTCCATCCATTTTTGCATAGCTTGGCTAATCCATCCCTGGTCTTCTAAAAACGCGGGCATCGCAAACGCTGGTTTATCATCATTAAGGAAATTCGCGCTGAAAACATCCCAGAACAAATACGTGTAAATACTTGCAAAAATAGCTTGCAGAATTCGTGCGAAGAAGAACGGCTTAAAACCAATATCTGTTTGTGCTAAGATACTTGCAACCTGTGCTTGCACACTCAATCCGCAAAAGCCAAGAATCATGCTTGTCACAATTGCTTGTTGCATTAAAGTGCTCGATTCTACTCCGCTTGTTAATTTACTTCCCAGCGTAATCTCGAAAATCCCGGCAATAAATGGGATAGACAAAGCGGTGGAGAAGGAAAAAAGCTCAAAGAATTTATCTATGAACCCAGCCAAAAGGGAAGTTACCTGCAAGTGAAACAGCAAGCGATTAATAACAGAAAAAAGAATGATGAACCCGCCTACCATTAATAGAGACTGTATGGAAGATGTTACAGCATCACCTAGCAGCTTTCCTAATGGACGCTTATCCTTCAAGCGGGTGTGATGAAGCTCCCGCAATGCACGCTTCAAAGAAGGAACTTTGCTGCTCTTTTTATCTTTCGGAATCTTTTCATCTACTCCGTAAAATCTCATACAAAGACCGACAGTAAAATTCGCTAAGTAATGGGCTCCTGCCAGCAGAAATCCAAGCTTCGGATTATGAAAGAAAGCAGCAGAAACGGCGCCGATAATGAACATCGGGTTAGAAGCATTTGAAAAGGAAACGAGCCTTTCAGCTTCAACCTTCGTAATTTGCTTTTCTTCTCTTAACCTGGCTGTTAATTTTGCTCCTGTAGGGAAGCCGGATACCATCCCCATCGCCCATACAAACCCGCCGACACCTGGAACTTTAAAAAGTGGGCGCATTACCGGTTCTAGTAAAACCCCTAAAAATCGAACAACTCCAAATCCGATTAAAACTTCAGATAAAATGAGAAAAGGAAGCAATGATGGAAAGACGATTGTCCACCATGTGTTTAGACCGTCCTTGGATGCTTCGACTGCTGTTGCAGGGAATGTAACTAGTGCAAAAGCTAAAAAAGATGCAGTGCCAGCTAGAATTATGGTTTTCACTTTCGAACGATACAAGAATATATTCCCTCCCCTTTATAAAACATCTATTTCAAACTCGTCCTTTTAGCCCTCTACCAAACAATATACTCATAAGCAGAAAAAAAAGACCATAAGATTACTATGACCAAATTAAATAATTGGAGGGTTTTCCTTTAATGAATAGACCGAAGATTGGATTAGCACTTGGTTCCGGCGGTGCCAGAGGGTTTGCGCATATCGGCGTCATCAAAATATTAAAAGAGGCCAATATTCCGATAGATTATATCGCAGGAAGCAGCATTGGAGCGATAGTTGCTTCCCTTTATGCGGCAGGCTCAGATATTGACAGACTTTATTTCATCTCTAAATTTTTTAAACGAAAATATTATCTTGATTTCACACTCCCGAGAATGGGTTTTATAGCAGGAAACAAAGTGAAAGAGCTTATTCATTTGTTTACGTATGGAAAAAATATTGAAGATTTGGATTTCCCTATTGCGATTGTCGCAACAGATTTGTCGTTGGGAGAAAAGGTTGTCTTTAAAAAGGGGCCGATTGCAGAGGCTGTCAGGGCAAGCATTTCGATTCCAGGCATTTTTGTGCCGGAAAAAATGGACGGGCGGCTTCTAGTGGACGGAGGAGTAATCGATAGGATTCCTGTTTCTGTCGTGAAAGAAATGGGGGCAGACTTAGTGATTGCCGTTGATGTAGCAAATGTAGGCAATGATGCCGAGATAAGCTCTATATACGATGTCATCATGCGCAGTATTGACATTATGCAGCGGGAGCTTGTTAATTATCGGGAAGAGGCGAGTGATTTTATGATAAGGCCCCAAGTTGAAATGTTTAACAGCAAGGCTTTTACCGATTTAGAGAAAATAATTGAAAGAGGAGAAGAGGAGGCAAGACTGCATACAGCTAACATAAAAAAAGCGATAGCAAAATGGAAAAGAGAAAAAAAGGAATGACCTGTTTTTACTTGGTCATTCCTTTTTTTTATTCATCTACCATGATAGGAACATGACTGTATTCCATCGCTAATAGCTCCTTCTGGTTTGCAGGGTGTGCACCCAGTGCATAAATAGATGCTGCTCGTATGTCTAAGTCAATTTGATGATGTTGTATGGAAGAAAGCTTGCTGATAAGTGGGAGTTTAAGTGTCTTTTTGTGCTTCTTCAAATAAGCTCTCCCTAGTTTTGTGCTGCCTAACAGTCGCAAGTATGCAGGTGTGTCGTTCTTTTGTATTTCCCCTTTTGTTGTGTTTGTCAGAATATGGACACATATTCGCTGGAGCCTTGTCCAAGTGTAGCGTTTCGTTTTCAACAAGGACATGAACTCCTGAAAGGAATCTGCTTTTTGACAAATCGCCAAAATTCGGTTCTCAATACCTTCCTCCACTTCATAAATCGTTTGCAGTTCACTCGGTGACATTTGTATAAGCCTAAACTTAAGATATGGCCAGTAATTTTCCCAATGATGAAAAATAGAGAAGGTTTGTTTGTAGTCTTCTAAGATCTTCAGAGTAGTGGTATTCACGTAGGGTGCAATCGTTTGAACGCTATGTTTTTCAAAAATTTCCTTGCGGATGCTCGTAGCGCTGGCAATAGTCTCGGAACTAAAATATGAATCATGATAATTTGCTTTAATCCGCGGAATTGTATAAAGACCCATCTGCAAGCCTTTTGACATTACTGCTTTTACATACTCAAAGCCCAAAATATTGTTTGGCAATGTTAAGTCGGCAATATTATCCTCACCTGTTGTTAAATCCGTAAAGGCAAGTGACATTGCTTTTGGATAACTGCAGCCTTCCTGCAGATGCTGCTTGATCCTTTCAGCGAATAAAGCATTCTTGCTAGTCAAGATATGGTATGCATTCATAAATTCATTGATTTTTCCAGACTCGCTGCCAAAGCAAACAGCATGACAGTGTAAACTGTCCAACAACTGTACTGCTCCTTGTGCAAAAATGGTTGCATGTTGTACGCTGAACGCATAGGGAAGTTCAATGACAAGATCAGCACCGCCAGAGATCGCCATCTCTGCTCTGTGCCATTTGGAAACTAATGCAGGTTCGCCCCGCTGCAGGAATGGTCCACTCATAACTGCTATGACAATATCTGCATCTGATAATTCCTTTGCTTTTTGGATATGATGTAAATGTCCATTATGAAATGGATTATATTCGACAATTATCCCAACAGCTTTCATTTCAAATCTCCTTACAAGTTTCTTTCAAGAATGATTGGCATTGCTTTCGTAACTATATCGATTAAAGCTCAATTTCTTATCCTAGAATACATGATAAAGAAACGATAAGCAAAGCTTATAAAGCAAGGATTCTTTTTGCGGAAAAAGGTGCAGCCATAATATTTGCAATTCCGTCTATTCGAGGTAGAATAGATACAGTGCTATTGCATTAGAATTGCAAACCCATCATGCTTTTAAGTATAAAAGGGAAAAGCAAAGATAGTGTAAAGAAAAAATATTGACAAATAATTATATGAAAGCTATAATTACCTTTGTTGCCTTGGGGTGATATATATGAAATGGACGTTAAGCCAGTTACAAAAATACCGAAGTAAGGGACTATCTATTGATGAAACAATCAACGCAGATGGAATTAAGGAAGTTGATTCCTCCATCAGGCGTGTATCTCCTATGCATATTACAGGAAGAACAGATATTGATTCAAAGAAAGTGACTTTTCATTTAAAAATACAAGGTCATTTAGTATTACCTTGCTCTCGTACTTTAGTAGACGTGGATTATCCAATTAATGTAGAAACGACTGAAACTTTCCTTTTGAATGTTCCGGATTATGAAACAGGAGAAGAGGAAGTTCATCAAGTAAAGGGCGATGTAATTGACTTATTGCCAATTATAGAAGAAATACTTTTACTTGAAGTACCAATGCAAGTCTTCTGTGAAGACAGTACAGAAGAGGGTGCTCCTCAATCCGGTAAGGACTGGGAAGTTATCCATGAGCAAGAGAAGAAGGAGAAAGTTGATCCTCGGCTTGCAGGACTTGCGAAATTTTTTGAAAATGAGTAAAGCTCCTTGCTTTATGCTTGGACAAACAAGAAAACCTGAGAATGGATTGTATCTGCTCTCAAGACTTTCTTAATACTCTTTAAGGAGGTGGGAAGAATGGCTGTACCTTTTAGAAGAACATCTAAAACTGCAAAAAGAAAACGTCGTACACATTTTAAATTACAAGTGCCTGGTATGGTAGAATGCCCTAACTGTGGTGAAATGAAACTTGCTCACCGCGTATGTAGCGCTTGCGGAACATACAAAGGTAAAGAAGTTGTAAGCAACTAATTTTCCTTTGAAAAAAGCACCGGACAAATAGTCCGGTGCTTTTTTTGTGCTTAAGTTAATCTTAGGAGAAAAAAACACTTAGTTATTTGTATAATAGAGGTATTAAATAGTAGTGACGAAGGAGGCAGCTTTGGCGTGATTGTGGTCAGTTCCTGTTTAGCAGGGTTGAAGGTAAGATATAACGGGTCGCATAGTCTTAATGAAAAGATTAAAGAGCTGATTGACAAAAAAGAGGCGATTGCCGTTTGTCCAGAATTGCTGGGAGGTTTTCAGACACCAAGAGAGCCCTGTGAAATTAAAGGCGGCAATGGCTATGATGTGCTCGATGGTCATGCAATTGTAATAGATAAAAGTGGGAATGATGTTACAGATTTATATGTAGATGGTGCCTTTAAAACACTGGCTGTTGTGAAGCAGCTGCAGGCGAGTACAGTCGTTCTTAAAGAGTCTAGCCCATCTTGTGGTAGCAGCTATATATACAATGGTAATTTTGAAGGGATACAGCATGAGGGAGCAGGAATTACAACAGCGCTATTAAGAAGGGCAGGAATTAAAGTTATATCAGAGAACGAACTCGCAAAAGCGTTGCTGTGATAGACTAGCTTTTTAGAAAATTTCAGAGTAGATTCTTTGTGAAATGCAGGTTTAGGCCAATAACTAGTCTAGTTAAGACAAGTCTTGTTTTGTTCTAGTGTGATTTTAAATATTTTTTTTCTAAAAGACTAAATATCAGTCTATCTTTTCTAGTATACGCATATGTATGAATAAAAAACACTAGGAGGGATTTAGCTGATGTCAACAACAAGACAAGATGCTTGGTCAAAAGATGAAGATATACTGCTAGCAGAAGTAGTACTCCGTTTAATTAGAGAAGGTGGAACACAGCTTCAAGCGTTCGAGGAAGTAGGAAAGCTATTAACAAGAACAAGTGCAGCATGCGGATTCCGCTGGAATTCATATGTGCGCAAACAATATAAATCAGCTATTGAATTAGCAAAGAGCCAAAGAAAGCAGTTAAAAAAAGGTTTTGTTCTTGTGGAAGAGCCAGTGGAAGAAGTTTCTTTCATAGGCGGTCAGCCAGAGCCTGTTGAAACGAAAAACTTTGAAGAAATTTTAGAATATTTAAAAGATATATATCAAAAATCTTTACAGCTTGAAGAACATCATAAGCTTGATAATGCAGCTGTTAAAGAGACTGCTGAACTTGAAGCAAAAATTAGTGAGCTGCACAATGAGAACCAAAAGCTCCAAAAGGAATTGCAAACAATGGATGAAGCCTATAAAGCGCTAGTTGATTTGATGGAAAAGGCTCGTAAAATGGTTGTATTTAAAGAAGAAGAAAAACAACAAAACGCTTAACAAAAGCAACATGGTCTTGCCCCCTTGAACCTTTCTTTGCAAAAGGATTCAAGGGGGCTTTTTCGTCTAAACGGATATATCTCCCTATAAAATTTTTCATTCATAATTATTTTTTCTGATCATATGGAACTGTTTTTGCTTTACACCTTTTATATTTATAGGTACTTTGGTCTTAATTGCTACTAATTTAGCTGGAAAATGTTAAGATGGTACTACAGAATAATAAAGAATACAGGGGAAAAGGTGTTGAAATGAAAATAAGCATTATCGGCGGTGGGGCTATTGGCTTGCTTTGTGCAGCTTATTTAGCACCAAAACATGATGTAACCGTATTTGTCCGCACACAAAGCCAAAAAGCACAATTAAGGGAAAAGGGACTGACCCTTTTTTTGGCGAATAAAGAAGAACAGCATCATTTTACGGTAGAATTATTTGAAAATTGGGATGGAGCAGGAGATCTGTCCATCATAACTGTTAAGCAGTATCAGCTTTTGCCTGTGATGAAAAAAGTGACGGAACTGTCATCCGAAATCAGAGGGCTTTTGTTTCTGCAAAATGGAATGGCTCACCTGGAAGCACTAAATAGTTTGGCAGTGGAAGAATTATATGTTGGGATTGTAGAGCATGGTGTGATGAAGCTCGACAGCACTTCTATTAGACACACCGGAATCGGGACGATTCAAATTGCTAGTCTACCATTTAAAGACCAAGTCCGTTTGAATCTGACAGGCACTATTCTAGAGCAGGACAGTATTCCAGGATTTTTGGTGCAGATTCAGCCAGACCCGATATTGATGATGCAAAAAAAACTGGTAGTAAACTGTTTGGTTAATACATTGACAAGCATTTTGGAAGTGACTAATGGCCAGCTACTCGAAAATCCTCACTATAAACGACTTCTAGCACCTTTTTTAGCAGAGATAACGGATACCTTCGGCTGGAATGAACAAAAAAAAGAGACATGCAAACAGTACGTTTGGAAGGTTATTAAGCAGACAGCTGCAAATAAGTCTTCTATGCTGAAGGACATAGAGGCAGGGAGAGAGACAGAAATTGATGCTATCTTAGGGTATGTGTTGAAGATTGCTGCACAGACAAATAAACATCTGCCGTTATGCGCTGCCTATTATGCCATGCTAAAAGGCAAAGAGCAGGAAAGGAAAGGGGGGATATAATGTTTCAATTTACGTCTGCAGTCATTAGTTTTTTCGTTGCATTCCCAGTTATTTGCTATCTTTTGATATTTATCCTCAGTAAACAAATGACGAAAAAACATAAATTATCTGTACATATTGCGTTAGATATAAGCACGCTCTTTTTTATCATTTCTGTCCATTTTTTAATTATATCTATTTGGGGAAAGTCCATGCTGTCTTATATATTGTTAGTGATCCTTTTTATTGGTGTCTTCATTGTGATCCTTCATTGGAAAGTGAAACAAGAAATTATTTATAAGAAAGTCTTCCGAGGATTTTGGAGAATTAACTTTCTGCTCTTTTTTTGTGCCTATCTTTTTTTAATGGCATACGGACTCGTCTACTATGTAATGAAACAGTTTGGCATATAGCTAATGAGCATATCTGAAAGAAAAAGACAATTTTTAAGCAAAGTCTTTTTCTTTTTTTTAAAGAGAATGCTATACTCTCTATGTATGTAAAGTATAGGTTATTTTCTTTAAGCAATATAATAATCACGGACGACATAAAATAATAAATAAAAATGAAAACTTTTTTGATGAGAAAGGAAGTACATAAATGGAGATGGTAAATCTCTCGTTGCCAGCGGGGAATCAGTTTGTGACAGATTATTTATCACAGGACGATAAAGTGAAAGGTTTTTATCATTATAATCATGGTGATAAAGATAGTTATTTTCAAAGGGTGAAGGAACTGGAGAAGAGACAGTTCATGAGAAATGAATTAGCTGATCATATTGCTGGTTATATGAGAGCTTTTCCGCAATCAGAGAAAGTCCAGCAAAATATCGCCAATTTAAGAAAGGACAACAGTGTTGTTGTCATTGGTGGACAACAGGCTGGTATACTTACAGGCCCGCTCTATTCTGTACATAAAATCATCAGCATCATTCTCCTTGCAGAAAAAAAGGGTAGTGAGCTTGGAATACCTGTAGTTCCTGTATTTTGGATTGCTGGTGAAGATCATGATTATTTGGAAGTAAACCATGTATTTGTGCCTGGAGCAGAGAAAATGGAAAGAAAAACATTCCCGCAAAGGGTAGTGGAAAAGAAGATGGCTTCCGATATTGAGCTCGATAAAGAAATTTGTTATGCATGGGCAGAGAAGCTAATCAAGGCTGATGGCGAAACAGAGCATTCAAAAGAGCTCTTGGTATTAGTGAAAGAGGCAGTTGATGCATCCCATACTTTTGTTGACCTGTTCAGCTATTTAGTGATGCACTTATTCCAGGAGTTTGGTTTACTGATTGTTGATTCAGGTGATAAAGCATTACGTGTTCTCGAAAAAGAAATTTTCTTAAACCAAATAGACCAGTTTAAAGAAATAGGAGAAGCTGTTCAAAAACAGCAAACGATTGTTAAAGAAAGCGGCTATTCTACAGTTATTGAAATGAGTGATAATCCTGTCAACTTGTTCTATTATGATGAAGAAAATTCAGAGAGAATACTGCTTACATATGATGAAGAAAAAAGTCTGTTTGTCGGTAAAGACCAGACAGTACATTTTACGTTAGAGGAATTAAAGGAAATCGCAAGTGAATTCCCTCATAAGCTTAGCAATAATGTGGTGACAAGACCAATCATGCAGGACCTTCTTTTCCCGACACTTGCGTTTATTGGCGGTCCTGGGGAAATCGCTTATTGGGGCGAGTTGAAGCAGGCTTTTGAACAAATGAATATTAAAATGCCGCCAATTGTACCGCGTCTAAATATCACCTTGCTTGAGAGATGTGTGGAAGCTGATATGGAAGAGCTTGGTTTAACGCTCGCAGATGTATTACAGTCAGGCACAGAGGAAGCATGCAACTCGTTCCTTGCAGCTGTTAGCAATGATAAGGTGGATGATCTTATTGTTCAGTTGAAATCCGACATTGCCAATAAATACAAGGATTTGCAAAGTGAAATGGAAAAAACCATGAAAGGCATGCTGCCATTGCTTCAAAAGAATGAGAATCTCCTGCTTAATCAAGTGGATTTCCTCGCTAAAAAGGTGGAAATGGACCTAAAGACGAAGCATGAGGTGATTTTAAATAAGTATGCACGAATTGAACGATGTATCAGGCCAGACGGGATACCGCAAGAGCGTGTATGGAATATTTTCTACTTTTTGAATCACTTTGGTCTTCATTTCCTTGAAGATGTACTGAAGCTGCCGATGGAGTTTGACGGCAGCCACAAGGTTGTTAAATTGTAATATTTGTAGCTGTCCTGTTAAAAAGGGCAGCTTTTTTTGCGTTTATCAGGCAAAATCAAACATTTTTCCTCAAATGTTCAGTAAAACAGCCGAAATAAAAGGCGAAACCGCAAAATTTGCTAATAAAAATACAGGGATATCTCTTGCAGGAAATGCATAATACAGATAGAATTTATGTATCAGTGGTGGAAAGTGGGGGAATGTGGTACATTGAGGTTAGAAAGTGGGGGTTGCAGGTATGTTTATGGGCGAATATCATCATAATGTTGACGCCAAAGGTCGTTTGATCGTACCTGCGAAATTTAGGGACCATTTAGGGGAAACCTTTATACTAACCCGCGGACTTGATCAATGTTTATTCGGTTACCCGCTCTCAGAATGGGAGATAATAGAAGAGAAGCTGAAGGCGCTGCCTTTAACGAAAAAGGACGCTCGGGCTTTTACACGTTTTTTCTTTTCTGGAGCCACAGAATGCGAGCTCGATAAACAAGGGCGCATTAATATTGCTTCCCCGCTTGTGCAGTATGCAAAGCTGGAAAAGGAATGCATAATTTTAGGTGTATCCAATCGCATCGAAATCTGGAGTAAATCACTCTGGGAAGAATATTTTTCAGAATCTGAGGATTCTTTTGCAGAAATTGCAGAAAATATGATTGGCTTTGATATTTAAAAATGGTTTTTAGAATAATCTATAGACAGGTGGACAACATGTTTAAACATACTACAGTATTGCTGAATGAGGCCGTTGACGGCTTAAATATACAACCAGATGGCATTTATGTCGACTGTACGCTTGGTGGAGCAGGACATAGTGAACTGATTCTATCCAAACTATCTGACAAAGGCAGACTGATTGCTTTTGACCAAGATGAGACAGCTATCATGAATGCAGAGAAAAAACTTGAACCCTATAAGGACAAGCTGACAATCGTCAAAAGCAACTTCAGCAATTTAAAGGAAGAAATACATAATCTTGGAATTACAGGTGTGGATGGGGTGCTTTACGATTTAGGTGTTTCCTCACCTCAGCTAGATACACCAGAAAGAGGCTTCAGCTATCACCATGATGCCCCTCTCGATATGAGAATGGACAGTGATGCAGATATATCTGCATACGAAGTTGTTAATAATTGGAAGTACGAAGATTTAGTGAGAATCTTTTTCCGTTATGGGGAAGAGAAATTTTCAAAGCAAATCGCCCGCAAGATTGAAGCGGCAAGGGAAACAAAGCCTGTAGAAACGACTGGGGAGCTTGTTGAATTAATTAAAGACGCAATTCCAGCACCTGCAAGACGAAAAGGCGGACATCCGGCAAAAAGAGTATTCCAAGCCATCAGAATTGCTGTAAATGATGAATTGGGTGTTTTTGAAGACTCCATTGGACAAGCTATTTCATTGTTAAATAAGGGCGGAAGAATAAGTGTCATTACCTTCCATTCCCTTGAAGATAGAATTTGCAAGGCTGCATTTAAAAAGGCGAGCGATTTACCTGACTTACCGCCAGGTTTGCCAATCATTCCTGATGAGTTTCAGCCAGAGTTAAAGCTAATCACTAGGAAACCGATTGTTCCGTCTGAAGAAGAGCTTGAAGAAAATAACAGAGCAAGATCTGCGAAGCTTCGCATTGCAGAGAAATTATAAAAACTTTAGGAGGTATACAAATGAGCAATTT
The DNA here is from genome assembly GCF_022049065.2 of Niallia sp. Man26. Classification (NCBI taxonomy): domain Bacteria; kingdom Bacillati; phylum Bacillota; class Bacilli; order Caryophanales; family Bacillaceae; genus Niallia; species Niallia sp. Man26. The sequence goes on from NZ_CP095743.1 coordinate 1,323,908, forward strand.
AGCGCGAAAGCTGCAGCAGGAACAGTTTCAGCAAGAAGAAAAACAAACATTTAAAAAGGTAATAAAGCAAACTAAATCATTATTATCTCCTGGAGAAAAACTGCTTGGAATTGCTTTCGTTGCATTGCTGTGCATTGGCGGTGTGAAGATTGTCAGCAACCAAGCAGAGATTTATCAAGTGAACAAGGATATCCAAGTTGCCGAAGGCTCGATTTCTAAGCTTGAGAAGTCCAATAAGGAACTGGATATTGAAGTGAAGGATTTGAGCAGCTTTGAAAGAATTAGGGAAGTGGCAGAAAAACTTGGCCTTGATTTTAGCAAAGATAATGTAAAGGTTGTGCAATAAAAAATGATTCGAAAGCAGCAGAATATTAACCTTGGAGCAGCCATCTTGTTTTTATTTTTCTGTCTGCTCTTTTTTATTTTAATCGTCCGGTTTGCCGTCATTCAATCAACAGGGAAAGTCTCTGGTGAGGTGCTGGCAAAAGAAGCTGAAAAAAAATACAGCTCCTCTATGGTATTAGAAGCGTCGAGAGGGACGATTTATGACAGAAATAAAGATGTGATTGCAGAGGATGCGTCATCCTATAAGCTTGTAGCAGTTACAGACAGTTCTTTGAGCAAGAATGATACTGAAAATCCAATTCATGTGGCTGATCCAGAAAAAACGGCTAAAGAGCTTGCTAAATATATTGATATGGAAGAATCAGAGATATATAGAATCTTGACAAAAGAAGGAGCTAAGCAGGTAGAATTCGGATCTGCAGGTAAAAATCTTTCTTATGAAACAAAGAAGAAAATTGAAGACTTAAAGCTTCCTGGTGTTCTCATAGTGGAAGGGAAAAAACGCTTCTATCCTAATGGAACATTTGCTTCCCACGTCATCGGGTATGTAGAGGAAAAGGAAGATGAGGCAACAGGTAAATATACAGCTACAGGTAAACTGGGCATTGAAGAGAGCTTGAATAATCTTCTCACAGGTAAAGACGGTTACTTAAATTATAAGCGGGATATTTGGGGATATATACTGCCAGATTCAGAGGAAGATATAACACCTGCTCAGAACGGTGATGACGTCTATTTGACATTGGATAAAAAAATTCAATCCTTCCTAGAAGATACGATGTCGAAGGTGCAGGAGAAGTATAATCCGAAAAAGATGATTGCGATTGTGGCAAATCCAAAAACTGGTGAAATTTTAGCTATGAGCCAGCGGCCTAGCTTTGACCCGGAAACATTGGAAGGAATCAATGCTACTTGGCATAATGAAGCAATCGAAACTTCCTATGAGCCTGGGTCAACGATGAAAATCTTCACATTGGCAGCGGCGATTGAAGAGGGCAAGTTTGATGCAAACGCAAAATATCAATCAGGTTCATACAAAGTAACAAAAAATTCGCAGACAATCCATGACCATAATGGAAGCGGCTGGGGATCAATAACTTATTTAGAAGGAGTTCAGCGCTCATCTAATGTGGCCTTTGCAAAAATTGCGAAAGAACAGCTTGGCTTTGAAAAGCTGCGAGAGTACATCACAAACTTTGGACTTGACCAAAAAACAGGGATTGACTTGCCGCATGAAGCGAACAGCTCGATTGCCTTTACTTGGCCTGTTGAGAAAATTACAACTGCATATGGACAAGGAACAGCCTTGACTCCTATTCAGCAAATCCAAGCGGTAACGGCCATTGCCAATGACGGCAAAATGGTCAAGCCACATGTAATTGACAAGATTGTTGATCCGAATACGAATAAAGTGGTAAAACAAGTGAAAACAGAGGTTGTCGGAACACCTATTTCAGCAGCTACAGCTAAAGAAGTTCGCGACATTTTAGAAACAGTAGTGACAGATCCTAAAGGGACAGGCTATAAAAAATATAATGTTGATGGGTACAGTGTTGCCGGTAAAACGGGCACGGCCTCCATTCCGAAAGCAGGCGGCGGCTATTTAACAGGAAGCAGCAATTATGTTTTCTCCTTTTTAGGAATGGCGCCGAAGGACGACCCAGAACTTGTTATGTATGTGGCAGTTCAGCAGCCTGAATTGAAAGAAACACAAACAGGTTCTGACCCTGTTGCTGAAATCTTTACATCTGTTATGAAGAGCAGCCTTCAATATATGGAGATTCAGCCTACTGCTGACAGTTCCCTGCAAACAGTTGATGTCCCAGATCTTGCTGGTATGAGCACATCTGTAGCGGAAAAAGAACTGAAGAAATCTGGTTTAGAACTGGTAGTAACAGGTGAAGGTAGCACGATTACAGACCAGCTCCCTGCTGCAGGGGAAAGTTATCTCGAAGGAGAAAAAATTGTCGTGAAGACAGACGGAAAAGGAACTGTGCCAGATATGATTGGCTGGTCATTGCGAGATATACTAAAAGTGACAGACTTGCAGTCCTTAAAGCTGAAAACGAACGGCAACGGCTATGCGACAAAGCAAAGCATAAAAGCAGGTAAAACAGTCAAGGAAAATGATACATTAACGATACAATTGAAAAAACCAGAATAAAAAATAAGGTCCGCATGCAGCGGGCCTTATTTTTTTGTAAAGGGATGGTAAATGCCTGCAACTTCTATAGTCTTTGATTCTAAACAGAGGTGTACAAGCATATATTGGAACGAGCCATAGAAAAAGGAGGTTCTAAATGGATGCGGGTTTCAAACGTAACCGTTCGTAAGCGGTTGACGATTGCTTTAATTGTAGGCATTGCTATTTTTTTTATCATTGACTTGAGACTTGGGTATGTGCAATTTTTTCTTGGGGATGAATTGACAAGTAAAGCGAAAAGCTTATGGAGCAGACAAATTTCCTTTGAGCCGGAACGAGGCGAAATTGTTGACAGGAACGGTGTTGCATTAGCGACAAATATCAGTGCTCCAACCGTGTATGTTGTTCCGCGGCAATTAAAGGACCCAGCAGATGCTGCTGAAAAGCTTGCGGCAGTCCTAGAAGCGGACAAGGAGAAGATATATAAAGAGTTAATTCAAAAAGAAATGAGTGTCAGATTGCCTGAGGGCAGAAAGATTTCTCACGAAAAGGCAAAAAAGGTAAGAGCGTTAGATATTGACGGTGTGTATATAGGCGAGGATTCTAAAAGGTCTTATCCTTACGGAAACTACTTGTCACATGTTTTAGGATTTGCAGGGATAGATAATCAAGGCTTAATAGGTCTTGAACTGGAATATGATGATGAATTAAAAGGCTCGAAGGGGTCTGTGCAATATTATTCTGATGCTAAAGGGCAGAGGATGAATGATATGGCAGATGATTACGAAGCCCCTGTTAACGGAAACGACTTGAAGCTGACAATTGACACGAGAGTGCAGACAATTATAGAGCGGGAGCTGGATATCGCCGAACAGACTTACAACCCAGACAGCATAATCGCCATTGCGATGAATCCGAATACAGGTGAAATTATGGGGATGTCAAGCAGACCTGGCTTTGACCCGGCAGATTTCCGTAATGTTTCATCAGAGGTTTTTAACCGAAACTTGCCGATTTGGAGCGCATATGAGCCGGGATCGACATTCAAAATTATTACCCTTGCTGCAGCCTTAGAAGAAGGCAAGGTAGACTTGGAAAAAGACACATTTACAGACCCAGGTTATGCTGATGTCGATGGAACGAAGCTGAAATGCTGGAAGCGCGGCGGGCACGGTGCACAAACCTTTTTAGAAGTTGTCCAAAACTCCTGTAACCCTGGATTTGTATCGTTAGGGCAAGAGCTGGGTAAGGATACTTTGTTTAAATATATTCGCAGCTTCGGATTTGGCGAAAAAACCGGAATTGATCTTCAGGGAGAATCGAAAGGTATCCTTTTTAACTTAGATAGGGTCGGACCTGTTGAGCTTGCGACAACTGCCTTTGGACAAGGTGTTGCTGTAACGCCTATCCAGCAGGTGACAGCATTATCAGCAGCCATCAATGGTGGCACATTGTACACGCCATATGTGGCAAGCGAGCTGATTGACCCAAACACAGGTGAAGTCATTATGAAGAAGGAGCCAGTTGCAAAAAGGAAGGTAATATCCGAAGATACTTCGAAAAAAATCAGGGAAGCGCTGGAAAGCGTCGTTGCCCAAGGCTCAGGGGGGAAAGCCTTTGTAGATGGGTACCGTGTCGGCGGGAAGACAGGAACAGCCCAAAAAGCTTCTGGCGGAAAATATTTAGAGAATAACTTTATTGTTTCCTTTATCGGTTTCGCACCAGCAGACGATCCTGAGCTTGTCGTGTATGTGGCGGTCGATAATCCGAAAGGTACAGTCCAATTTGGTGGAGTAGTAGCAGCTCCGATTGTAGGAAGCATCATGGGTGACAGCCTTCGCGCGCTTGGAGTGAAGGAAAGGAAGGATCAGCTGGAAAAAGAATATAAATATCCAGAAAATCCTTTAATCGAAGTTCCAGATTTAGTAGGCCTGACGAAAAAAGAAATCAGTGAAGTTTTCCTTAACCTCAAGATTGAGCCGAGCGGAAGCGGAGACACTGTTATCAAGCAGTCGCCAGAGCCGGGAACAAAGGTAAAAGACGGCTCAACCATTCGTTTATACTATAATAATTAACCACACCTTTTAAGATAAAGGCGGCACAATCGCCGCCTTTATTTTTCATTATTACGGAGAAAAAACCGAACACGATGGCACAATTCCTTTTTATCATGTAAAATATAAACGCTAAGAAAAAATGCATTTTCTAACATTGGTCATGCATTTGATATAATATTAGTATTTATGAATAAAATGAGTACATATGGATTTATTAGAAAAGAGGATTTGAATCATGCAGTTAAAACAATTATTAAAAAGCTTAGGGCCATATGCTTTATATAATGGAACAGATGCAGAAATCACTTCAATTGAAAATGATAACCGCAAAGTGGGTCAAGGCAGCTTGTTCATCTGCATCAAAGGATTTACTGTCGATGGACATGATTTTGCTCATAAGGCTTATGAGGCAGGTGCCGCTGCTATCCTTGCAGAAAGAGAATTAGCGGAAGACTTTGACATACCGGTCATTATTGTAAAGGACACGAAAAGGGCGAGCAGCATTCTTGCTGACGCGTTCTATGGTCATCCAACACAAAAGCTAAAGCTTATCGGCATAACAGGAACAAATGGCAAAACAACAACAAGCCATCTGATTGAGACAATCCTGCAAAAGGCTAATAGACGTACAGGTATCATTGGAACAATGTATACAAAAATAGACAATGAAATTCAGGAAACAAAAAACACTACACCAGAAGCAGTAACTTTACAAAAGATTTTTCATCAAATGACAGAAAAACAGGTGGATACTGCCGTGATGGAAGTTTCTTCCCATGCCTTATATGAAGGCAGGGTGTTTGGCTGCGATTATGATGTGGCAGTGTTTACGAACTTGTCACAGGATCATCTAGATTTCCATGGCACGATGGATGAATACAGAAGAGCAAAAGGCTTGTTATTCACAAGGCTGGGCAATGTTTATTCAACGGAACATCCGAAATATGCTGTTTTGAACAAGGATGATGCTGCAAGTGAAGAATATGAAAAACTGACAGCAGCAATTGTCGTTACGTATGGAATTGACAAAGATGCAGACATCATGGCGAAGGATATACATATCGATGCAGGTGGAACGAAGTTTGAATTAATAACACCTGCAGGAAGCTATGCCGTTTCCCTGCAAATGGTCGGCAAATTTAGTGTATATAATGCTTTAGCGAGTATTGCAGCAGCGTTTGTGAGCGGCATTCCAATGGAAACGGCTATTTCCGCCCTTGAATCAGTAAAGGGTGTGTCAGGCAGATTTGAGACAGTTGATGCAGGTCAGGATTTTTCTGTTATCGTCGACTATTCTCATACACCAGACAGTCTTGAAAATGCCCTTGTAACCATTAAAGAGTTTGCAAAAGGTGATATTCATGTTGTTGTCGGCTGCGGCGGTGACAGAGATAAAACGAAGCGTCCTTTAATGGCAGAGATAGCGTGCAGATATGCCGACCATGCTATATTTACAAGCGACAACCCAAGAAGCGAGGACCCGCTTGAGATATTGAAAGACATGGTTTCAGGCGTTCCTGGCAAGGAATATAACGTCATTGCCGACAGAAAAGAAGCTATTGATCATGCGGTTAAGACTGCAAAAGCAAATGATGTTATTTTAATTGCAGGTAAAGGGCATGAAACGTATCAGCAAATAGGAGCACAAACTTTTGACTTTGATGACCGCCTTGTAGCGAAAGAGGCGATATTAGGAGTGAAAAAATGACACTGTCCTATAAAACTATTCTGCAGGCAATTCCTGATGCGAAAGGATACGCAAATGAAGAGATAAACTTTTTGACGGTTTCTTTTTTCAGTGATGAACAGCAGACTAAAGGACTGTTTGCGCCCTTGTATGGCAAAGAGTCCGGGGATTTGTCCACAGCAATTGCAAATGGTGCAATAGGAGCAATATGGGACAAAGAAGAAGAAATACCATCCTATACACCAAATCATTTTCCAATATTCTATACAAATGATATAAAGAAAGGCTTATACAAAATGATCGAACTATATGAACAAAACTTAAATGGACAACAACAAGCTAAATTTATTTATGCAAAAGACAAAAGCGCGAAGGCCTTGGAAACATACGACGGAGCTGTAATCAAAAATGTGCTTGGCGCTGTGAAAGGAGGGGAATGAACATGATGGAGAAAGTTATCTTTTTTACAATAATATTAGGGTTTTTAATAACGGTTCTTACTTCACCAGTTTTTATTCCCTTCTTGAGAAGGCTGAAATTCGGACAAAGCATTAGAGAGGAAGGCCCAAAATCCCATCAGAAGAAATCAGGGACGCCAACAATGGGCGGACTGATGATTTTATTATCTGTTGTCGTAACAACACTCGTAATGACTTATAAGTTTACAGAGCCGACTATGAAAACATACATGCTCCTTTTTGTTATGTTAGGATTCGGATTGCTTGGCTTCTTGGATGATTTTATTAAAGTTGTGATGAAAAGGAATTTAGGATTAACTTCCAGACAAAAGCTTTTAGGTCAAATTGTTATTTCCGTTATTTTCTATTTTGTGCTGATGCAAAATGATTTCTCAACAAGCATCAATATTCCGCTGATTGATAAATCATTTGATCTCGGTTGGTTTTATGTTGTATTCATCGTCTTCTGGCTTGTAGGTTTTTCAAATGCAATCAACCTTACAGACGGTTTAGACGGACTAGTGTCCGGAACCTCTGCCATAAGCTTTGGTGCGTTTGCGGTACTTGCATGGAGCCAGTCACAGTTTGAAATCAGCATTTTTTCTGTGGCAATTGTCGGTGCTGTTTTAGGCTTTTTAGTATTCAATGCCCATCCTGCGAAGGTATTTATGGGAGATACAGGTTCATTAGCTTTAGGAGGAGCAATTGCGGCAATCGCTATTTTAACGAAGCTGGAAATTTTGCTTATTCTAATCGGGGGAGTCTTTGTTATCGAAACATTGTCAGTTATCCTTCAAGTAATTTCCTTTAAGTCAACAGGAAGAAGGATTTTCCGAATGAGCCCGCTTCACCATCATTATGAGCTTGTAGGCTGGTCAGAATGGCGCGTTGTTGTGACATTCTGGAGTGTAGGATTGCTGTTTGCAGTATTAGGAATTTATATTGAGGTGTGGTTATAAAAATGAAACATATCACTGATTATCATCATAAAAAGGTACTTGTATTAGGTCTTGCGAAAAGTGGCGTTAGCGCTGCTTCTCTTTTGCATAAATTAGGGGCGTTTGTGACTGTGAACGACAGCAAGCCACTTGGAGAAAATCCTGAGGCGCAAGAATTGCTGGAGCAGGGGATTACGGTTATATGCGGCAGTCACCCTGTGGAGCTATTAGAGGAAGGATTTCAATTAATTGTGAAAAATCCTGGTATTCCATACTATAACCCAATGGTTGAAAGAGCTGTAGAAAAAGGGATTCCCATCATTACAGAAGTGGAGCTTGCTTATAAGGTTTCTGAGGCTCCTTTTCTTGCGATTACTGGTTCAAATGGCAAGACAACGACAACTACCCTATTGTTTGAGATGCTTGAGGCTGCCAGCAAAAAGCCACTGATTGCGGGGAATATTGGAACTGTTGCTGCAGATGTCGCACAAAAAGCAGAAGCTGACAATCAAATTGTTATTGAGCTTTCATCATTCCAGCTGATGGGGATTGATCAATTCAAGCCGAAAGTCGCGATTATTACGAATATTTATGATGCCCATCTGGATTACCATGGCACTAGGGATGAGTATGCAAAAGCGAAGGGTAATATTACAAACAACCAGGATGAGCATGATTACCTTATTGTCAATGTGGAGCAAGAAGTGGTAATGGATATTGCCCGCAGAAGCAAAGCAACCATCATTCCTTTTTCAACAGTAAAGCCCCTTGAATTCGGAGCATTTGTAAAAGATGGTTCTATTTACTTCCATGATGAAAAAGTGATTGAGGTTAAGGATATCGTATTGCCTGGCGCTCATAATTTGGAAAACATTTTGTCTGCCATTGCGGCAGCGAAGCTGACTGGTGTTGACAATAACAGCATTCACCGTGTATTGAGCTCATTCAAAGGGGTAAAACACAGATTGCAGTTCATTGATGAGATCCAAGGGAGACGCTTTTATAATGATTCAAAAGCAACGAATATCCTTGCGACGGAAAATGCGCTTGCAGCGTTTACGGCACCGACCATTCTTCTTGCTGGAGGCTTAGACAGAGGCAATGAGTTTGATGAGCTCATTCCGTCCCTTAAAAATGTCAAGGCGATGATTACGTTTGGCCAAACTGCTGAAAAACTGGAGCGAATTGCCAAAGAGGCAGGAATAAAAACTATCCAACGTGTCGATAATGTGGACAAAGCTGTACCGGCTGCTTTCCAGCTATCTGAGGAAGGCGATGTTATCCTTCTGTCACCAGCATGTGCAAGCTGGGATCAATACAAAACTTTTGAAGTCAGAGGAGACATTTTTATTGAAGCGGTGCATAAGCTTAAATAAGGGCTTGTTTACATCCATCGTTTCAAATTAGGAAAATGATGATTAAGGTGATTTTATCACCTTAAAAGGGATAGGAATGTCACCCTTCATTCTAAAGTCCGATGCAAGCCCTAATACTTGCAACTCGAGGTGTGGAAAAGGTGCCGACAAAAAAAACAACTCCCGACATATTCCTTATTATCATCACGTTTACATTACTGGCGATAGGACTGATCATGGTGTACAGTGCAAGTGCTGTATGGGCAGATTACAAGTTTGATGATTCTTTCTTCTTTGCAAAAAGACAGATGCTTTTTGCCGGAGTCGGGATTGTCGCCATGTTTTTCATCATGAATATCGACTATTGGACTTGGAGAACATGGGCGAAAATTATCGTTATTGTATGTTTTGTTCTGTTAGTATTTGTACTTATACCGGGAATTGGGAATGTCCGTAATGGATCGCGCAGCTGGATTGGAGTGGGAGCATTCTCCATTCAGCCATCAGAATTTATGAAGATGGCGATGATTGCTTTCCTTGCAAAATTTCTGTCAGAAAATCAGAAAAAGATTACTTCCTTTAAAAAGGGGCTTGTGCCAGCATTAGGCATTGTATTTTTAGCGTTTGGGATGATTATGCTTCAGCCTGATTTAGGGACAGGCACCGTCATGGTTGGGACAAGTGTTGTGATGATTTTTATCGCTGGTGCAAGAATACGGCATTTCGTGTTTCTCGGTTTGATTGGACTAGCCGGCTTTGTCGGACTGGTTGCCTCAGCGCCGTACCGGATTAAAAGGATAACTTCTTTCCTTGATCCGTGGTCAGACCCTCTTGGAAGCGGCTTTCAAATCATTCAGTCTTTATACGCGATAGGACCAGGAGGATTGTTTGGCCTAGGGCTTGGAGAAAGCAGACAAAAATTCTTTTACTTGCCAGAGCCGCAAACGGACTTTATTTTTGCGATTCTTTCAGAAGAGCTTGGATTCATTGGAGGCTCTTTGATCCTGCTGCTGTTTTCCTTACTGCTGTGGAGAGGCATTAGGATTGCCCTCGGAGCACAAGATTTGTTTGGAAGCTTGCTAGCTGTAGGAATTATCGCAATGGTTGCCATTCAAGTTATGATCAATATCGGAGTTGTAACAGGCTTAATGCCAGTTACTGGGATTACACTGCCGTTCTTAAGCTATGGCGGATCTTCCTTGACATTAATGCTTGTGGCAATAGGGGTTTTATTGAATGTGAGTCGCTATTCGAGATATTAAATAAAGAGAAGCAGCATTACACGGAGAGGATGGCTTAAAGCCTTCCTTTTTTTTATGCGTTCAGCAGGTAATTTTATTTAAAATCTTCATATAATTCACTAATATAAACAAATGATAACAATTATTTCACTACGAATGTAGGGAGAGGGGAGGGGAAGGGGGAGGATGCTCAAATAAAATGCTTGTTTGACAAGGGGTTATTAATGCAAGCCCCGCAAATGAAGCTCTTTTTATCCTTCAATAAATGTATTACAATTTGTTTTCAATTTTAGTAAATTACACGAATAGGTTTAAAATATAGTACAATAGGGAACATCTAGTTTTGGGCTTTAAGAAAATCCTCCAAAATATTCAAAGAAGATAGTTTCTGTTTTTCATAAATAAAGCTATAATAAAGAAGATTTGAAAATCGTAAATAAATGCTTAAATAAGCAGCTAGAACAAGTACGTGTTATGAGGTGGGAAAATGAAAATAGTGGTTAGCGGCGGTGGTACCGGAGGACATATTTATCCAGCACTTGCCTTAATCCGTGAAATACAAAAAGAAGTCAAGGATGTCGAGTTCTTATACATAGGAACAGAACAAGGGCTAGAGAGTAAACTAGTGCGCCGTGAAAATATTCCATTTAAAGCGATACATATAACTGGTTTTAAACGAAAGCTCTCACCTGAAAATGTGAAAACCGTTTGGAGATTTATTTCTGGTGTCAATAAATGCAAGAAAATCTTGAAAGAATTCCAAGCAGATGTGGTAATTGGAACAGGCGGTTATGTTTGCGGACCTGTAGTGTATGCTGCCGCAAAAATGGGGATTGCTACGATTATTCATGAACAGAACAGTGTGCCTGGATTGACTAATAAATTCTTGAGCAAGTATGTCGATAAAGTGGCAACATGCTTTGCCGAAGCAGAACAGTTTTTCCCGAAGGAAAAGGTTGTTCTAACAGGCAACCCTCGTGCATCGGAAGTATTAAACCAGGATGCAATTAAAGGAAAGCTTTCTGCCGGACTTAAACTTAATAGCCCAGCTGTGCTAATCTTTGGAGGCTCAAGAGGAGCGAGACCGATTAATGATGCGGTTATTGCTGCATTGCCTGAGTTTGGGAAGAAGGATTATCAGATCCTTTATGTAACGGGAGAAGTCCATTATGAATCAGTGAAGAAGGAAGTCGAAAAAGTCGGCAATCCGGAAAATGTGATTATCAAACCGTTTGTGCATAATATGCCAGAGGTGCTTGCAGGAATTGACCTGACAGTAGCAAGGGCAGGAGCTACAACATTGGCTGAGCTCACGTCCCTTGGAATTCCAAGCATTTTAATCCCAAGCCCTTACGTGACGAATAACCATCAAGAGAAAAACGCCCATTCACTTACTAATAACGGTGCAGCAAAACTATTGCTTGAACGTGAATTGACTGGTGATAGCCTGGTGAAAGACATCGATGATATTATGCTGCAGCCTGAAAAGTTGAAAAGCATGAAAGCTGCTTCATTGGAATTAGGGATTCCAGATGCTGCGATGAGACTTTTCAATGTTATGAAGGATGTCACAAAATAATCAGTTGGGTGGGAAAAGTTTTCCGTTTCCCATCCAGACTTTTCTTCAATTAATGTAATCAGGATGCTATAATCAAACATTAGAAGAGTTAAGTCTATTATATTTGTAATAGACAAGCTTTATCACCTTGAAAGTCATGAAAAAAGTTTCAAAACAAGACATTTTCTGCTTTAAATAAAACAGATATATTCCGATATATATTAAGTGATTATGAAACGGCAGCTTACATACTGTTGCTTGTTTGTTAGAGGTGGTTATTTGGATAAAGGGAAGATTGTTTCCATTGAAGATAGAATTCCTAAATTGAAACAGCAGCGAAAAAAGAAAGCAAACAAACGCCTCATATTTCTGCTCATGCTATTTTTTCTCCTCATTGGATGCATTATTTACTTTCAGTCACCATTAAGCAATGTGAAAGAAACAATCGTGACAGGAAACATCTTGTATACGGAAGGGGAGATAGAGGAAATCAGCGGAATCAGCTCTTCGACAAATATTTGGACTATAAAAAAGGACAAGATTGAAGAAAAACTGAATGCACTGCCTGAAATCAAGTCATCCTCTGTTTCTTTAAAGCTTCCAAACAAAGTGAATATTGAAGTGGAAGAATATAAACGGATTGCTTACATGGTAAGCGGCAATAAGTATATTCCCATTCTGGAAAGCGGAACTGAATTAGAGGGAAGAAGCTCTGAATCAACACCGTATGATGCTCCGCTCATTATGGATTTTGATAATGACAAAGCGCTGGAGAAAACAGTCAAGGAGCTGAAAAAACTCCCAGCTGGTGTTTACAATGCTATCTCTGAGATCCATTACACACCGAAAAAAACGGATTCATACCATATTAATGTATTTATGAATGATGGATTTGAAGTGGCAGCCTCTTTAAGCACTTTTGCAGAGAAGATGGAACACTATCCATCGATTATCAGCCAATTGAATCCAAAGAAAAAGGGCGTTATTGACTTAGAAGTCGGCTCTTATTTCAAGGAGTATGGATCATCAGAAGGAGAGGGAAATAGTGAAGAATAAACGAAAGGGGAGCCACGTAATCTTTTCTTTTGTTTTTCTTGTACTAGGGTTCATTGTTGCCTTTGCCTTCCAAATGGCCAATGCTGAAGACGGTCCGAAAAGTTTGAGTGACAGCCAGTTTGATCGGGATCTTGCATTGCGAAATGAGCTGATCGAACAAGAAGAAAGAAATAATGAGCTTTATAAAGAGCTCGAACAAGTTCAAAAGGATCTGTCCGATTACGAAAAAGAGCTCTCCACAAAAGCGGATGCCTATTACAATCTTGCTGAAGATGCCAATAATTACCGCATGTATTTAGGCAAGGTTGGCGTTGTGGGACAAGGAGTGCAGGTTACTCTAGAAGATGGGAATTATGATCCGAATGATGATAATGTTAATAATTATCTTGTTCATGAACATCATATCTTTGAAGTGGTGAATGAGCTTTATGTTTCAGGCGCAGCAGCCGTTAGCATTAACGGCCAGCGCTTAAGCCATGATTCTTATATTCTATGTAATGGACCTGTGATTGAAATTGACGGAAATCAGTATCCTGCTCCATTTGTGATTACTGCCATTGGAGACAGTGAAGTAATGGAAGGTGCATTAAACATTAAAGGCGGAGTGAAGGATACATTGGTGAATGAAAACATCAAATTCACACTCGAAAAGAAAGAGACCATTACAATGGAGGCACTTAGAACAAATTAGGTGAAAAGAGATGTGCTGCCGAATATTTATTATGGAAGTATGGTGAAGGCATGAACAAAAAACTTTTCACTATGACAATAATCTTGCTAGTAATCGGGTTTATGCTTGCCGTTCAATTCCAAACAGTCAAAAAGCCGAAGGTGAGAGACACAAGGGATACTTGGGAGTTAAAGCAAGCCCTTCTCAAGGAAAAAGAAACGGAGCTTAAGCTGTTAAGCGATATTCGTGCAAACAGCCAAAAAGTCGACGAGTATAAAAGCGACAGCTCACAGACGAAAGAAGAGCTCCTTCAAGAGACAATTGCTGAGCTGAAAGATGATATTGGTCTTACAGAAAAAGCTGGATATGGAATCGTTATTTCCATTCAGCCTGTCAGCTCAGATTTGCTGATGGGTGATGAGCAAGGCGCCATTACAGCCGATCTTTTGAAACGGCTCATTAATGAGTTGAATTTGTACGGCGCAAAGGAAATAGCCATTGACGAACATCGTTACATTAATACTTCTGTCATTAGGGATATTAATGGGGAGACAAAGATGAACGGTTATTCTGTCAACAAATTTCCTTTGACGATAAAAGTGATTGCTGCAGATAAAAACAGTGCCGAGCAGCTGTATAATCGCATGAAGGTTTCACAATCAGCGGATGATTTCTTTATGGACAATCTGTTGCTGGATGTTAAAAAGCCGCAGCAAACAATAACCATTCCAGCATATGAAGACAATATCCGGATTCGGTATATGAAGCCTGCAGGAGATGAAGAAGGAGGCGGTGCTTAATGTGGCTGCCTATATTTGGCCTTATTATCGGCATATCACTTGGTCTTATGACAGATATTACAGTCCCGGATGAATATGCCAACTATTTGTCAATTGCAGTACTAGCAGCACTCGATACGCTGTTTGGCGGCATCAGGGCGCATTTGCAGAACATATATGATGAAAAGGTGTTTGTATCAGGTTTTTTCTTTAATATTCTCCTTGCTGCAAGTTTAGCTTTTCTCGGTGTTCATCTTGGTGTAGACTTATACTTAGCTGCCATATTTGCCTTCGGTGTAAGGCTGTTTCAAAATATCGCAGTCATTAGAAGAATCATCTTGACAAAGTGGGAAAATAAACGAGAAAAAACTGAAAAAAATCAATCATAAAAAAGGGAATATATTAGTTTTGGCGAATTATTTAATAAATAATATATTAATAGGGAATTTTATTCATTAAAATTTAACATTCGCTAAATAAGCAGGATAGCTGTTGTTCACTTATTTTTAAAAAGCAAAAGGAGGTGCCCGAGAATGAACAGCAATGAATTTTATGTAAGTCTAGACATCGGTACATCCAGCGTGAAAGTAATCATCGGCGAAATGATTAATGAGTCCTTAAACATTATTGGAGTAGGCATCGTACCTTCTGAAGGGTTGAGGAAGGGTTCTATTGTCGATATAGATGAAACCGTTCATTCCATACGAAGAGCTATTGAACAGGCGGAAAGAATGATTGGTGTAGAAATTAAACAAGTTATTGTTGGCGTTTCGGGAAATCATGTAAGCTTGCAGCCCTCACATGGAGTAGTGGCAGTTTCAAGTGAAAATCGTGAAATAACAATAGAAGATGTAATGAGAGTAAAGGATGCAGCACAAGTTGTTTCCATTCCGCCTGAGAGGGAGATAATCGACATTATCCCAAAGCAGTTTATCGTGGATGGTCTTGATGAAATTACAGATCCTCGCGGGATGATAGGCGTCCGCCTTGAAATGGAAGGAATCATTATAACAGGCAGCAAGACAATATTACATAATACGCTTCGCTGCGTGGAAAAAGCAGGCCTTGAGATTGTTGATATTACATTGCAGCCTCTTGCCGCTGGTTCCTTCGCGCTGTCAAAGGATGAAAAAAATCTTGGAGTGGCACTGCTTGATATTGGAGGCGGGTCTACTACAATCGCTGTTTTTGAAAATGGCTTCTTGAAAAAAACAAGCGTCTTGCCAATCGGAGGAGATCATATAACAAAAGATCTGTCCATTGGCTTGCGAACAACAACCGAAGATGCAGAAAAAATCAAAGTGAAATATGGCTATGCCTATTACAATCACGCATCAGAGGAAGAAGTATTCAGCGTTCCGATTATCGGAAGTGACCAGCATCAGCAGTTCAACCAACTGGAAATTGCCGATATTATTGAAGCAAGATTGGAAGAAATGTTTGATTTAGTGATGGACGAGCTAGAAAGACTAGGTGTGTATGATCTTCCAGGCGGTTTCGTACTTTCTGGAGGAGTCGCCGGAACAAAAGGCATTTTGGAATTGGCCCAGGAAGTTTTCCAAAATCGGGTCCGCATCGCGATACCTGATTATATTGGTGTAAGGGAAGCTCAATATACAACTGCTGTCGGCTTGATTAAATTCTCATACAAGAACAACAAGCTGCAAGGCGGCAGTATTCAACAGGCTGAGCCTGTTGCAGTTGGGGAACCAAAGGAAAAAAGAGCACCAAAACAGGCTCCACCAAAAGCTTCATACGAAAAACAGCCTGTCGAAAAAGGACCTTCCAAGCTAAAGAAATTTATGGGATACTTTTTCGATTAAAAGATAAAAAACATAAGAACTATTAAAATGGTATGTTTACTCCATATCACCAAGATTTGAGACGCGGACAGTTCGATACTGCTGAATATCGACGAATTAGGAGGATTTGTCATGTTAGAATTTGATACAAATATAGATTCATTAGCTGTAATAAAAGTTATTGGTGTCGGTGGCGGCGGGAACAATGCTGTCAATCGAATGATTGAACATGGTGTTCAAGGAGTAGAGTTTATTGCAGTAAATACGGACGCACAAGCGTTAAACTTATCAAAAGCTGAAGTGAAAATGCAAATCGGCGGCAAACTGACAAGAGGTTTGGGTGCCGGTGCTAACCCTGAAGTGGGTAAAAAAGCTGCAGAGGAAAGCAAAGAACAAATCGAAGAGGCTCTAAAAGGAGCTGATATGGTATTTGTTACTGCAGGTATGGGAGGCGGAACAGGTACTGGTGCAGCACCTGTTATCGCACAAATCGCAAAAGACATCGGCGCATTAACAGTTGGTGTTGTAACAAGACCGTTCACATTTGAAGGCAGAAAGCGTTCAACACATGCAGCAAGCGGTATCTCTGCTCTTAAAGAAGCTGTAGATACTTTGATTGTCATCCCGAATGACCGCTTGCTTGAAATTGTGGATAAGAGCACTCCGATGCTTGAAGCATTCAGAGAAGCAGATAATGTACTCCGTCAAGGTGTACAAGGTATCTCTGACCTTATTGCAACACCAGGGTTAATCAACCTTGACTTCGCTGATGTGAAAACAATCATGGTTAACAAAGGATCTGCATTGATGGGAATCGGTGTTGCATCAGGAGAAAATCGCGCGGCAGAAGCAGCGAAAAAGGCAATTTCATCACCGTTGCTTGAAACATCTATCGATGGAGCGCAAGGTGTGTTAATGAACATTACGGGCGGATCTAACTTAAGCCTATATGAAGTTCAGGAAGCAGCTGACATTGTCGCTTCTGCATCTGACCAAGATGTTAACATGATCTTCGGTTCTGTTATTAACGAAAACTTAAAAGACGAAATTGTCGTAACAGTAATTGCAACTGGATTTAACCAAGATGCGATTCAAGTATCTGCTTCAAGGCCATCTTTAAATAGCATGAAGCCTTCAAGCAACCCTAGCAGCTCACGTGAAGTGAAACGCGAGGAAAATCCAAACAGTGCAAAAGAGCCTGTACGCGGAAACTCAATCCAAACAGGTGAAGATACATTGGATATACCAACATTCTTACGTAACAGAAATCGCAGAAGATAAAAAAAAGCGGGATAATTTCCCGCTTTTTTTTTTATGCTTTCATAGCCTGGGAAATAATTTCATTTTAAAAAAACTGAAAATTTACCATTAGAACAAACTTATAGCAGAAGGCAAGAAATAGTGACAAAATCTGTTGTTAATAGAGAAAATTTCTGATTTTTTGATTACAGGAAGCGACACACTTTCCTCAAGCAGTAGGTTATACTTTTTCGTAACAGATTAATAGAGTTAGATGAGCAAGCAATCATGCCATAAAACTTTAGGAAGGAGGCTCAAACTACTTGGCCGTTTATTTAGATGTCATATGGCTGCTAAATTTCTTGTTTGACAGCTTGCTGCTCTACTTGACAGCCATCATCTTAAAAAGAGACGTAAAGCTTTGGAGAGTGCTGTGCGGCGGCCTGATAGGATCGATAATCATTCTTTTGGCAGTTACTCCATACCACATCTATACAAGTCACCCGATTTCAAAGCTAGGCTTCTCTTGTGTGATGATTTTGACTGTTTTTGGCTTTAAAAGACTGCGCTATTATCTTAGTGGATTAATGACCTTTTATTTTGTCACCTTCCTGATTGGAGGGGTCCTGATTGGCAGCCATTATTTTGTTCAGTTTGATTTTCAATTATCTTCTTCTGTTATGCTAGCTAGTGTTAAAGGTTTTGGTGATCCAATCAGCTGGCTGTTTGTATTGCTTGGCTTTCCAGCAGCCTGGCATTTTTCTAGAAAGAATGTAGAAAGCATTGAAATAACAAAAATCAAATATGAAGAGATTGTCCAAGTGAGCTTTCAAATAGCCGGCAAGGCTTTTACTTTAAAGGGGCTCGTTGACAGCGGCAACCAAGTATATGATCCAATTTCAAGAGTTCCCGTCATGTTTGTATCTATTAATGGAATGGGCGATGATCTGCCAGCTGAGTTATGTGAAATTGTTGATGACTCGGAAGCGATTATTCATGGGCAAAAGCAGCTAAGTGATGACTGGCAATACCGGATGCGCATTATCCCCTATAAGGTGATGGGGAAAGAGCATCAGCTCATGATTGCCATTAAGCCAGAACAGCTTGTCATTGAACAAAAAGATGACAAATATTTAGTGGAAAAAGGGCTGATTTCTTTTACAAGACAGCAGCTTTCATCAGATGATGCTTTTTCATGCATTGTGCATCCTAAAATGCTGACAGGCAAAAAAATCAATGTGGTAAACGAAGGAATGGTTAGTTAATATACTATACTCTTTTGATACATCATTTAGAAGGAGGACAATTATGAAAAAACTAAAGCTTCGCTTAACTTACTACTGGTATAAGCTATTAATGAAATTAGGTTTGAAAACAGATGAAGTTTTTTATATTGGCGGAAGCGAAGCATTGCCTCCACCGTTAAGCAAAGAAGAGGAAGAAGAACTGCTTCTGAAGCTGCCAGAAGGTGATCAGGCAGCAAGATCTATTTTAATTGAACGTAATTTGCGTCTTGTTGTTTATATTGCCAGGAAATTTGAGAATACGGGCATCAATATTGAAGACTTAATTAGTATTGGAACCATCGGACTAATAAAGGCTGTCAATACTTTTAATCCTGAAAAGAAAATCAAGCTTGCTACATATGCATCAAGATGTATCGAGAATGAGATACTGATGTATTTGAGAAGAAACAATAAAATACGGTCAGAGGTTTCCTTCGATGAACCGCTGAATATTGACTGGGATGGCAATGAACTGCTGTTATCAGATGTAATGGGTACAGAGGAAGATATCATCACGAAAGACCTCGATGCAAGCGTCGATAAAAAACTGCTCATAAGGGCATTGCATCAGCTTTCTAAAAGAGAGAAGCAAATTATGGAGCTGCGCTTCGGCCTTGGAACAGGCGAAGAAAAGACGCAGAAGGATGTAGCAGATATGCTTGGCATTTCTCAGTCCTATATATCCAGATTGGAAAAAAGGATTATAAAAAGACTGCAAAAGGAATTTAATAAAATGGTGTAGAGTGATCTGTCAGCTAAACTTCAACTAACAAGGATGAATTAATTCTTCTTTCTTGTTAGAAAGTGCGGCTGGCATTTTTTGTCGAATAAAAAATTTTTTTGTGTGAATTATTATTGCAGAAAAACATTGTACTGATAGTTTTTTGAAGAGAAAACGGTAGTGAATTTGGATTAGGATGGAAAATCACTTATGCATATTTTTCCTTCTCAAGGAGATACTGTTTTTTGTACAGCAGCTCCTGTGAGGAGGGAAATAGATTGACTCGAAATAAAGTAGAAATTTGCGGTGTGGATACATCTAAGCTTCCAGTATTGAAAAACGAAGAAATGAGAGAGCTCTTCAAGCAAATGCATCAGGGAGATATTACCGCAAGAGAAAGTCTCGTTAATGGAAATCTCCGCCTTGTATTAAGTGTGATTCAAAGGTTCAACAATAGAGGCGAGTTTGTCGATGACTTATTTCAAGTTGGTTGTATCGGTCTAATGAAATCTATTGATAATTTTGATTTAAGTCAAAACGTAAAGTTTTCCACCTATGCTGTCCCGATGATAATTGGTGAAATTCGCCGTTACTTGCGTGACAATAACCCGATAAGGGTGTCCAGGTCCTTAAGGGATATAGCTTATAAAGCATTGCAAGTCAGAGAGCGATTAA
This sequence comes from Niallia sp. Man26, assembly GCF_022049065.2. Classification (NCBI taxonomy): domain Bacteria; kingdom Bacillati; phylum Bacillota; class Bacilli; order Caryophanales; family Bacillaceae; genus Niallia; species Niallia sp. Man26. The sequence continues at coordinate 1,343,918 of NZ_CP095743.1, forward strand.
TGAGCAAGACATCAAAGGAACCAACAGCTGAGGAAATTGCAAAAGAGCTTGATATTCCCCATGAGGATATCGTCTTCGCATTGGATGCAATTCAAGATCCAGTCTCTCTTTTTGAGCCGATCTATAATGACGGTGGCGATCCAATCTATGTGATGGATCAATTGAGTGATGAGAAGAACAAGGATATACAATGGGTGGAAGAACTCGCCCTCAAAGAAGGAATGCGAAGATTGAACGATCGGGAAAAACTTATTTTAAGAAAGCGTTTTTTTCAAGGGAAAACGCAAATGGAAGTTGCTGATGAAATAGGTATCTCCCAAGCTCAAGTATCAAGACTGGAAAAGGCTGCTATTAAACAAATGAATAAAAATATCCAAAGCTAGTAGTGAGCTTGTACATGAGAACTGCCGAAAAAATGTTTCGGCAGTTTTTTTATGGGCAATTATCTCCCTGACGTACGAGAATTTGTACTAATTATCGTAATTGGCAACATATATTTTTATAAAGGCTATCCTTGCATTCAGTGATTATTATATAGGAGTGGGAGCAATGCTTAAAATTTCTGATTTTCAAATAAAAGATGTCGTCAATGTAGCGAATGGGAAAAAGCTTGGTAATATTGGAGATATAGATATTAATTTGCAGACAGGAAAGATTGAATCGATTATTATTGGCGGGCCAGGAAAGGTATTAGGATTCTTCAATAGAGAAGCAGATATTGTGATTCCATGGAGCAATATTTTAAAAATCGGAGAAGACGTAATCTTAGTTAAATATACAAAGTCGCTCGAGCTCACAGAAGTGGAAGAATAGGGCGAAATATTATTGGTTTTTTTATGACCAATGCACAAGTCTATGGTAAACTATAAAAAAAAGCTGAGGTTATAAAAAATGGAACCTTTCTTATTACATGAAAATGAATATTTTACCATTCAATCATGGTGTAAAGACTACCCGCAATTAGCAGCAGGATTCACTACAAAAAACGGCGGCACAAGCATTGGCCATCATAAAGGTTTAAATATGGCCTATCATGTTAATGATTCAAATGAGAAGGTAACAGCAAATCGCCAAATTGTCGCAAATAAACTCCATTTCCCGTTGAGAAATTGGGTTGGTTCTGAACAAACCCATAAGAACAACATTTGGGAAGTGACAAAAGCAGATGTAGGTAAAGGGGCGTGCGACTATGAAAGTGCATTGCCAGATACAGATGGCTTATTTACAATGGATGAAGGTATTTTATTGACCCTTTGCTATGCTGACTGTGTTCCGCTGTATTTCATCCACAGGAAAACGAAGGCGATCGGCATTGCCCATGCCGGCTGGCAAGGTACTGTCAAGAAAATTGCCAACAAAATGGTCGAGGTGTTCAAATCACACGGAATTGATTCGAGTGAAATTGAAGTAGCTATCGGTCCGTCCATAACTGACGAACAATACATAGTAGACGGGCGTGTCATAAACAGAGTTGAAGATGCGTTAGATAAAGATGATGATAAGCCATATGTGCTTGTCTCCCCGAATCAATATTCATTGAGTTTACAAAAGCTGAACAAACAGCTGTTAATAAAGGCAGGTATTCAGGAATCCAACATTTTGGTGACTGGCCTTTGCACAAGTGTTCAGGAGTCATACTTTTATTCCCACAGGCGAGATCAAGGGAAAACAGGAAGAATGATGAGCTTTATTGGCTGGAGAGAGGATGTTTAAAGTAAGATGCAAGTAAAGGTTAATTTGCAAGAAATTAGGGAAAAGATGAAATTGGCTTGTGAAAAAGTCAATAGATCTGTTGAAGATATCACCATTATCGCAGTGACAAAATATGTTACAATAGAAAGGGCAAAAGAGGCAGTAGAGGCAGGTGTGACCAATCTTGGCGAAAACCGGGAAGAAGGCTTGCTTGCCAAGCGTGAGGTGCTGATGGACGAGCCGGTTTGGCATTTTATCGGTTCCTTGCAAACGCGTAAGGTGAAGAGCATTATTGATCATGTGGATTATATCCATTCCTTGGACCGCTTATCTTTAGCCAAAGAAATTAATAAGCGTGCATCCAAAAAGATCAAGTGTTTTGTTCAGGTCAATGTATCGCAAGAAGAATCTAAGCACGGCATTGCCCCTGAGGAGACAATTGACTTCATCAAAAGCCTCGATGCATTTCCAAATATCGAAATAGTCGGCTTAATGACAATGGCGCCATTTACAGATAACGAAGAGTTTCTGCGCAGCTGCTTCCGTAACTTAAAAGCACTGCAAACAGAAGTTCAGAGCTTAAAAATCAGCAATGCCCCGTGCACGGAGCTTTCCATGGGAATGTCTAACGACTACTCGATTGCCATTGAAGAAGGTGCAACGATGATTCGTATCGGTACAGCACTCGTTGGCAGCGATAAATAGGAGGTTTAGAAATTGAGTATAAAGTCGAAAATAAAAACATTTTTTTTCTTAGAAGATGAAGATTATGAGGAAGAAGAGTATGAACAGGAGCAGGAGCCAGTGAGAAATCAACAGAGACAGCAGCCAACACAGTCCTATTTTCAACAGCAGCAACAACAGCAACAGCCTGTTCAGCAGCAAAAACAAAATGTTGTCAGCTTGCAAAGCGTGCAAAAGTCGTCCAAAGTATTTTTGGTTGAGCCAAGAGTTTATGCAGAAGCACAGGATATTGCGGACCAGTTAAAAAATAGACGTGCAGTTGTCGTGAACCTGCAAAGAATTGATAAAGAACAAGGAAAACGAATCGTCGATTTCTTAAGCGGAACTGTTTATGCAATCGGTGGAGACATCCAAAAAGTGGGTACAGATATCTTCCTATGCACACCGGATAATGTCGAAGTATCAGGGAACATCTCCCAAATACTTCAAGAAACTGAATTTGAAAATGCGAGGTGGTAATCTTAGATGGATTTGGTCTTTTTAATTATTTCAAGAGTACTAACTTATTACTCTTATGCGCTGATCATTTATATTTTCATGTCATGGATACCTAATGCAAGAGAAACTGGAATCGGAATCTTCCTTGCCCGTATTTGTGAACCGTATTTAGAGCAGTTCAGAAAGATAATTCCGCCAATCGGTATGATTGATATTTCTCCGATTGTGGCTATCTTTGTTTTGAATTTAGCAGGCAATGGTGTTAGACAGTTATTTCTATGGTTTTAAAATCAGGGCTTACATTAAGCCCTTTTTTCATGCAGTCATTTAGATACATCTATTAAAGGAGTTTGTAATATGTCGATATACCAGCATTTTCGGCCAGAGGAAAAGGAATTCATTGATCAAGTGCTTAATTGGCGTCAATATGTGGAGGATGCTTATGCGCCGAAACTGACAGATTTTTTAGATCCTCGCGAACAGAAGATTGTTAATACAATTATTGGACAAAATGCAGATGTTTTAGTATCGTTTTCTGGCGGGACGAGAGCTGCTGAAAGAAAACGGGCATTTCTGTATCCTTCCTACTATGAAGTAGAGCAAGCGGACTTTCAGCTGTCCTTACAAAATATCGAGTATGCGAAAAAGTTTGTTACGATTGAGCATCCGCAAGTGCTTGGTAGTATTATGTCATTAGGATTATCGCGCAGTAAGTTTGGGGATATTCTCATTAAGGACGGCGATGTTCAGCTGATTGTAGGTAAAGAAGTAGAAGACTACATCCGCTTGCAGCTTGACTCTATCGGAAAAGCAAAGGTATCGTTACATCCAATTCCTTGGGAGAGGGCAATTGCTATAGAGGAAGAATGGGTTGAAACAAGCACAACACTTACCTCATTAAGGCTTGATGCAACGATTGCTGCAATTTACAACATTTCGAGACAAAAGGCCCAAGGCTACATTGCAGCAAGTCATGTGAAAGTAAACTGGGGTACTGTGGAAAACATCTCTTTTACTTGTGAAGAAGGAGATGTTATTTCCGTCAGAGGACATGGCAGGTCAATCATTAAATCACTCGAAGGTAAAACAAAAAAAGATAAATGGCGGATTGTTATCGGCAAATTAAAATAATCAGTCATTTGTTTTACAAACACTAATAATTTTCATGTCATTCCAAAATTCCATAGTTATTTATATATTATCTATGTTACAATATTTTCAACAGTATAATTTGTCTCACTTCCTGTTTTTTTGGCGTTTTCTCTTTGGAAATGCAGGAATACTAAAAAAGCTGTCGAAAAAAATACATAAGAAATTGAAGTTTGGGAGGTGGCATTATGCCATTAACACCGTTGGATATTCACAATAAGGAATTCAGCAAAGGATTTCGCGGTTATGATGAAGATGAAGTAAATGAGTTTTTAGACCAAATAATCAAGGACTATGAAAATATAATTCGTGAGAAAAAAGAACTAGATGCAAGACTTAGTGAATTAGATGATCGCATCGGGCACTACAATAATATAGAAGAAACATTAAATAAATCAATCGTTGTTGCTCAAGAGGCAGCTGAGGAAGTAAAGCGAAACGCTCAAAAAGAAGCAAAGCTGATCATTAAAGAAGCAGAAAAAAATGCTGACCGCATTATCAATGAATCACTTTCTAAAGCAAGAAAAATCGCATTGGAAATTGAAGAGTTAAAAAAGCAGTCAAAAGTGTTCCGCACACGCTTCAAAATGCTGATCGAAGCGCAGCTTGATATGCTGAACAACGATGATTGGGATCATTTGCTTGAATATGAGCTTGATGCATCAGAGCTTAACTCAACGAAATAATTGCAGAGAGCTTGACGAAGCATCTGTTAATAGCCTATAATTTGTACACAAAACAATATTCATGCGTACGTTGATAGGGACAGTACAATTACTGTTGGCTTATTTTAAGCGAGCTGGGGACGGTGGAAGCCTGGCATAAGCGGGAATTGGAATATCACCCTTGAGTCCTTTTCTGAAAGGCTTTTTAGTAAGAAAAGGCGGTTCATAACCGTTAAAAAATGCTTAAGTGGATAGTCTAACTATCTATAAGGGTGGTACCGCGGGAGAATAAACCTTCTCGTCCCTTTTTGGGATGAGGGGTTTTTTTATTGTCTAAAAACCACAAGATACATCCCTAACGCATCAAAAAACCATGAATTTAGAACATTATTTGGAGGATTTTTAATGGAATATAAAGATACCTTGCTCATGCCGAAAACGGCTTTCCCGATGAGAGGAAACTTGCCAAACCGTGAGCCTGAAATTCAAGCAAAATGGAATGAAATGAATATTTATGAAAAAGTTCAAGAACGCACTAGCGGCCGTCCGCTTTATGTTTTGCATGACGGACCTCCTTATGCGAATGGAGATATCCATATTGGACATGCATTGAATAAAATTTTGAAGGATTTTATTGTGCGCTTTAAGTCGATGACTGGTTTCCAAGCACCATACGTTCCTGGCTGGGATACACATGGATTGCCGATTGAACAAGCTTTGACTAACAAAGGTGTTAAACGTAAGGAAATGACAATCGCTGAGTTCCGTAAGCTGTGTGAAGAATACGCTCTTGGCCAAATTGACAGCCAAAGAGAGCAATTCAAACGCCTAGGTGTACGGGCTGATTGGGAAAATCCATACATCACATTAAAGCCTGCATACGAAGCACAACAAATTAAAGTGTTCGGGGAAATGGCGAAAAAAGGCTATATTTATAAAGGTAAAAAGCCGGTTTATTGGTCTCCTACAAGTGAATCTGCTTTGGCAGAAGCGGAAATTGAATACCAGGACAAACAATCTCCATCCATCTATGTTGGCTTTAAAGTAAAGGATGGCAAGAATGTGCTTAGTGAAGATGTACAAATTGTGATTTGGACAACAACACCATGGACAATTCCTGCAAACCTTGGTATTTCTGTTCACCCTGACTTGACATATGTTGTAGTGGAAGAAAAAGGAAATAAGTATTTAGTTGCTAAAGACTTGCTAGAAGCAGTTAAAACAGAAGTGGCATGGGAAGAAGCAGCTATCATCCAAGAGGTTCAAGGTTCTGAATTGGAATACATTAAAGCACTTCATCCACTATATGACCGTGAATCATTAGTAATGCTTGGCGAGCATGTAACAACAGATGCAGGTACTGGCTGTGTTCATACTGCACCAGGACATGGTGAGGATGACTTCATTGTTGGTCAAAAGTATAATCTCGAAGTTCTTTGTCCAGTTGATGACAAAGGTGTTATGACAGACGAGGCGCCAGGATTTGAAGGTTTATTCTATGATAAAGCTAACAAGCCGATCACAGAAGCATTAGAAGAAGCGGGAGCTTTATTGAAGCTGAAATTTATCACACACTCCTATCCGCATGACTGGAGAACGAAAAAACCGGTTATTTTCCGTGCGACAGCACAATGGTTTGCGTCTATTAAAGATTTCAGACAAGACTTGCTTAACGCAGTCCAAGAAACAAAATGGGTTCCGGCATGGGGAGAAACAAGATTATTCAATATGGTTCGCGACCGCGGTGACTGGTGTATTTCCAGACAGCGTGCATGGGGTGTTCCGATTCCGGTATTTTATGCTGAAAATGGTGACAGCATCATAACAGACGAAACAATTGAGCATATCTCTAACTTGTTTAGAGAGCATGGTTCAAATATCTGGTTTGAAAGAACTGCAAACGAACTTCTTCCAGAAGGCTTCACACATCCTGGCAGCCCGAATGGAAACTTTACAAAAGAAACAGATATCATGGATGTTTGGTTCGATTCTGGTTCTTCTCATCAATCTGTACTAGAAGAAAGAGAAGAATTGCAAAGACCTGCAGACCTTTACTTGGAAGGTTCTGACCAATATCGCGGGTGGTTTAACTCCTCCCTATCTACAGCTGTAGCTGTAACAGGCAAAGCGCCATATAAAGGTGTATTAAGCCATGGCTTCGTTTTAGACGGTGAAGGCAGAAAAATGAGTAAGTCTCTTGGAAACGTTATGGTTCCTTCAAAAGTAATGAATCAGCTTGGTGCTGATATCTTGCGTTTATGGGTAGCTTCTGTTGATTTCCAAGCAGACGTGCGTGTATCTGATGCTATCTTGAAGCAAGTAACAGAAGGTTACCGCAAAATCAGAAACACATTCCGTTTCTTACTTGGAAACCTTGCTGACTTCAACCCAGCAGAAAATGCTGTTGCGTATGAAAACTTGCGTGAAGTAGATCAGTATATGTTAGTGAAGCTGAATAATCTAATCAAAAATGTTACAGTATCCTATGATAAATTTGAGTTCTCAACTATTTACTCAGATATCAACAATTTCTGTACATTAGACTTGAGCTCCTTCTACCTTGATTTCTCAAAAGATGTCCTTTATATTGAAGCGGCAGATAATCATGAAAGAAGAGCTATTCAAACTGTATTGTATGAAAGCTTGATTGCATTAGTGAAATTGATGGCGCCGATTCTTCCGCACACAGCAGAAGAAGTTTGGGAGCATATCACATCTGTTAAAGAAGAAAGTGTGCAGCTGACAGACTTCCCAGAATATGTGGAATATGACAACGCACAAGCTCTAACAGAAAAATGGAGCAAGTTCCTAAACTTGCGCGATGACGTGTTAAAAGCTTTAGAAGAAGCCCGCAATCAAAAAGTAATCGGTAAATCACTTGCAGCGAAAGTTTCCCTGTATGTACGTGAAGATGCGAAAGAATTGCTGGATTCCATCGAAGAGAACTTGAAGCAGCTGTTCATCGTGTCAGGCTTTGAAATTGCTGGTAAGTTTGAGGAAGCTCCAGACAATGCGCTGAAATTAGAAAATACTGCTATTGTCGTTGCAAAAGCAGAAGGAGAAACATGTGATAGATGCTGGACAGTAACACTTGATGTTGGAACTGTTGAAGAACATCCAACATTATGTGCTCGCTGTGCAACAGTAGTACAAGAAAATTATTAATATGTTAACATTCCGGCGAAAGCCGGAATGTTTTTTTTGGTCAGTTTTCCCTTCAGCTAAAAAAAATTCCACCTCCGTAAATTGTTGTTATGCCTGTTAAATCTTAAGCCGGTTTTTGAACATCAATTTGGAAAAGCTATCTGTAACAACATAGAAACGGAGGAATTTAGCCATGAACCTTGATGTTGAAAAGCTTTATACAGAACTCCGTATGACACAAATAGAACTACAAGCCACACTTAGAGTGAAAAGATCTTCAAAAATAAACCACTATATTGAGGCAGAGCTGCTGGATGTGGAAGAATCAATGCGCAGGCTGGAAAATGGCCAATTCGGAACATGTGAAATTTCAGGAGAATTAATGCCTGCAGAATTATTGCAGCTTGTGCCCACCATCAAATCAAAAAAAGATTTGGAACAAATGCAAACCTACTACAGAAAGTCCTTGCACTAAAGAAAACTTACATTATTTAAAGGAACCCTTAGAAAAATAAGCTTCAAGACGGCACAAGCTATCGTTTTTAAGTAGTTTATGCTAAAATGCTAAAGGAGACTCGAGAATTGGAGGAAACTTTAGTGTTTTATTACATAATTGCACTTATAATCATTGCATTGGATCAATGGACAAAATGGCTTGTGGCAACGAAGATGGAACTTGGAGAAAGCATTACTGTCATTGAGAATTTCTTCTATATAACATCCCATCGCAACAGCGGTGCTGCTTGGGGGATTTTGGAAGGGCAAATGACATTCTTCTATATCATCACAGCAGTTGTTATTGTCGGCATCGTTTATTTCATCCAGAAAGGTGCAAAAGGCAAGTTGCTTTATGGAGTTTCCTTAGGCCTGATTCTTGGCGGGGCTATCGGAAACTTTATTGACCGCGTCAGACATCAGTATGTCGTGGACTTTGTAAATACGTATATCTTCAATTATGATTTTCCTATATTTAATATTGCAGACTCATCTTTAGTAATTGGTGTTATATTGCTTATCATTGTGATGCTAAAGGAGGAAAGAGAAGCAAAGAAGGAGAAAGAAAATGGAAAAAAGGGAACATATCATTCAGAGTGAACAAGTAAGTGAAAGAATAGATAAAATCGTTTCAACTATCAACAAAGAATGGTCGCGCACACAAGTGCAGCAATGGATTAAGGACGGCCATGTGACTGTGAACGGCAATGTGGTAAAGACAAAGTACAAAGGCATCTTGAATGATGTTGTTACAATTGAAATTCCAGAATTAACAGAGCTTGATGTTCTGCCAGAGGAAATGGATTTGGAAGTGTATTATGAGGATAGTGACGTCATTGTCGTCAACAAACCAAAAGGGATGGTTGTACATCCTGCCCCTGGTCATGTAACAGGAACACTTGTAAACGGCTTGATGGCCCATTGTAAAGATCTTTCTGGAATTAATGGTGTCATGCGTCCAGGGATTGTCCACCGCATTGACAAAGATACGTCCGGTCTATTAATGGTTGCCAAAAATGATGCAGCTCATGAAAGCCTTGTGAACCAGCTTGTTGCAAAAACAGTAACAAGAAAATATAAAGCACTTGTTCATGGAAGCATACCTCATGATTACGGAACAGTGGATGCACCGATTGGCAGAGACCCTAAAGACCGTCAAAAAATGGCAGTTGTTGATAACGGCAAGCATGCTGTCACTCATTTTCACGTATTAGAGCGCATCGGTGAGTATACATTCATTGAATGTCAGCTAGAAACAGGAAGAACGCACCAAATCCGCGTTCATATGAAATACATCGGTTTTCCGCTGGCAGGCGATCCTAAGTACGGACCGAAAAAAACGATCGACATCGGCGGCCAGGCGCTTCATGCTGGCATCCTTGGATTCGACCACCCAAGAACAGGTGAATATATTGAATTTGAAGCACCGCTTCCGAAAGATTTTGAAGAGTTGCTAGATAATATTAGAAATAATCGTTGACAAAATTCGAGCTTTATTATAAGATTAACTCAATTAAATAAGTCCTTTAAGTCAATCCTGTGAGGTTGAGAAGGTATCGGATTTGTTTCATTAGATAGCCATGAACGGCTATCGGTCTGTCCTCTCACTGAATAGGTGGGAGGATTTTTATTTTAAGAAAAAGGTGATGCAGATGTCACGTAAGGCACAAGTCCTTGATGACCAAGCGATTCGAAGAGCATTAACGAGAGTTGCGCACGAAATCATTGAAAAGAATAAAGGTATTGAGAACTGCGTATTAGTCGGTATTCGCACGAGAGGAATTTATATCGCAAACCGCCTTGCAGAAAAAATCTCGCAAATTGAAGGCAAAAGCATAACGGTTGGAGAATTGGATATTACATTATACCGTGATGACTTAAGCAAAAAGACAGAGAATCAAGAGCCGCTTGTTAAAGGTTCAGATATCCCTACAAGCATTGAGGACCTTAAGGTAATTCTTGTGGACGATGTCCTGTACACAGGAAGAACAGTCCGCGCAGCAATGGATGCCTTGATGGATGTGGGAAGACCTGGGTCGATACAGCTTGCAGTCCTTGTAGACAGAGGACACAGAGAGCTTCCGATTCGCGCTGATTATGTTGGCAAAAACATTCCGACTTCAAGCTCAGAAAAGATTGTAGTAGAGCTCGTAGAAGTTGATGGTCAAGATGAAGTAAATATATACGAAAATTAAATATAACCCTTTTTAAATGACAGTCCAGAGAGGCTTCAAAGGGGGAAATGGAATACAGGTGTGTTTTCACCTGTCCAAAAACCCCTTTTTGCCATGCGGAAAGGGGTTTTTTATTGGAATTGCGTATACTAACAACACGAACTAAGTACATGCACCATAGATGGAAAGAGGGAAAAATATGAATCAAACAAAGCCAATACTCGGCATAAAAGATAAACCAAATGCATCCCAATGGATTACATTAAGCTTACAGCACTTATTCGCCATGTTTGGATCAACTGTGTTAGTACCATACTTAATCGGCTTGAGTCCAGCAATTGCATTGATTTCAAGCGGACTGGGAACACTAGCTTTCCTCCTCATTACGAGATTTAAAGTTCCTGCCTATCTAGGCTCATCCTTTGCCTTTATCGCTCCAATGATTGCGGCACAAGAGCTTGGCGGACCTGGAGCTGCGATGATTGGAACCTTCATAGCAGGTCTTGTATACGGAATAGTCGCATTGATTATTAAAAAAGGTGGCTATCGCTGGATTATGAACTTGCTGCCGCCAATCGTTGTCGGACCAGTAATCATGGTAATCGGGCTTGCACTTGCTGGAACAGCAGTCGGCCAGGCGATGTATGAAAATAACGGAACACCAGATCAAACTTACAGTCTCTTATATCTATCAGTAGCATTAGTAACATTGCTTGCGACGATATTATTCACGATTTTCGGTAAAGGAGTATTCAGCTTCATTCCGATTCTTGCAGGGATTATCGTTGGCTACGTTTACGCATTATTAGTAGGAGTTGTTGATTTCCAAGGTGTCATCGATGCTAAATGGCTTGCAATGCCAGAATTCATATTCCCATTCAGGGATTATGACCTTACGATAAACAGCGCCATCCTGGCATTGTTCGTGCCAGTCGCAGTTGTAACACTTGCAGAGCATATCGGTCATCAGCTTGTATTAAGCAAAGTTGTCGGTAAAGATTATATTAAAGACCCAGGACTTCACCGCAGTATTTTAGGTGATGGTACAGCAACCTTAATTTCCTCCTTAATGGGTGGACCGCCAAAAACAACTTACGGTGAAAACATCGGAGTATTAGCAATAACAAGAGTATATAGTGTATATGTTCTTGCGGGAGCAGCAGTATTTGCCATCCTGTTCGGATTCATCGGGAAGATTACAGCACTTATCCAATCGATTCCAACACCTGTAATGGGGGGAGTATCCATTCTGTTATTCGGAATCATCGCATCCTCTGGATTGAGAATTTTGGTAGATGCAAAAATGGACTTCTCGAAAAACAGAAATCTTGTGATTGCATCAGTAATTTTGGTTACTGGAATCGGTGGAGCTTCCATTCATATCGGTACAGACTTTAAACTAGAAGGAATGGCACTTGCAGCAATTCTAGGCATCATCTTAAACTATGTGCTTCCAGGAAGAGAAAAGTCCACAGACGACTTGTTCGAAGAAGAAGCAGTAAAAGAAACTAAATAGTTACACCTTTTAAACAAGTACAGAGAGACTTATAAGGGTGTTGAAGGTTAGGCGAAGGGATCCGCTTATTTAAGCAGGCTTAAATAAGGATCTTTAGCCAAGAACATTCAACTTTTAGCACCCATTTTTCAAAGATGGGTGCTTTTTTTGCCCGAAAAACATTGACGATAGCAGAAAAAGTCCATGAAGGAGGCAATAAATAATGGAAAACTTATTAACAACCTCGGAACTGACAGTGCTTGAAATAAAAGAAATACTGGAGGAAGCACAAGCCTTTGCAGAAGGGAAGGAGTGGAAGCCAGCCAAGCAGTTATTTTTAGCAAACCTGTTCTTTGAGCCTAGCACAAGAACGAAGTGCAGCTTTGAAGTAGCAGAAAGAAAGCTGGGTCTTGAAGTCATTCCTTTTGAAACGACTACTTCTAGCGTTGTTAAGGGAGAAACATTATATGATACTGTCCGGACATTGGAAAGCATCGGTGTGAACGGTGTTGTTATCCGCCATAACGAGGATAATTACTTTCAGGAACTAATCGGGAAAGTTAAGATTCCTGTTATCAATGCGGGAGACGGTTGCGGGAATCATCCGACACAATCCTTGCTTGATCTTCTGACAATCAAACAGGAATTTAAATCTTTCCATGGTTTGAAAATCAGCATCATCGGTGATATTCGCCACAGCCGTGTGGCTAGGTCGAATGCAGATGCGCTGACAAGGCTTGGTGCAAATGTAGTTTTCTCCGGGCCGAAAGAATGGTTTGATGACAGCATCCTGAAAGAAGCAAACTATGAGGATATTGATACTGCGATTGAAACCTCCGATGTTGTCATGCTGCTGCGTATTCAGCATGAACGGCATGAAAGCGGAGCCTCTTGGACAAAAGAAGATTATCATCAAATGTATGGTTTGACTACAGAAAGAGAAAGACGCATGAAGCCAGGCAGCATTATTATGCACCCTGCTCCTGTTAACAGGGATGTAGAAATTGCAGATGAGTTAGTAGAATGCGACCGGTCCAGAATTTTTAAACAAATGGAAAATGGAGTATTCATCCGCATGGCAGTATTAAAAAGATCTTTACAATCAGTTGAGGGAGGAAATGTACATGTCAATGATTATCAAAAATGGCCAGTTGCTTAATGAAAAAGGGGAAGTTATTACACAGGATATTCTCATTCAAGACGGAGTCATCGCTGAAATCGCTCCACAGATTAATACAGCAGCCGAAGAAGTGATTGATGCTAAGGGCAAGCTGGTAGCACCAGGTTTCATTGATGTCCATGTGCATTTGCGCGAGCCTGGCGGAGAGAAGAAGGAAACAATTGCGACCGGAACAATGGCTGCTGCTAGAGGCGGATTCACAACAATCGCCAATATGCCTAATACTCGTCCAGTCCCGGATACAGTCGAGAACTTTCAAAATTTAATGAATCGCATTAACGAAACAGCAAATGTTCATGTTCGTCCGTATGCATCCATTACAATCAGACAATTAGGTGCAGAGCTGACAGATTTTAAAGCTTTAAAGGAATTAGGAGCATTTGCATTCACAGATGATGGTGTTGGTATTCAAGAAGCAGGAAAAATGCTTGAAGCGATGAAGCTTGCAGCAAGCCTTGATATGGCCATTGTAGCTCATTGCGAAGACAATAGCCTTATAAATAAAGGGTCAGTTCATGAAGGGAAGTTTTCTAAAGAGAACAACCTAAATGGCATTCCATCTGTCTGTGAATCTGTACATATAGCAAGGGATATCTTGCTTGCAGAGGCAGCAGATTGTCACTACCACGTTTGCCATATCAGCACAAAGGAATCTGTCCGCATAGTAAGAGACGCGAAGCGAGCAGGCATTAACGTAACAGCAGAAGTGTCACCGCATCATTTATTACTATGTGACGAGGACATCCCTAGCATCGACACAAACTATAAAATGAACCCGCCTTTAAGAGGAAAAGCAGACAGAGAAGCATTAATAGAAGGCTTGCTAGATGGAACAATAGATTTCATTGCAACAGATCATGCTCCGCATACAGCAGAAGAAAAAGCACAGCCAATTGAGTTAGCTCCATTTGGAATTGTCGGCTTGGAAACAGCATTTCCGCTTTTATATACACACTTTGTAAAAGAAGGCATCATGACCTTGCAGCAACTAGTCAGCTTTTTGACAAATAAACCGGCAGAAACATTTAAGCTGGAAGCAGGAACAATTGCAGTCGGCAAAACTGCAGATATTGTCATCGTAGATTTAGAAGATAAGGAGACTATCAATCCAGAAAACTTCTTATCTAAAGGGAAAAATACCCCGTTTGCAGGATGGGTTTGTCAAGGATGGCCTGAAACAACGATTGTGGCCGGAAAAATCGCTTGGAGAAAGGAAAGTGTACACGCATGAAAAAACAGCTGATTCTCGAAGATGGTACCGTATTTATCGGGCAAGGTTTTGGAGCAGATACTAATACTATTGGGGAGGTAGTCTTCAATACAGGTATGACAGGGTATCAGGAAATTTTGTCAGATCCATCATACTGCGGTCAAATTGTAACTTTAACATATCCATTAGTAGGCAACTATGGAATTAACCGAGATGATTTTGAATCAATCGCACCAGCAATTAACGGATTTATTGTGAAGGAAGTTTGTGATGCTCCGTCTAACTGGAGAAATGAGCTGTCATTGGATGAGTTTTTTAAACAAAAGAACATACCAGGACTTGCTGGGATTGATACAAGAAAATTAACAAGAATCATTCGTAAATACGGTACATTAAAAGGAGCAATCTGCAGCATGGAAGAGAATGTAGAAGATGTCATTAGACAGCTGCAATCTTCCGAGCTGCCGACAGACCAAGTACAGCAAGTGTCAACTAAAAAAGCATATCCAAGTCCAGGCAGAGGAAGCCGGGTCGTGCTAGTTGATTACGGCATGAAACATGGAATCTTAAGAGAGCTGAATCAGCGTGACTGTGATGTCATTGTTGTGCCTTATAATGCGACAGCTGAAGAAATTCTGTCTTTAAGTCCAGATGGTGTCATGCTGTCAAATGGACCTGGAGATCCAAAGGATGTTCCAGAGGCGATTGAAGCGATTAAGGGCATTATCGGCAAGGTTCCACTATTCGGTATATGCTTAGGCCATCAACTGTTTGCATTAGCAAGCGGCGCAAACACAGAGAAAATGAAGTTCGGACACAGAGGCTCTAACCACCCTGTAAAAGATTTGCTGACAGGCAAGGTTTCCTTAACTTCCCAAAACCACGGCTACACAGTGAATGAAGAATCTATTGAACAAACAGACTTAGAAATTACTCATTTAGCACTAAATGACGGGACGATTGAAGGATTGCAGCATAAACAGTATCCAGCATTCACCGTGCAATACCACCCAGAAGCTTCACCAGGACCAGAAGATGCGAACTATTTATTCGATCGATTCATGTCCATGATACTAACACAGAAAAAGGATGGTGCCGCATATGTCAAAGCGTAAAGATATTAACAGCATACTAGTTATAGGATCAGGTCCAATCATCATTGGTCAGGCAGCAGAATTTGACTATGCAGGAACACAAGCATGTATGGCCTTGAAAGAAGAAGGATATCGTGTCATCCTGGTCAATTCCAATCCGGCAACAATCATGACAGATACAGAAATGGCAGACAGTGTCTATATTGAACCACTGACACTAGAATTCGTAAGCAGAATTATCCGCAAGGAAAGACCTGATGCGATTCTGCCGACACTTGGCGGTCAAACAGGCTTAAATCTCGCTGTCGAACTATCAGAGGCTGGAGTTCTTGAAGAATGCGGCGTGGAAGTTCTCGGAACGAAGCTTTCTGCCATTCAGCAGGCAGAGGATAGAGACTTATTCCGCAACTTAATGAATGAACTTGGTGAGCCAGTTCCTGACAGTGAAATTATTCATAACATGGATGAAGCTAAAGCGTTTGTGGAACAAATCGGTTATCCAGTTATCGTTCGTCCTGCCTTTACATTAGGAGGAACTGGAGGCGGCATCTGTCATAATGATGATGACCTGAACGAAATCGTGACAAGCGGTTTGAAAAACAGCCCGGTTACACAATGTCTGTTGGAAAAAAGCATTGCCGGATTTAAGGAAATCGAATATGAAGTAATGCGCGACAGTAATGATAATGCAATCGTAGTCTGCAACATGGAAAATATTGATCCTGTCGGCATTCATACTGGGGATAGCATCGTAGTTGCACCAAGCCAAACATTAAGCGATAGAGAATACCAGATGCTGCGAAACACATCATTAAAGATTATTCGTGCACTAAAAATCGAGGGTGGATGTAATGTGCAGCTGGCACTGGATCCAGACAGCTTCCAGTACTATATTATCGAGGTAAATCCAAGGGTAAGCCGTTCGTCCGCTCTTGCCAGCAAAGCAACCGGCTATCCAATCGCGAAGCTTGCTGCTAAAATCGCTGTTGGCTTAACATTGGATGAGATGATGAACCCAGTAACAGGAAAAACATATGCAAGCTTTGAGCCTGCACTCGACTATGTAGTAAGCAAAATCCCTCGCTTCCCGTTTGATAAATTTGAATCTGCTAAAAGAAATCTAGGCACGCAAATGAAAGCGACTGGCGAGGTTATGGCGATTGGCAGAACATTTGAGGAATCGCTTCTTAAAGCAATCCGTTCATTGGAAGCAAAGGTTTACCACTTTGCATTGAATTCTGGCGAAAAAGTTAGTGATGAACTTCTGGAAAAAAGAATTCGAGTTGCAGGTGACGAAAGATTATTCTATGTAGCAGAAGCATTAAACAGAGGCGTTTCCATTGAAACAATCCATGACTGGAGCAAAATAGACTTATTCTTCCTGCATAAATTAGAAGGTATTATCAAGTTGGAAAGACAGCTTGCAGAACATCCGTTTGATTTGGAATATGCAAAAATCGCTAAAGAAAAGGGCTTTGCTGATATACAGCTTGCAAAATTATGGAATACGACTGAACTTGAGGTGTACAACTGGAGAAAAGACAACAAGCTTGTGCCAGTTTACAAGATGGTTGATACATGTGCAGCTGAATTTGAATCCGAAACACCATACTACTATGGCACCTATGAGGATGAGAATGAATCTGTCGTAACAAACAAAAAAAGCATCGTCGTATTAGGATCTGGTCCAATCCGAATCGGACAAGGAATCGAGTTCGACTATGCAACAGTCCATTCTGTCTGGGCAATCAAAGAAGCAGGCTATGAAGCGATTATTATCAATAATAACCCAGAAACTGTGTCTACAGATTTCAGCGTTTCTGACAAACTGTATTTTGAGCCACTGACAATTGAAGATGTTATGCATATCATCGACTTAGAAAAACCAGAAGGTGTAGTTGTTCAATTCGGCGGACAAACAGCAATCAACTTAGCTTCAGAGCTGGCAAACAGAGGAGTTAAGATTCTTGGAACTTCCTTAGAAGATTTAGATAGAGCAGAAGACAGAGATAAATTCGAATCCAGCCTGCACGCATTAGGCATTCCACAGCCTGAAGGAAAAACGGCATTGACAGTAGAGGAAGCAGTAAAAGTAGCAGACTCTATCGGGTATCCGGTGCTTGTGCGCCCATCCTATGTGCTGGGTGGAAGAGCAATGCAGATTGTATATAAAGAAGAAGAGCTGATTCCATATATGGAAAAAGCGGTAGAGGCAAGTCCAGGACAGCCGATTTTGATTGACCGCTACCTAACTGGTAAGGAAATTGAAGTAGATGCAATCTGTGATGGGGAAGATGTAGTGATTCCAGGCATCATGGAGCATATTGAAAGAGCAGGGGTTCACTCAGGTGATTCTATCGCGGTCTATCCGCCGCAAAGCTTATCAGCGGAAATTAAACAAACATTGATTGAGTATACAACGAAACTAGCAAAAGGATTAAATATCGTAGGGCTTTTAAATATCCAGTATGTTGTTTCAAAAGGCGAAGTGTTTGTACTGGAAGTTAACCCGCGCTCAAGCAGAACGGTTCCTTTCTTGAGCAAAATCACAAATGTGCCAATGGCAAAAATCGCTACAAAGGTGATTCTGGGCAACAGCTTGAAAGCGCAAGGTTATACATCCGGGCTTGTTGAAGAAAAGCAGGGCGTATTTGTTAAAGTTCCAGTCTTCTCGTTTGCGAAGCTGCGCCGTGTGGACATAACGCTTGGACCTGAGATGAAATCAACTGGAGAAGTAATGGGTAAAGACATTACTTTGGAGAAAGCTTTATATAAAGGATTGATTGCTTCTGGCATGAAAATCCAGACATTTGGAACAGTTTTGCTTACAATCGGTGATAAGGACAAGGAAGAAGCATTGCTGCTTGCGAAGCGTTTCGTCAATATTGGATACAGCTTAATGGCAACTAGCGGAACAGCAGAGTTTTTGCAGGACAATAATATTCCAGTCAAAGTGGTGGATAAAATCGGCGGCGAAGGCACGACATTGATTGATGTCATCCGCGATGGACAGGCGCAATTTGTGATCAACACATTCTCTAAAGGAAGCCAGCCAGCTCGCGATGGTTTCAGAATAAGAAGGGAATCAGTTGAAAATGGAATTCCATGCCTAACCTCTCTTGATACAGCAGAAGCAATTCTGCGAGTTGTAGAATCAATGACATTCTCTGCTGAAGCGATGACACCAGCAGGCAAGCAATGGGAGGCGGTCCTTGCATGATCAAAAATGAAAAATGCACCGTGATTTCACACAAGGAAATAGCAGAAAACATTATGGAGCTCACCTTAAAAGGTGAGCTTGTTCATGAAATGAGCGCGCCAGGCCAGTTTGTACACATTAAGGTCGCAGACGGCTTTGATCCTTTATTAAGAAGACCTATAAGCATATGTAATATCAATCACGAAGAGAATACCTTCACAATGATATACAGAGCGGAAGGAAAGGGGACGAAGCTGCTTGCACAAAGAAAAGAGCAGGAGCTGATCGATGTCCTTGGCCCTCTTGGGAATGGCTTTCCTGTAGATGGAGCTAAACGAGGAGAAACCGCTTTGCTTGTTGGAGGCGGAATCGGTGTTCCGCCATTATACGAGCTTGCCCAGCAATTGACAGCAAAAGGAGTAAATGTCGTCATTGTCCTTGGATTCCAAACAGCTTCAGCAGCTTTCTATGAACAGAAATTTGCTGCAATGGGAGCGACTTTTGTAGCAACAGTGGACGGAACAATGGGTGTAAAAGGGTTTGTTACAGATGTAATTACACAAGAAGATATCCAGTATGATGTTCTTTATTCATGCGGGCCGACACCAATGCTAAGAAATCTGGAGAAAAACTTTGCTAAAGAAAGAGCCTATATTTCTTTAGAAGAACGAATGGGCTGCGGCATTGGCGCATGCTTTGCATGTGTGTGTCATACGAAAGAAGACCCAACAGGCATCTCCTACAAAAAGATTTGCACAGACGGACCAGTATTCAAAGCAGGGGAGGTAGTAATATGAACAGATTGAATGTCGAGCTTCCAGGCTTGAGTTTAAAAAATCCAATTATGCCTGCATCAGGCTGCTTCGGATTCGGGCGGGAATACAGCAATCTTTATGACCTGAGCAAATTAGGCGCAATAATGATTAAGGCGACAACGGTAGAGCCAAGATTCGGAAATCCGACACCGCGTGTTGCAGAAACTAACTCTGGAATGCTGAATGCGATCGGTCTGCAAAACCCTGGCTTAAAAAAGGTAATGGGCGAAGAGCTGCCGTGGTTAAGTGGCTATGATGTGCCGATTATCGCAAATGTGGCAGGATCGTCTGAAGAGGATTATATAGAGGTCGCAAGAGAAATATCAAAGGCGCCAAATGTGGCAGCATTGGAGCTTAATATATCTTGTCCAAATGTTAAGACTGGGGGCATTGCCTTTGGTACCATTCCAGAAGTGGCAAAAAGCTTGACGAAAAAGGTGAAGGAAGTTTCGGGAAAACCTGTTTACGTAAAGCTGTCGCCTAACGTCACTAATATAGTGGAAATGGCAAAAGCGGTAGAAATGGGCGGTGCAGACGGCCTGACTATGATTAACACATTGCTAGGAATGCGCCTTGATTTAAAGACAGGCAATCCTATCCTTGCTAATAAATCAGGAGGATTATCAGGACCTGCCATTAAGCCTGTTGCTATTCGCATGATTTATGAAGTGAGCCAGCATGTAAAGCTCCCGATTATCGGCATGGGCGGGGTTTCCAGTGCAGAAGATGTCCTTGAATTCTTCTATGCTGGCGCAAGTGCTGTTGCAGTCGGCACAGCAAACTTTGTAGACCCATTCATCTGTCCTAATATCATTGAGGACCTGCCGGCATTACTGGACAAATACGGAATAGACCACATCTCAGAATGTACAGGAAGGAGCTGGGGAAAGAATGAACAACTCACTTATCATCGCGCTTGATTTTCCCGACAAAACAGAGGTTTTCCGCTTTTTAGACCGCTTTAACGAGGAAAAGCTGTTTGTTAAAGTAGGCATGGAGCTTTTCTATCAAGAAGGGCCGAATATCGTACGAGAATTAAAGGAACAAGGCCATCAAGTGTTCCTTGACTTAAAACTCCATGATATACCAAATACAGTGAAGAGCGCGATGCGCAATATCGCAGGACTGGGTGCAGATCTTGTCAATGTCCATGCAGCAGGAGGAATCCGCATGATGGAAAGCGCTCTTGAAGGCCTCGAGGCTGGAACAACTGCAGGACAAAAAAGACCATACGCAATAGCTGTAACACAACTCACAAGTACTTCACAGGAAGAAATGCAAACATGGCAGCAAATAAAGCTTCCATTGCATGAATCTGTTGCTCAATATGCGGCGATTACAAAACAAGCAGGCATGGACGGTGTCGTTTGTTCGCCCCTTGAAGCGAGCATGATCAGAGAACAACTTGGAGCAGACTTTTTGACAGTAACACCAGGCATCCGATTGGCACAAGCTGATGTTCAAGACCAGGTGCGTGTGGCCACACCACACTCAGCTAAAGAATCAGGGGTATCGGCCATTGTTGTCGGCAGACCAATTACACGCGCACAAGATCCGTATGCAAGCTATCAATTGTTCAAAACAGAATGGGAAGGTGTAACATTATGAAAGAAAGAATTGCAGAACAGCTACTAAAAATAAAAGCGGTATTTTTACAGCCCAATGATCCATTTACATGGTCTTCAGGATTAAAATCACCCATTTATTGTGATAACCGTTTAACATTGTCTTATCCAGAAGTACGTAAAGAAATCGCTCAAGGATTGGCAGACTTAATTAAAGAAAACTTCCCTGAAACAGAGATAGTGGCAGGAACAGCTACTGCTGGCATTCCTCATGCTGCATGGGTAAGTGATGTGCTTGATTTGCCGATGGCATACGTCCGTTCAAAGGCAAAGGAACATGGCAAAGGCAACCAAATTGAAGGAAAAGCGGAAAAAGGCCAAAAGGTCGTTGTGGTAGAAGACTTAATTTCGACAGGAGGCAGTGTAATTACTGCTGTAAACAGTCTGCGTGAAGCCGGCTGTGAGGTGCTCGGAGTTGTATCGATCTTTACATACGAGCTGCCAAAAGGAAAAGAACTGTTGAAGGATGCAAATATAGAAAGCCATTCTTTAACTGGTTATACAGCGCTTCTGCATGTGGCACAGCAACATGGCTACATTAAGGAAAGTGATGTTGCAAGCCTGCAGGCATGGAAGGAAAATCCTGCTGAATGGGGCAAGTAAACAAAAGGAGGATAATCCCGGTTTAACCCGGGATTATCCTCTTATTTTTTTAAGGAAATAACCGTTTCTTCGTCTGGTGTAACATAAACTGTCTGCTGATTATCGTAAATTACAAAGCCAGGCTTTGCCCCGCTTGGTTTTTTTACATGGCGGACTAGTGTATAGTCAACAGGAACGGAACTCGATTGTCTAGCCTTGCTGAAATAAGCAGCCAGTTTTGCCGCTTGCAAGATTGTTTCCTCTGAAGGGTTTTTGCTGCGGATAACCACATGACTGCCTGGTATATCCTTCGTATGCAGCCAAATTTCATCTCTTGCTGCGACTTTATTAGTTAAGTAATCATTTTGCTTATTATTTTTCCCTACTAATATTTCTGTTTCATCATAAGTATACTGGTCAAGAACAGGCTTCGCATTTTGCGGCTTTTTGGCTTGTTTTTTCTGTCTTTCTCTTAAATAGCCTTCCTCTATTAATTCCTCGCGTATTTCCTGGATATCTTTCGGAGAGGCAGTCAATATTTGGTGATACAAGGCCTCAAAATATTCTAGCTCCGTTTTTGCAATAGCAATCTGTTCCTTAATGATATCAATAGAGTTTTTCGCTTTTTGATAGCGAGTGAAATACTTTTGGGCATTCTCAGATGGTGATAGTCTTGGATTCAATTCAATATCCATGCTGCTTCCGTCAGGGTCGTAATAATTGATAACTTCAAGCTTTTCCATCCCTTTTTTAGCAGCATATAGATTGGCGGTCAGCAGTTCACCAAGGAGCTGGTAATGATCAGCATTTTCTGCTTCAGATAAAGTTCTTTCCAGCTTGCTGATTTTTTTGCTGTTTTTATCCCGCTCATTTTGAATAAAACGCTCTAAATCATTGCTCTGCTGCTTAACACGATCTCTTTCGGCTTTCCCGAAATAGAAGCGGTCGAGCATTTCACTTAATGTAGAAAAGCTTTTTGCTTCACCGCCGACATGTTCAATCGGCACGAAATAAAAGTATTCCTTGTTTTCAGTCATCATGATTGCAGGCTCGAATTTTTCGGTTTTCACGATGGTCATCGCTGCTGCAAAGGCTGCGGGTAGAGTCGTTCTATTCGCTAGCCCTGCTTTGTATACGATCTCCTTAGCGATGAGCGGTGATAGGCCGGAAAAATGCTGAACAAGCTGCTTATCGAGCTTTCCGCTATTGAAATCAACCTTTTTGAGTACATCTTCTTCCGTTGCTTCAAGAGGGTTGCTTTTTTCTTGAGCTGGCGGTGAGATATATTCATAACCAGGCAAAATGGCCCGATGGCTGTTAACCGCATAGGAAACATGCTTAATGCTGTCCAAAATTGTTTTTTTCTCTTGATCCACTAAGATGATGTTGCTGTGTCTTCCCATGATCTCAATGATCAGCTTTTTATAGGAGATATCACCGATTTCATTGCGTCCTTTTACTTCAAGGACAATGATCCGTTCATTTTCGACTTGATATATATTTTCGATAAAGTAGCCTTCTAAATGCTTGCGCAGAAGCATACAGAACATAGGCGGTTCTTTAGGATTTTCATATGATTCTTGAGTGAGCTGAATTCTTGCATAGCTTGGATGAACGGAAAGAAGCAGCTTTTGGTTTTTGCTGTTTGCCCGGACAATTAAGACAATTTCATTCGTAAAAGGCTGCTGAACCTTATTAATTCTTCCCCCTTTAAGATTTTGCGATATTTCCGAAGCCATCGCTCTAGTAAATAAACCATCAAATGACATAATAAACATTCCTTTTCTTTACGAGTAAAAACATAAGTACCTTCTATTAATGTACATGAAATCTCTTTTATTATAAAGCATCAGCCTCTATTAGGGAATTTACGGCTTGTGAGGGGCTTTTTATGCTTTTCCAATTATTAATAGCATTATTTCACAAATGCATGAATATGATTTCTTATATAGTGGTGTGGGACAACTATGTAGGTTTGGCAGGTGTTCGAACGACTATAATTTCTTCGCCTTTTTAAGTGGCGAGCCTGATTTTAGAAAAGGGGGAAGTGAGATGGCCGGATGAACTATCATGAAATGAATGAGAACGAAGTGGAAGAAGCATTGAATACCGATTTTTCGGCTGGATTGTCGGATGATGATGTCGGCAAGCGCGTAAAGCAATTCGGATCAAATGAGTTGGAGGAAGGAGAGAAGCAAAGTGCTTTGCTCTTATTCTTCAACCAGTTCAAGGATTTTATGGTTCTGGTGCTTTTAGCAGCAACGTTGATTTCAGGTTTATTAGGCGAATATATCGATGCGATTGCAATCATTGCAATCATCATTCTCAATAGTTTTCTTGGTTTTTTCCAGGAGAGAAGGGCTGAAAAATCACTTTCTGCATTGAAGGAGCTTTCGCAGCCGCAAGTCCAAGTGCGAAGAAATGGCGAATGGATAAAGGTGCTGTCAAGAGAGCTTGTGCCTGGAGATGTAATCAAGTTTTCCAGTGGTGACAGAATTGGTGCAGATGTTCGTGTTATCGAATCACGGAGCTTGGAAGTAGAAGAGTCAGCTTTGACAGGTGAGTCAGTGCCTGTGCAAAAAGTGACTAACTCTATAAAAAATCCCAATTTGACTTTGGGTGATATGGAAAACATGGGCTTCATGGGAACAATGGTCACAAGAGGAAGCGGCATGGGGGTTGTCATTGCTACAGGGATGAAAACGGCTATGGGCCAAATTGCAGATCTTTTGCAAAATGCAGAGTCACAAACGACACCGTTGCAGCGCAGACTTGAACAGCTCGGAAAAATCTTGATTGTCACAGCGTTGTTCTTAACGGTACTTGTTGTTGGTATTGGTGTGCTGCAAGGCAATGATCTGTATACAATGGTGCTTGCAGGTGTATCTTTAGCTGTTGCAGCTATCCCAGAGGGACTGCCAGCAATTGTAACTATCGCACTGAGCCTCGGTGTACAAAAAATGATTCGTAAAAATGCTGTTGTCCGGAAGCTTCCAGCTGTAGAGACGCTCGGCTGTGCTTCTATAATCTGTTCAGATAAAACAGGAACATTAACACAAAATAAGATGACAGTAACTAAGATTTGGAGCAGCGGGCGTACTTGGTCTGTGGACGGTGCAGGGTATGAACCGCAAGGGAATTATTATGAAAAAGATCAAGTTATTGATCCTAAAAACGAAAAAGGCCTGCAGCAGCTCCTCACATTCGGGATGCTCTGCAATCATGCAGAAATTGAACAAAAATCGGGTGAGTATGTTTTGAATGGTGACCCAACAGAAGGGGCGCTAATCGTTGCCGGGATGAAGGCCGGATTTACGAAAAGCCAGCTGTTGAGTCAATTCGAGATAGTAAAGGAATTCCCATTTGATTCAACAAGAAAGATGATGAGTGTCATTGTTAAGGATTCTACTGGAAGACAGTTTGTTGTAACAAAAGGCGCCCCAGATGTGTTAATTGGACAAAGTAAGACAATCTTGATGGGGAATAGAATGGAGAACATCGGCAGTCGGGAGAAGTCGGTCGTACAAGCTGCCATTGATGGACTTGCATCCCAAGCATTAAGAACAATTGCCATCGCTTTTAAAGAGATTTCTGCTAACACTATTATTTTGCATGAAAAAGAAGCAGAAAGCGAGCTTGTGTTTATTGGACTGCAAGGAATCATCGATCCTCCGCGTCCAGAAGTGAAACAGGCCGTAAAGGAATGTAAGGAAGCTGGAATTAAAACGGTTATGATTACAGGTGACCATGTGATTACAGCAAACGCCATTGCTAAACAGCTTGGCATTGCTAACAGCCAGTCAAAAGTGCTTGAAGGTAAAGAGCTTTCAAATATGAGTGTGGAAGAATTAGAGGATGTTGTAGAGGATGTTTCTGTGTTTGCTAGGGTTTCACCTGAGCATAAGCTGAAGATTGTTCAGGCCTTCCAAAACAGGGGTCATATCGTGGCAATGACAGGTGACGGAGTCAATGATGCTCCAGCTATTAAGACGGCTGATATCGGGATTGCGATGGGCATTACAGGCACAGATGTAGCCAAAGAAGCTTCTTCCCTTGTTTTAATGGATGACAACTTCGCTTCTATTAAAGCAGCGATTATAGAGGGAAGAAATATCTATGAAAATATCCGCAAATTTATCCGCTATTTGCTAGCATCCAATGTTGGTGAGATTCTAGTGATGCTTTTTGCAATGATATTAGGACTGCCCCTGCCGTTAGTGCCAATCCAGATTCTTTGGGTTAACCTAGTCACAGATGGTCTGCCAGCGATGGCGCTTGGATTAGACAGACCAGAAGATAATGTCATGAAGCGTGATCCGCGCAGTCCGAATGAAGGTGTATTTGCAAGGGGACTTGGCTGGAAGGTTATTTCCAGAGGTTTTCTAATCGGGTTATCAACTATCGCGGCCTTTATGTTCGCATATAATGAAAATCCTGATAATCTTGCATACGCCCAGACAATTGCCTTTGCTACATTAGTAATGGCACAGCTGATTCATGTTTTTGACTGCCGCAGTGAAAAATCAATCTTGTCCCGCAATCCATTTGGAAATATGTATTTAGTTTGGGCGGTTATTTCTTCCTTACTGTTAGTGCTTGTCGTTATTTACGTACCAGCATTGCAAAGCATTTTCCATACAGTAGCCATCGTTCCAAAGGATTGGCTAATGGTGATAGGTCTAGCTTCTGTTCCAACTTTTTTACTAGCAGGATCATTTTTGTTAAGTAAATCAAAATAAAATATGTTATAATCCAAAAGGTACTAGAGATAACTCTATGCCTTTTGTTTTTTTTATGTGGATATCTCTTAATGAGCAAGTGATTAAATGGCAGCAGCAAAGCGAAATGCCAAAACATTTGGATGTGTTGATATATGGTGAAAAGCATGACGGGCTATGGGCTAGGTTCCCGAAACGGTGAGGGCATTACCATAACTGTCGAAATTAAGACTGTTAATCACCGCTTCTGTGAACAGACTGTCCGTATGCCGAAACAATATATACTATTGGAAGATGCAGTGAAAAAGACAATAGCAGCTTATATACATAGAGGAAGAGCAGAAATATTCATCACGATTGAAGGCGATAATGCCAAAAATCAAAAGATGGTCGTTGATTGGCAATTGCTTGATGAGTATTACCGAGTACTTGAAGAAATGAAAGCCAGGTATGGCATCAGCCAAGCGGTGTCGATTCATGAGCTGTTGGAAAACAAAGATTGCTTTAAAACATTGGACGATTCCATTAATGCTGCAGTACTGGAGCCGCTCCTATTGGATGCTGCAGGTGAAGCTGCACAGCATTTGTCTGTAATGAGACAAGCGGAAGGACGGTTGTTAAAGGCCAGCATAAGCATATTGCTCGAAAACGTCCGCCAAGTCACAGACCAGTTGAAGGAACTTGCGCCAAAAGTGGTTGAAAGCTACCGGGAGAGGCTCAAGGAAAAGCTGGAAAGCTATACAAATGGTCTTTTTGATGAGAGCAGGCTTTTGACAGAAGTTGCAATATTTGCTGACAAAGCCGATATTTATGAAGAATTGGTGCGCATGTATAGCCATATTCACCAATTTACTTCTATAATAGAGGAAACTGGACCTGTTGGCAGAAAGCTTGATTTTCTTTTACAAGAGATGAACAGGGAAGCGAATACCGTCGGCGCAAAAGGCAATGCGGCAGATATAGCCTCTGTTGTAGTGGAGCTGAAAAGTCTCTTAGAGAAAATAAAGGAGCAAGTCCAAAACATTGAATAAGGAACGTTTAGATTAAGTCTAACTCGTCAAAAATAATACAATATGATTGGGGTAGAATTATGTCCATCAAGCTAATTAACATTGGTTTCGGTAATATTGTTTCTGCAAACCGGATCATTTCGATCGTAAGTCCTGAATCAGCTCCAATTAAGCGAATTATTCAAGATGCTAGAGATCGAGGCTCACTTATTGATGCAACATATGGCCGGAGAACAAGAGCCGTAATTGTGATGGATAGCGATCATGTTATCCTGTCGGCTGTTCAGCCTGAAACAGTTGCACATCGATTAAATGACCGTGATGAAATTTTGGATGAAGGGTAGGAGAAAGATTTGGTAGATAAAGGGCTTTTGATTGTTTTGTCAGGACCTTCCGGAGTAGGTAAAGGAACGGTCCGCAAGGAGATTTTCTCTCAGGAAAATACTTCTTTTGAATATTCCATTTCCATGACAACAAGGCTTCCGCGTACTGGTGAAGTGGATGGAACTGATTATTTCTTTAAGACTAGAGAAGAATTTGAAGATTTAATCGAGCAAGGGAAGCTGCTGGAATATGCTGAGTTTGTCGGCAATTATTACGGCACGCCTGTCGACTATGTCAGAGAGACAACAGACAGAGGGAAAGATGTTTTCCTTGAAATAGAAGTGGAAGGTGCAAGGCAAGTAAGGGAGAAATTTCCTGATGGCCTGTTTATATTCTTAAGCCCGCCGAGTTTGTCCGAGTTGAAAAACCGCATTGTGACAAGAGGTACAGAAACAGAAGAAATCATTAATAACCGTATGAATGTGGCAAGAGAAGAAATTGAAATGATGCACTTGTATGACTATGTAGTTGAAAATGATACAGTTGAAAATGCATGTGAAAAAATAAAAGCAATTATTGTTGCAGAGCATTGCAGAAGAGAAAGAGTAGAACCAAAATATAAAAAAATGCTGGAGGCTAACTAATCTATGCTAAATCCATCTATTGATTCTTTATTAACTAAAATTGATTCAAAATATTCATTAGTGTCTGTTGCTGCTAAAAGAGCAAGAAAGCTTCAATTAAACGCAAAACCGCAATTGGATAAATATATTTCACACAAAAACGTAGGAAAAGCGCTAGAGGAAATCAATCATGATCAGCTGACATACCGTGTAAACGACCCAGCTGAAACAGAATGATCTATTAGATTCACGTTTAGAAGAGTGAATATCAACAAAAAAAGACTGGATCTTTCATCAGATCAGTCTTTTTTCATGGAGTGGACAAAGTTTGTAAACTCACGAGTTACCTCAGGTGAAAAATCTTTTAATTTCTTGCATAATAAGAAGTACTAAAGAAGAGAAAGAAGTGGATGCAAATTGTTACAAGGTAAAAAGATTCTATTATGTGTGACAGGGGGTATCGCTGTCTATAAGATGTGTGCGTTGACTAGCAAGCTTACCCAAAAAGGTGCAGAAGTCAAAGTAATCATGTCTGAATCGGCTATGCAATTTGTGTCCCCGCTCACATTTAAGGCGCTTTCGAAAAACGAGGTGTTCACAGATACTTTTGATGAAAAAGATCCAAAAGTCATCGCGCATATTGACCTTGCAGATTGGGCTGATTTGATTTTAGTCGGACCGGCAACCGCTAATATCATTGGGAAGTTGGCGAACGGAATTGCTGATAACATGATTTCCACAACACTGTTAGCGGCAACCGCTGAGGTGTGGATTGCTCCAGCAATGAATGTGCATATGTATGATCATCCAGCTGTGCAAAAAAATATAGCAGTATTGTATGATTACGGGTACCGTTTCATTAATCCAGGAGAAGGCTATTTAGCATGCGGCTATGTTGGAAAAGGCAGATTAGAAGAGCCGGAAAAAATCATTGAGCATATGGAGGCTCATTTTCAAGGGGAAAAGAAGCTGCTCGAGGGGCAAACGGTTTTGGTAACAGCAGGACCTACCCGGGAAAAAATTGACCCAGTGCGGTTTGTTTCCAACCATTCAACTGGAAAGATGGGTTACAGCATAGCGAAGCAGGCAATCAAAATGGGAGCAAAAGTAATTCTTGTTACAGGACCTACTCATTTGACACCTCCTAAAGAAGCGGAAGTATTTCCTGTCGAAAGTGCGGAGGAAATGTACGAGCGAGTTATGGAAAACAGCAATCATGCCGATATTATTGTGAAAACTGCTGCAGTCAGCGACTATAAGCCTGTCTTGGCACATGAGCATAAAGTTAAAAAGAAAGACGGCACAGAAATGATCGAGTTTACGAGAACAAAGGACATTTTGCTGGAGCTGGGAAAACGAAAAACCAATCAAGTGCTGGTCGGCTTTGCTGCTGAAACACAGAGCGTTGATGAATATGCCCGTGAAAAGCTCAACCGGAAAAATGCTGACATGATAGTAGCCAACAATATAACTGCTGCAGGAGCGGGATTTGGCACAGATACAAATCTAGTGACCATCTATAAACGCAATGGCGAAAAGGATGAGCTGCCTCTTATGACAAAGGATGAGGTCGCAAAAAAGATTCTCGAGCAAGCTTATAAAATAAAGGAAGAGATTTAAAATGAGTGTTGCAAAGGTAATTGTGGACGTGCCTGCAAAGCAAACGGACAGGCCGTTTGACTATTTAATACCAGAGCACTTGGAAGAAGTCATTCAGCCAGGAATGCGGGTGATTGTGCCGTTTGGACCGAGAAAGGTGCAGGGATTTGTTGAATCCATAGAAGAGACATCATCCTTTAAGTCACTGAAAAAAGTGATTGAACCGATGGATGTTGTTCCAGTGTTAAATGAAGAGCTGCTATTGCTTGGGGACTGGCTTTCCAAAACAACATTATGCTATAAAATCTCTGCCTATCAGGTAATGCTGCCACCTGCATTAAAAGCGAAATACGAACGAAGCCTTAAACTTATAAAGGAAGACAGGGAACTTTTGCTGCCTGAAGGACTAAGACAGCTTTTTAAAAACGAAGAGACAGTGCTTTGGGAGGAAGCGATAAAGCATGCTTCCATTCCTGCGATTCAGAAGCTTGTTAAAGACAGTATTGTGGAAGTTCAATATAAAGTCCAATCAAGGGGAAAGCAGAAAAAAACAAAGCATATCATTCCGCTGATGAGTGCAGATGAAATGCAAAGATATGCAGATTCTTTGTCTAAGCAAGCAAGTAAACAAAAGCAAGTGGTCGAGTTTTTTATTGAAAACAGAGATCCGATTGAACAAAAGCAATTGCTTGAAAGATTACAAATTTCAAGTTCTGCAGTAAAAGGCCTTGTGGAGAAGCAAGTATTAGCTGAAAAAAACATGGAAATCTACCGTGATCCCTATGAGCAAAGGCAATTTGCCAAAACAGAGCCACTTACCTTAACAGCCGAGCAGGCAAAAGCAATCGAGCCAATCCATTCATCCATTAGGAATGATAAGCATGAAGTGTTTTTGCTGTATGGCGTTACAGGAAGCGGCAAAACAGAGGTTTATCTGCAGTCCATTCAAAATGTCCTTGAAAAAGGAGAAGAAGCCATTGTTCTCGTTCCAGAAATTGCTTTAACTCCGCAAATGGTTAATCGTTTTAAAGGACGGTTCGGCGACCAGGTAGCGGTCCTCCACAGCGGATTATCTGTCGGGGAAAAGTATGATGAGTGGAGAAAAATCCAACGTAAAGAAGTGAAGGTAGTAGTAGGTGCCAGATCCGCGATATTCGCTCCGTTTGAGAATCTTGGAATTATCATCATCGATGAGGAACATGAGATGACGTATAAGCAAGAAGAAAACCCAAGATATCATGCAAGAGATGCAGCGATTGAAAGAGGAAAACGTCATGGCTGTCCTGTTGTTCTTGGCAGTGCTACACCGTCACTGGAGAGCTTCGCCCGAGCGCAAAAGGGTGTCTACACCCAATTGTCGCTTCCGAGCAGAATGAATAACAGACCGCTGCCGCAAGTTGAAATTGTCGATATGCGGGAAGAGCTTAAAGAAGGAAACCGCTCCATGTTTTCACGGGTGCTTTTAGAAAAGCTTAAAGTGCGCATTGAAAAACAGGAACAGACTGTATTGTTCCTGAATAAACGGGGGCATTCTTCGTTTGTCATGTGTCGTGATTGTGGTTATGTGGTAAAATGTCCTCATTGTGATATCAGCTTAACTTATCATCGCTTTTCTAATCAGATGAAATGCCATTACTGTGGTTATGAAGACCAGACGCCGCTTCAATGTCCTGAGTGCAACAGCGAGCATATTCGCTATTTCGGCACAGGAACGCAAAAAGTTGAGGAAGAGCTCGTTAAAGTGCTGCCAGAAGCAAGAGTTATTCGCATGGATGTTGATACAACAAGTCGCAAAGGTTCACACGAGAAGCTTTTAAGAGAGTTTCAAGAGGGCAATGCAGACATATTGTTAGGAACACAGATGATTGCCAAAGGGCTGGATTTTCCGAAAATCACGTTAGTTGGAGTGCTTTCAGCAGACACGATGCTGCATTTGCCTGATTTTCGATCTTCAGAAAAGACATTCCAGCTTCTAACCCAGGTCAGCGGGCGGGCTGGCAGGCATGAATTGGCAGGGGAAGTAATCTTTCAGACATACACACCGGACCATTACAGTATTGAATTGGCAAGCCAGCAAGATTATGACAGCTTTTATCAGAGTGAGATGATGATAAGAAGAAACCACTCCTATCCTCCTTACTATTATATAACACTAATAACTGTCAGCCATGAGGAACTGATGAAAACAGTCGCCGTAACGGAACAAATTACGAAAGTCGTGCGACATAAGCTTTCTCCTAAGACGGTCGTATTAGGACCAGTTGCTTCCCCTATTTCCAGAATAAAAAATAGATATCGGTATCAGTGTCTGATAAAATACAAACAGGAACCAAACCTGAAAGAGGTATTGAAGTCGATTTTAGATCACTATCAAGGTGAAATGAGCACAAATGGTTTACAAATTTCGATAGATGTTAATCCTTATATACTAATGTGATAGCATTATTAAAATAAAAAAAGTATTTTTAGATATAAAAGTTATTGGAGGAAAAGCAGTGTCTGTAAGAAAAATAGTGCTGTCTCCTGATCCGGTTTTAGAACAGCCGTGTACGGAAGTAACAGTTTTTGACAAAAAGTTAGCAAAATTACTAAATGATATGTATGATACAATGCTAGAATTTGACGGTGTTGGGCTAGCAGCTCCGCAAATTGGCATAGGAAAACGCATTGCAGTTGTTGATATTGACGATGGTTCTGGAACGATTGAACTTATTAATCCTGTGCTGCTGTCTGCAGACGGTGAACAAACTGGACCAGAAGGCTGCTTGAGCTTTCCAGGCCTTTTCGGTGAAGTAAGCAGACCATACTCCATTAAAGTCCAAGCACAAAATCGCAGAGGGAAATGGTTTACGATTGAAGCAGAGGACTTTTTGGCAAGAGCCATTTTACATGAGATGGATCATTTGGACGGAGTGTTATTTACTTCCAAAGTATCTAGATATTTAGAAGAAGATGAACTTGAAGGAGTGGAGAGCTGATGACGAAAATAGTATTTATGGGAACGCCTGACTTTTCCGTGCCGGTTTTGCAGCGCATCATTGGGGACGGTTATGAAGTTATTGCCGTTGTCACACAGCCTGATCGCCCTGTTGGCAGAAAAAAAGTGCTTACTCCTCCACCAGTAAAAGTTGAAGCATTAAAGCACGGTATACCAGTTTACCAGCCAGAGAAAATACGTCAATCTGAAGAATTAGCGCAAATAATCGCTTTGAATCCTGATTTAATTGTGACAGCTGCTTTCGGTCAAATTTTGCCGAAAGAGCTTCTTGATGCTCCGAAACTGGGCTGTATTAATGTCCATGCGTCTCTGTTGCCTGAACTTAGAGGCGGAGCGCCAATCCATTACAGCATTATTCAAGGGAAAGAGAAAACTGGTATTACCATCATGTACATGGCGGAAAAACTAGATGCGGGAGACATCCTGACTGTTGCAGAAGTGCCGATTGAGGAAGAAGATACAGTTGGTACATTGCATGATAAACTAAGTGAAACAGGCAGTGAGCTCCTGTCCAGCACCTTACCTAAGCTGATTGCCGGTGAATTAACACCGATTCCTCAAGATGACGAGAAGGCGACATTTGCACCAAATATAAAAAGATCTGATGAAAGAATCGACTGGTCGTCATCAGGAGAGCAGATATACAATAAAATTCGCGGCATGAACCCGTGGCCTGTTGCCTTTACAGAATACGAAAGTAAGCCGATGAAGATATGGGGAGCAAAAAAAATAGCTAGACAGACAGATGCTCTTCCAGGCACGATTGTAAGCATTGAGGAAGACGGTCTAATCGTAGCAACTGGCAGCGGTTCGTTCATAAAGATTACAGAACTTCAGCCAGCAGGCAAGAAAAAAATGACAGCTGACGTTTTCCTGCGTGGTGCAGGTGCGAAGCTTGCTGTCAAGGAAATATTAGGAGTTATCAATGAAAACTAAAAAGAAAAACGTCAGGGAAGCAGCACTCGAAATTTTAGAGAGCATTAACAGCAACCAGGCATACAGCAACCTGCTGTTGAACAGCAGCATTAAAAAAAATGAAATACCGCAAAAGGATATCGGGCTTTTGACAGAAATCGTCTACGGCACACTGCAGCGGAAAATGACCTTGGACTTTTACTTGGATACCTTTTTGACAAACAAGAAAAAGATGGAAAGCTGGGTCATTACACTTTTGCAAATGACTTTATATCAGCTCGTATTTCTGGATCGTATTCCAGATCATGCTGCTATCAATGAGGCAGTTGAGATTGCAAAAAGAAAAGGTCATAAAGGAATAGCAGGTCTTGTAAATGGTGTTCTTCGCAATATCCAAAGAAAAGGGCTTCCTGCCTTTGATTCCATTAAGGATCCAGCCGAAAGGCTTTCCATTGAGATGAGTCATCCTTTGTGGCTTGTTAAACGCTGGATAGATCAGCTTGGTTTTGAAGACACAAAAAAAATGTGCGAAATTAACTTAACTGCTCCTGTGCAGACAGCACGGGTCAATACAACCAAAACAACAGTCGGTGAATGTTTGCGTATGTTAGAGGAGGAAGGCTATCAAGTTGCAGCAAGCGACATTATTCCTGAAGGCATCCAAGGACTAAAAGGCAATCTCGCTAATTCTGACTGCTTTAAGCAAGGCTTGTTGACAATTCAGGACGAGAGTTCTATGATTGTTGCCTATGCTCTTAATGTGGATGGAGACGAAACTGTCCTGGATGCATGTGCTGCACCAGGAGGCAAATCAACTCATATAGCTGAAAAGCTTCAAAATGGTGGCAATGTGCTATCTGTTGATTTGCATGAGCATAAAGTGAAACTTATTCAGCAAAATGCCCAAAGACTTCATTTGGATAATATTAACACAAAAGCGATGGACAGCCGTCGTTTGCCTGAAGTATTGGAGAAAGAATCCTTTGACAGAATTCTGCTTGACGCCCCTTGCTCCGGTTTTGGGGTAATGAGGAGAAAGCCTGATATTAAATACGCAAAAAAAGAAGAGGATGTCAGCCGTCTTCATACGATACAGCTTCAGCTCCTTGAATCATTATCTCCATTGTTAAAAAAGGGCGGTACAATGGTTTACAGCACTTGTACTGTTGATAAAGCGGAGAATGAAGCAGTGCTGGAACAATTTTTGCAAACAAATAACCAATTTGAAAAAGATACAAGTTTAGTGGAACGATTGCCCGCATCTATTCAGAAATATGCAAATGGGCATGAACTGCAGGTATTACCACAATATTTTGGCTCTGATGGCTTTTATATTGCGGCATTAAGAAAGAAGGTGCAATAAAATGGAACAAGTAAAATCATCAAGAAGAAAACAAACAGCAGAACCGACAATCCCATCCATCTACTCTTTGCAATTGGACGAGTTGAGAGAATGGTTAAAAGAGCATAATGAAAAAGCGTTTAGAGCAGAACAAATCTTTGAATGGCTTTATAAAAAAAGGGTTACTTCCTTTGAAGATATGTCTAACTTGTCGAAAAATCTCCGTTTGCTTTTAGAAGAGAATTTCACAATTACAACATTAAAAACGATTATTGAACAAACATCAAGTGATGGTACTATTAAATTTTTATTTGAACTTCATGATGGATATTCCATTGAAACAGTTTTAATGAGACATGATTATGGTAATTCTGTATGTGTAACGACACAAGTCGGCTGCCGTATCGGCTGTACATTCTGTGCTTCTACCCTTGGTGGATTAAAAAGAAACCTAGAAGCAGGAGAAATTGTTGCTCAAGTCGTAAAAGTACAGCAAGCCCTTGATAAATTGGATGAGCGTGTAAGCTCTGTCGTAATCATGGGAATTGGTGAGCCTTTTGATAACTTCAACAGCATGCTCAGCTTCTTAAAAATCATTAACCATGATAAAGCATTAAATATCGGTGCTAGACATATCACGGTTTCGACAAGTGGTATCATTCCGAAGATCTATGAATTTGCCGACCAGAACATGCAAATCAACTTTGCCGTTTCTCTGCATGCTCCAAATACGGAAATTAGAAGCAGACTTATGCCAATCAACAGAGCGTATAAGCTTCCTGAATTAATGGATGCTATCCGTTATTATATTAATAAAACAGGACGAAGAGTAAGCTTTGAGTATGGTTTATTCGGAAATGTTAATGACCAGGTAGAACATGCGGAAGAATTGGCTAAACTTGTAAAAGGGGTTAAATGCCACGTGAATCTAATACCTGTTAACTATGTTCCAGAACGCGATTATGTTCGCACACCAAGAGATCAAATTTTCTTGTTTGAGAAAACGTTAAAAGACCGTGGTGTAAATGTAACAATCCGCAGAGAACAAGGTTCAGACATTGATGCTGCTTGCGGCCAGCTTCGCGCGAAGGAGAGACAAGAAGAGACGAGGTGATAACTTTTGAGTCAAATATTCATGACAGATAAAGGGAAAGTCAGACAGCATAATGAAGATAGTGGAGCGATTTGCTTCAACAAAGCCGGACAGCGCCTTGCCATCGTAGCCGATGGTATGGGCGGCCACCGTGCTGGTGATGTTGCAAGCCGTTTAACTGTTGAAAATCTAGCTAACTTTTGGGAGAATGCGGAAGCAATCATAACAGCAGATGCAGCTGAAAACTGGTTAAAATCGCATATTCTTGAAGTCAACAAGATTGTTTTGCGTTATGCCCAAGAAAACCCGGAATGTGATGGGATGGGGACAACGATTATAGCTGTTATCAGTACAGACAGTTTTTCTACGATTGCCCATGTCGGCGACAGCCGCTGTTATCTCTATAACGAGGACGGCTTTAAGCAGCTTACAGAGGACCATTCCCTTGTGAATGAGCTAGTAAGGATGGGACAGATCACGAAGGAGGATGCTGAGCATCATCCGCGAAAAAATGTTGTGCTGCGGGCGCTAGGCACAGATGAGCAGCTTGACATAGACGTGATTACGATTGTTTTTGAACAGGGAGATGTTATTTTCATTTGTTCGGACGGCTTATCTAATAAAGTGGGAGACGAGGAGATTAAGGAAGTGCTTGGAGCTCCAGAAACTTTAGAACGAAAGGCTGAGTATTTAATTGAAACAGCCAATAAAAATGGCGGCGAAGATAATATAACAGTCATTATCCTTGAATTTTTTGACGGTAATAAAGCAGGTGAAGCAAGATGATGATAGGCAAAAGGATAAGTGGTCGCTATAAGATAATTGATATGATCGGCGGCGGGGGAATGGCCAATGTTTATCTTGCCCATGATATGATTCTTGACCGTGATGTAGCAGTGAAAATGCTGCGTCTGGATTTCGTCAATGATGAAGAATTTATCCGTCGTTTTCACAGAGAAGCACAATCGGCCACCAGTTTGGCTCATCCGAATATCGTCAATATTTATGATGTCGGCGAAGAAGGAAACATCTATTACATTGTCATGGAATATGTGGCAGGAGACACCTTAAAACAATACATACAAAAACATTCTCCCGTGCCTATTGAAACAGCATTAGATATCATGAGACAGCTGACATCCGGAATTTCTCATGCCCATCAAAACAATATTGTCCACAGGGATATAAAGCCCCATAATATTTTAATTGATAACCATGGCAATGTTAAAATCACAGATTTTGGCATAGCGATGGCATTGAGTGCAACGAGCATTACGCAGACAAACTCGGTACTCGGATCTGTCCATTATTTATCACCAGAACAGGCGCGAGGCGGGATGGCCAATAAAAAGTCGGATATATATTCACTGGGGATAGTCATGTTTGAGCTGCTGACAGGAAGACTGCCGTTTTCAGGCGAATCAGCAGTTTCCATCGCCTTGAAGCATCTCCAGTCAGAAACGCCGAGTGTCAGGAGATGGAACAGTGAGGTTCCGCAAAGTGTGGAGAACATTGTCTTAAAAGCAACTGCAAAAGATCCATTCCACCGCTACAGCAGCATGGAAGAAATGCAAGAGGATTTGCGGACAGCACTTGACCCGGAACGGATAAATGAACCGAAATTTCATGTCCCGGTGGATGATGAAGCAACGAAAGCTATTCCGATTATTACCGATGACCGCAGCTTTCCTAACTTAGACGAAACAATTGTACATGCGAAGGAAGAAAAGCATGCAAAGGAAGAACCGAAGGAGAAGGCAGGCAAAGAGAAAAAGCAAAAAAAGCCGAAAAAGAAAGGGAAAAAGCTGACGATTGCGTTAGTTTCTACATTTTTGGTTTTAGTTATTCTCGCCATACTGACAATCACACTTTTTCCGGCCATTTACATTCCTGAGGAAATTGCGGTCCCTGATGTTGCAGGTTCGACAAAAGATGAAGCAATATCAGAACTCGAAGCAGCTGGTTTTAAAATCGGAGAAATCAAGACACTAAATGATGAAGAAGTGGATGCAGGTTCTATAATCCGCACAGCACCGAAAGCAGGCAATAATGCGAAACAAGGTGCATCAATCACCCTTTATGAAAGCTTAGGGAAAGAGAAGTATGAACTGGATGATTACGTCGGCAGGGAATATGAAGATGTTGTGAAGCTGTTGGAAAAGCAGGGCTTTAAGAACATCAGCAAAGTGGAGGAATTCGATGAATCACAGCCTTCTGGAACTATCCTTGAACAAGATTTTGAAAAAGGAGACGAAGTCGTTCCGGAAGATGCTGAGTTAGAATTTACGATCAGCAAAGGAGCACAGTTTATTAAACTGACAGATTTGGCTGGTTATACAAAAAAAGAAGTCAATGATTATATTGATGAACAAGATTTAGCCGTGACCTTCACGGAGGAATACAGCGACACCGTCGATGAAGGAAAAGTCATTTCTCAAACACCGGCAGCGGGTACAAATGTGCGGATTAGCGCACAAGTTTCTGTTGTGCTTTCAAAGGGTAAGGAAGAAGTGCCCCCTAAAGAAGTAACACAGGAAATCACGATACCATTTGAACCGACTGAAATGACAGAAGACGGACAGCCGAAAGCGCAAGAAGTAAAAATATATATTGGCGATTTGGAAAATAATATGACAGAGCCAATAGATACCTTTTCTATAACGGAAACGACAAAAAAGACAATTACACTAAGAATTCCAGAAGGCGGAAAGGGCTACTATCGCGTGTTTCGTGATCAAAGTGTCATCATTGATGAAGAAGTGCCATATCCAGGTTAAGGAGCGTTATAATCTATGCCAGAAGGCAAAATCATTAAAGCATTAAGCGGTTTTTATTATGTGATTAGCGATGGAGAGATTACACAGTGCCGAGGCAGGGGTGTATTCCGCAAGAATAAAATCACCCCATTAGTAGGCGACGAAGTAGTATTTCAGGCAGAGAATGTGACAGATGGTTATATTTTGGAGGTAAAGGAGCGCAAGAATGAACTGATTCGGCCCCCGATTACCAATGTTGATCAGGCAATACTTGTATTTTCCAGTGTGGAGCCTGATTTCAGCACTGCATTGCTGGATCGTTTTCTTGCATTAGTCGAATTCAACCGGATTGATCCTGTTATTTGTATCACAAAGATGGATTTGACGAGTGAGGAAGAAGCAAACAGGATGAAAGAATATGCTGCTTACTATGAGCAAGTCGGCTATAAGGTCATCCTTACTTCTTCTGAAACAGAGCAGGGTATTGAAACACTGCTCCCTGAACTAAGTGGAAAAATATCCGTATTTGCAGGCCAATCAGGTGTTGGCAAGTCGTCTCTTTTAAATGCAATCCGTCCAGATTTAAGTTTAAAAACAGATGAAATATCATCCCATTTAGGAAGGGGTAAACACACTACCCGCCATGTGGAGCTCATAACTGTCGGAGATGCTCTAGTAGCAGATACGCCGGGCTTTAGTTCCTTAGAGTTTGAGGATGAAATGGAGCTGGAGGATTTAAATTATTGTTTCCCTGAAATAGAAAGCACAAGCGCAGCTTGCAAGTTTAGAGGCTGCTTGCATCTGTCTGAGCCGAAATGTGCTGTTAAGGCGGCAGTCGACGCTGGTAATATTCAAGAGTACCGCTATGAGCATTATAAAGACTTCTTGCAAGAACTAAAAGACAGGAAGCCGAAATATTAATCAAATTAATAAAGAGCATGGATGTAATTCCCATGCTCTTTTTTTGCTAACTAAAGGGAGGAACTAACGTGAAAATTAATATTATGGCAGGCGGTCCAGCCGGTCTAATACCGTCATTGCCTGGATATATGGAAGATAACAGCAAATGGGTAGGTGTGGACAGGGGAGCTCTATATTTAGTGGAAAGAGATATTCCTATCTTTGCATCGTTTGGCGATTTTGACTCTGTAACAGATGCCGAAAGACAACGGATTAGCAGCCATTCACATGAGTTAAAAACCTTTAAGCCGGAAAAGGATGAAACAGATATGGAACTTGCAATCAACTGGGCTATAAGCTTCGGTGCGTCCACTATAAGGCTATTTGGAGCAACTGGAGGGAGATTAGACCATACGATTGCGAATCTCCAGTTATTGCTTAAGTATTTAACCGAGCATCCTGATGTAACGATTGAAATAATAGATAAGAAAAATATCGTCACAATAGTCAATGCAGGCACTTATAAATTAAAAAGAGAGGAAAGCCGCCGCTATGTGTCTTTTTTTCCGTACGGATCTGAAATAACTGGTCTAACTTTACAAGGCTTCAAATATCCTTTAAATGATAGGGATCTTCCTGTCAGCAGCACATTGTGTATCAGCAATGAAATTATTGAGGATTATGGTACTTTTTCATTTGCGAGCGGCATATTAATGGTGGTAAGGAGTCATGATTAATGATGGAAAAAATATGTACTCATTTTGGATTTTTTGAATAGCATGTAGTGTGTTGTAGCGAGTTTGCGGTTTTTTGCTAATGTTGAAGGAGGGACGGTATTCATGAGATTTTATACCATTAAATTGCCTAAGTTTTTAGGCGGGCTTGTCCGTGCAATGTTAGGAACATTCAAAAAAGAATAAACACCAGTATGGGAAGCATTTCTTTTTTGTACAGACAACCTTTCATTTTTAGATTAGTGTTGTCTGTACAAAATAGACCGACTTCATTTGAAAATTTAGACAAAAATAAAAAAGGACAGCAATGTGTCCTTTTTTATTTTCGCATTATACGCGTTCAACTTTACCAGATTTAAGAGCTCTAGCAGAAACCCAAACACGTTTAGGTTTACCGTCTACTAAAATACGAACCTTTTGAAGGTTTGCTCCCCAAGTACGCTTGTTAGCATTCATCGCATGGGAACGAGCATTACCTGTAGTTGTTTTTTTACCAGTTACAACACATTTACGTGGCATGTATATTTCCCTCCTTATAACCAAAACTCATCATAAACGAGCTTTAAAAATTCATAGATAGCATTAATCTTGAGAAATATCCTAAATAGTCCTCACAAAGATACTTTAATAATTTATCATACAACGGACATGAATGCAATAGCTGTGATGGAAGGTTTCAAGAAAATTTCCTTGACATGTTTTTTACAGGGAGAAAAAAGCAGTGTGTATATTGTTGTAATCTAGTGAAACAATAGAAGAAAAAAATATAATTGGAGAGCGCGAAATCAGCTTAAACAGACAAAAAAACGCTAAGTCTGTTGCATTAATTTCCAAATAGTAAAAGGCTGGAAAGCTTTTTATAGCCAGAAATAAAAGGTTTTCAACAATAGCTTTCAAAAAGCAGTGTGTTATAGTAAAATGTCATTAGTCAAGGAGCAATTCCAAAGGGGGAACACTCATGTCCATTGAACTAAAAACAAATTTCGGACAAATTGATATTTCAACAGAAGTAATCGCAACAATCGCAGGAGGAGCTGCTGTTGATTGTTATGGCATTGTTGGGATGGCATCAAAAAATCAAATTAAAGATGGATTAACAGATATTTTGCGAAAAGAAAACTTCACTCGCGGAGTTATGGTTCGAAAAGTAGATGATGAAGTGCATATTGATATGTATATAATTGTAAGTTACGGAACGAAAATTTCCGAGGTTGCGCACAATGTTCAATCTAAAGTGAAATATACACTCAATAAAACAGTTGGACTTGCCGTTGACTCGGTTAATATTTACGTTCAGGGAGTTCGTGTCACGAACCCGTAGTGAGGAGGAAATCTTAGTGACAATTACAGTCTTAGAAGGAAAGCGATTTGCCGAAATGGTAATCCAGGGAGCAAACCATTTATCCTCTAATGCTAATTATGTAGATGCGTTAAATGTTTTCCCAGTGCCCGATGGAGATACAGGAACAAATATGAACCTGTCGATGACATCTGGTGCAAAGGAAGTTCAAAATAATATTCAGTCCCACATCGGCAAAGTCGGAGTATCCCTTTCAAAGGGACTGCTTATGGGAGCCAGAGGGAATTCTGGTGTTATTCTTTCCCAATTATTCCGCGGCTTCTCAAAATCAATTGAACAAAAAGAGAGCATCACTGCGCAAGAGTTCGCAAATGCCCTCCAGTTCGGCGTGGAAACCGCTTATAAAGCAGTAATGAAGCCGGTTGAAGGAACGATTTTGACTGTTGCAAAAGATGCGGCGAAAAAAGCAGTTAAATCAGCAGAAAAGACAGATGATATCACAGAAGTTTTGACAGATGTTGTTACAGAAGCAAAAGCGTCTTTAAACAGAACACCTGAACTGCTGCCTGTGCTGAAAGAAGTTGGCGTTGTGGACAGCGGTGGCCAAGGTCTTGTTTTTGTCTATGAAGGCTTCTTGTCTGTCCTGACTGGAGAAGAGCTGCCAGAGACAGTACAGCAAACAGTTTCTATGAACGATCTTGTTAACGCTGAGCACCATAAAAATGTTCATGGCTTCATGAATACAGAAGATATCGAGTTTGGATACTGTACGGAATTCATGGTGCGTCTTGAAGAAGATAAACTGGAAGGCAAGCCGTTCTCAGAGGATCAATTCAGACAGGATTTAAGCAAATACGGCGATTCATTGCTAGTCATTGCAGATGATGAAGTTGTTAAGATACATATCCACTCCAATCTGCCAGGTGAAGTTCTAACGTTTGGGCAAAAATATGGAAATCTTATTAAGATGAAAATAGAGAACATGCGTGAACAGCACAGCAGCTTGGTTGAAGGATCAAAGGAATCCTTTGATGCTCCAACCCAAAAGCGTGAGGAGCTAAAAGAATACGGTATTGTTACTGTGTCTATGGGAAGCGGTATTGCTGACATGTTCCGCAGCATCGGGGCACATAGTGTCATTGAAGGCGGACAAACGATGAACCCGAGCACAGAAGATATTGTCAATGCTGTGAAAAAGGTTCATGCTAAAAAAGTGTTCATTCTGCCTAATAACAAAAATATCATCATGGCAGCAGAACAGGCA
Organism: Niallia sp. Man26; assembly: GCF_022049065.2. Classification (NCBI taxonomy): domain Bacteria; kingdom Bacillati; phylum Bacillota; class Bacilli; order Caryophanales; family Bacillaceae; genus Niallia; species Niallia sp. Man26. Next base: position 1,387,195 of record NZ_CP095743.1, read on the forward strand.
GCACAGGTTTTAGAGGAAGATGTTGCAGTTATTCCGTCTAAAACAGTGCCGCAAGGAATGTCCGCATTGCTTGCATTCAATCCGACAAGTGATATGGAGTCAAATAAAAAAGGTATGATTGCTGCGTTAGAGCATGTGAAAACAGGTCAAATAACGTATGCAGTCAGAGATACAACAATTGACGGACTTCAAATAGAAACAGGGGACTTCATGGGAATAGCAGATGGAAAGATTGTGGCTAAAGGCAAGGATAAAGCACAATCTGCTAAAGAGCTGCTTAGTACGATGATTGACGAAGATTCAGAAATACTGACAATCATCAAAGGGGAAGATGCCCTTGATGAAGAGTTAGAAGCAATCGTATCCTTTGTAGAAGATAAGTTTGAAGATGTAGAAGTGGAAATTCATGACGGTAAACAGCCGCTGTATTCCTTCATTTTCTCAGTCGAATAAACAAAAAAATAAAATCATGGTGATTTTTTCCACTGTTTAAAACAGTGGTTTTTTTGTGTTTAACGAATGAAATGGAAAAAGAAGAAATATCGGCGTAACTTGCATAACCTATGTTATTATATTAAAAGAATTTACGTTTTTTCGCGTTTGAATAATATAGATTGTTTGTTTTGTGTTCACGAGTCAGTTTAAGGGAGAGTTATTTATATGAAATATAAAAGCGTTTTTGATATTATTGGACCAGTAATGATCGGCCCGTCCAGTTCCCATACAGCAGGCGCGGCAAGAATTGGCCGGGTGGCAAGAAGCTTGTTTGAAAGACAGCCGAAATGGGTTGATGTACATCTGTATGGATCATTTGCTGAAACCTATAAGGGCCATGGAACAGACGTTGCCATCGTGGGAGGTATTCTTGATTTTGATACTTTTGATGAAAGAATAAAATCATCCCTTGAGTTGGCTGAGCAAAGGGGAATGAAGGTTCAGTTTCATGTAGAAGAGGCCATTCCGGAACATCCTAACACCGCAAGAATTCGTGTAGGCGATGATGACGGTGAACTGGAACTTGTCGGAATTTCAATCGGTGGTGGAAAGATTGAAATCACAGAACTTAATGGTTTTCAACTCAAGCTATCCGGGCATCATCCAGCCATTCTTGTTGTTCATAATGACAGGTTTGGTGCGATTGCTAAAGTGTCTAATGTTTTGGCAAAATATGAAATTAACATTGGGCATATGGAAGTAAGCCGGAAAGAAAAAGGAAAACTTGCCTTAATGACGATTGAGGTAGACCAAAATATAGAAGAAAAAATTCTGAAAGAAATAGAAGACCTTGAAGGAATGGAAAAGGTTACAAGAATTGTTGATTAAGCTAGGGGGAAGAACGATGTTTCGAAATGTAGCGGAACTTGTAGAGATGGCAAACACGCAAAATAAGCCCATCTCAGAAATAATGATTGAGCAAGAGATAGAAATTACAGGAAAAACAAGGGAACAAGTTATTGCCCAAATGGATACAAATTTAACAGTGATGGAGCAGGCAGTTGAACGAGGGCTTAACGGTGTTGTTTCCCATTCAGGCTTAACTGGCGGAGACGCAGTGCTTATGCAAGAGTATATAAATAAGGGCAACTTCCTGTCAGGTGAAGTAATCCTTGATGCTGTCAGCAAAGCGGTTGCAACAAATGAAGTGAACGCGGCAATGGGAATGATTTGTGCGACTCCGACAGCAGGCTCTGCTGGCGTTGTTCCAGGAACATTATTTGCAGTGAAAAACAAACTGAATCCAACTAGGGAGCAAATGCTTAACTTTTTATTTACATCAGGAGCATTAGGGTTTGTTGTTGCAAACAATGCGTCTATCTCTGGTGCAGCTGGAGGCTGCCAAGCGGAAGTCGGATCAGCTGCAGGTATGGCAGCGGCAGCTATTGTAGAAATGGCAGGAGGCACGCCAGAACAAAGCGCTAATGCGATGGCAATCACGTTAAAAAATATGCTTGGACTAGTATGTGACCCAGTTGCTGGACTAGTGGAAGTTCCATGTGTGAAAAGAAATGCAATGGGAGCAGCAAATGCGATGATAGCAGCAGATATGGCGCTTGCAGGAATTACAAGCAGAATTCCGTGTGATGAAGTTATCGATGCTATGTACCGCATTGGTCTAAGTATGCCGTCAAGCTTAAGAGAAACAGCGCAAGGAGGGTTGGCAGCAACACCAACTGGCCGGAGACTGGAAGCAGAAATCTTCGGTAATGCTGCAGCAGGAAAGTGAATAAAAATTTAAATCTTCCATTGGACCAGCTAAAAGGCGTCGGACCTGAGACAAGAAAACAGTTAGAAGACATGCGAATTCACACGATTTATGATTTGCTTGAATATTTCCCTTATCGTTATGAAGATTTTCGTGTCCGTAATCCAGAAGATATGAAGCATGAAGAAAAGGTGACAGTAGAAGGGAAGGTCCATAGTGAACCTTCCCTAATCTTTCACGGACGCAAAAAATCCCGATTAACGGTGAAAGTGCTAATTGGCAATGTTTTAATTAGTGCTGTCTTTTTTAACCAGCATTATTTAAAAAACAAGCTGGCTCTAGGAGAGCTGATTACCGTTACAGGTAAATGGGATCAGCACCGGCAAACAATAACGGCAACACATCTGCAAGTCGGCAGTAACCAAAAAGCCCAAGACTTTGAGCCTGTTTATACGGTAAGAGGAAGTATAACGGTTAAAGCTTTAAGGAAATACATTTCAGCAGCGCTCACTCAATTCGAGCAGGAAATAGAAGAAATTTTTCCAGATTCACTTTTAGCGAAATATAAGCTGATGAGAAGAAGTGACGCACTGCGAATCATCCACTTTCCGCCTAGTAGAGAAGAGTTAAAGCTTGCTAGAAGGCGGTTTGTTTACGAAGAATTCTTGCTGTTTCAATTAAAAATGCAGGCATTGCGGAAGCACGAGCGCGAAAACTCGCAAGGAATGAAGCAGGAATATAAGCTTGATATGCTGATGGATTTCATTAACGGTCTGCCGTTTCCCCTTACGAGCGCACAAAAAAGGGTTGTAAATGAGATATTAAAAGATATGAAAAGTCATTACCGTATGAATCGGCTTTTACAGGGAGATGTAGGCTCTGGGAAGACGGTTGTAGCTGCCATCGTTTTGTATGCAACCATTCTTGCAGGTCATCAAGGTGCTTTAATGGTTCCAACTGAAATTTTGGCAGAGCAGCATGCAGAATCACTTACGTCCATGTTTTCAAAAGTAGGAATCCGAGTTGCTTTGCTGACAAGCTCTGTCAAAGGAAAAAAAAGACGAGAACTTTTAAGCGAGCTGAAAGAAGGAAATATACACATCTTAGTCGGCACGCATGCCCTTATACAAGACGATGTCGAATTCCAATCACTTGGTCTTGTTATTACAGATGAGCAGCATCGCTTCGGTGTTGAACAGCGCAGAGTGCTGAGAGAGAAAGGGTCAAGTCCAGATGTTCTCTTTATGACAGCGACACCGATTCCAAGAACGCTTGCGATTACAGCTTTTGGAGAAATGGATGTAAGTATTATTGATGAGATGCCGGCAGGGCGAAAAGCGATTGAAACATACTGGGTGAAACATGATATGCTGACACGAATACTGCAATTCATGGAGAAAGAGCTCTCCCAAGGAAGACAAGCATATGTCATTTGTCCGCTGATAGAAGAATCAGAGAAGCTGGATGTGCAAAATGCAATAGATGTGCATACAACATTGGCGACCTTTTTCCAAGGCCGTTATAAGGTTGGACTCATGCACGGCAAGCTTCCTGCAGTTGAAAAGGATGCCATTATGAAGGAATTCAGCGAAAATGAAACACAGATTCTTGTCAGCACAACAGTAGTCGAGGTTGGTGTAAATGTTCCAAATGCTACATTCATGCTCATTTATGATGCAGAAAGATTCGGTCTGTCACAGCTGCACCAACTTAGAGGCCGTGTCGGCCGGGGCGATGCTCAATCATATTGTGTGCTAATAGCAGATCCGAAAACGGATGTTGGAAAAGAACGAATGAAAATTATGACGGAAACAAACGACGGGTTTGTTTTGAGCGAAAAAGACTTGGAGCTTAGAGGCCCAGGTGACTTTTTTGGCAGGAAGCAAAGCGGTGTGCCAGAATTTAAGATGGCAGATATGGTTCATGACTATCGAGTTCTTGAAACAGCCAGAAATGACGCCGCTGTTCTTGTCGACTCGAAGGCGTTTTGGGAGTCTGATGAATACCGCATTTTAAGGGAGATGCTCGAGCGAACGGGAGTAATGTCAGGAGAAAAACTGGATTAAAACGAGAATGGAAGAAAGGCAGATTGCAAAGTTACAGCTTGCAATCTGCCTTTTATTTATTATATACTACTATTAGTACCTAGTCTTAATAGCGCGGACGGTGTTGCAGATGAGAAGAAGCAAAAAAGAACGGCAATCATTGTTAGTACAAACAATTAAAGAAACACCTTTCATTACAGATGAAGAATTGGCGGAAAAATTTTCGGTTAGTGTGCAGACAATCAGATTAGATCGTTTAGAATTATCCATTCCTGAGCTGAGGGAAAGGATAAAAACGGTTGCGACGAAGACACTAGAGGATGAAGTGAAATCATTGCCGATTGAAGAGGTAATCGGAGAAATTATAGATGTCGAATTAGACAGCAACGCTATATCTATGCTAGAAATCATGCCAGAGCATGTTTTCAAGCGGAACGGTATTGCCAGAGGGCATCATTTGTTTGCACAGGCGAATTCTTTAGCTGTTGCTTTAATAGATGATGACTTGGCTCTTACTGCTAAAGCTAATATCCACTTTACATCTTCTGTCAATTTAGGAGAACGTATCATCGCAAAAGCAAAAGTAACAAATATTGACGAGAAAAGTGGCAGAACAACAGTCGAAGTAAACAGTTATGTGCAGTCTGAACTTGTTTTTAAAGGTCATTTTGAAATGTACCGGTCAAAAAATAAATAACTGGGAGAAATTATTATGAGAATTGCGTTAGATGCAATGGGCGGAGATAACGCACCAAAGGAAATTGTCGCTGGTGCTATAAAAGCTGTTCAAGCTTTTCCAGATATCGAAATTCTGCTTGTTGGTGACGAAAAACAAATTAATCCCTTCTTGACGGAGAAAGAAAGAATATCTATTTTACATACGGAAGAACAAATACTTGCTACAGATGAACCTGCACGGGCAGTGCGAAGAAAGAAAAATGCCAGCATGGTTTTATGTGCAAATGAAGTAAAGGAACAAAAAGCCGATGCTTTTATTTCAGCAGGAAATACAGGCGCATTGATGGCAACAGGCCTTTTTGTCGTTGGCAGAATAAATGGCATTGAAAGACCAGCTTTAGCACCGACACTCCCAACGATAGGCGGAGATGGCTTTTTGCTACTTGACGTTGGTGCAAATGTAGATGCTAAACCGGAGCATCTTGTGCAATACGGGATAATGGGAAGTATCTATATGGAGAAAGCCCTTGGAATTGCCGAGCCGCGAGTTGGGCTTTTAAATATCGGAACAGAAGAGAAAAAAGGAAATGACTTAACGAAGAAAACCTTTGAAGAGTTAAAAAATGCCCCTATCAACTTTATCGGGAATGTTGAAGCAAGAGATTTGCTTGACGGTGTCTGTGATGTTGTTGTAACAGACGGGTTTACTGGGAATATGGTCCTTAAGACTATTGAAGGAACAGCATTGTCCATGTTTAAGATGCTTAAAGAAGTAATGACAAGCAGTTTAAAGACAAAGCTTGCAGCAGGTGCAATGAAACCGGAGCTAAGGGGCTTGAAGAACAAGCTTGACTACTCTGAGTATGGCGGTGCAGCATTGTTTGGTCTTAACGCCCCTGTTATTAAAGCTCACGGATCTTCTGACAGCAACGCGATATACAACGCCATCAGACAGACAAGAGATGTTGTAAAGTCTGAAGTAATCGGCACTATCAAGACAACGATTGAAAATGAAGGGTAATGCTAAAACAAGCAAACCAGCATAGAAAGGAAAGATGGTAATGAGTAAAATAGCTTTTATGTTTCCAGGCCAAGGCTCCCAATCTGTTGGAATGGGCAAGGATTTAGCGGCAAATTTTGAACCTGCCGGTGAAATTTTTAAAAAAGCAGATGAAAGATTAGGTTTTTCTTTATCTTCCATTATCTTTGAAGGCCCTAAAGAAGAGCTGACATTAACACAAAATACACAGCCTGCATTGCTTACAGCAAGTACAGCACTGCTTGAGCACTTTAAAAAGCATGGAATTCAAGCAGATTTTGTAGCAGGACACAGCCTAGGTGAATATTCTGCTTTAGTGGCTGCTAATGTTCTATCCTTTGAGGATGCAGTATATGCTGTCCGCAAAAGAGGGGAATACATGCAGGAAGCAGTCCCGGCAGGACAAGGGGCTATGGCTGCAGTCTTGGGACTTGAGCGCGGTAAGTTAACAGAGGTTACAGAGGCTGTTTCAAGTGAAGGAAACGCAGTACAGCTTGCTAACCTGAATTGTCCAGGTCAAATCGTTATTTCTGGAACAGTTAAAGGTGTTGAGCTTGCTTCTGAACAAGCAAAAGCAGCTGGCGCAAAACGGGCGATACCGTTGGAAGTAAGCGGGCCTTTCCATTCTGAGTTAATGAAGCCTGCTGCGGAAAGATTCGCATCCGTCCTTGATGAACTGTCTATGAACGACGCAGAGATTCCTGTAATCGCAAACGTAACAGCAGCACCACTTTCCGCAAAAACAGAAATCAAAGAAAAATTAATCGAACAGCTTTATTCCTCTGTTCTATGGGAGGATTCTATCCAAAAAATGATAGAATTAGGTGTTGATACATTTATCGAGATTGGACCTGGGAAAGTGTTGGCAGGTTTAGTGAAGAAAATTGACCGGAATGTGCGCATTTATTCTGTGTATGATGAAGAAACTAGCAACAGTGTTGCAGCAGCGTTAAAAGGAGACGAATAATATGAAACTAGATGGTAAAACAGCGTTAGTAACAGGCGGGTCTAGAGGAATCGGCCGTGCGATTGCTTTAAAACTTGCGAAAGAAGGAGCTAACGTAGCTGTCAATTACGCAGGAAGTGCAGCTCTTGCTAATGAAGTTGTTGAGGAAATCAAACAGCTTGGCAAAGATGCGATTGCAATCCAATGCGATGTTTCAAACGGCGAATCTGTAGCTGAGATGATAAAAGAAACAATTGCTCACTTTGGAAGCCTGGACATTCTTGTGAACAATGCTGGTATTACAAGAGATAACCTTTTGATGCGCATGAAAGAATCAGAGTGGGATGATGTTATCAACACGAATTTGAAGGGCGTCTTCCATTGCACGAAGGGTGTTACAAGACAAATGATGAAGCAAAGAAAAGGAAGAATTATTAACATTACTTCCATTGTCGGTGTAACAGGTAATCCCGGGCAAGCAAACTACGTAGCAGCAAAAGCAGGAGTTATCGGCTTAACGAAAACAACTGCTAAAGAGCTTGCAGCACGAAATATTACTGTAAATGCAGTTGCACCTGGGTTCATCACAACAGATATGACGGATAAACTGCCAGAAGATGTGAAAAATGCGATGCTTTCGCAAATTCCCCTTGCGAAATTCGGCGATCCGGATGATATCGCAAATGCAGTTGTATTTTTAGCTTCTGATGAGAGCGGCTATATTACAGGGCAAACAATCCACATTGATGGCGGTATGTATATGTAATAAATTTGAAATATGCTGATATTAATAAAAATGATGCAATCAAGAAATACTTTAACGTAAAGCTTATTTCAGCATATTTTTCATTTGTAATAAAAAGAGCATTTATTATTTGCTCGAAATGCTCTATAATCATTGAGGGGAGGTGACTAGAATGTCAGATGTATTAGAACGCGTAACGAAAATCGTTGTTGATCGTCTTGGAGTTGAAGAGTCAGAAGTTAAGCCTGAAGCTTCTTTCAAAGATGACCTAGGAGCAGATTCTCTAGATGTAGTAGAACTTGTTATGGAACTTGAAGATGAGTTCGACATGGAGATTTCTGACGACGATGCTGAAAAGATTGTAACAGTAGGAGATGCTGTTAATTACATAGGTAATCGTTAATCCAACCAATAAAAGCTCCGTTAAATAGCGGGGCTTTTAGATTGCAAAAAAATAGGGAAATTAATGCTGTCGAAGTTTATTAAAATGTACAGCGCACTTTTGCATGGAACCTTATACAAGCCTCTGTTAGAAAAATGCTGGCAAATGGCTGAAAGTTAGTTTAAAATAATAAGGATTTCATAAGCAAAAAGCGCATATAAAAGACAGCCTATCTGAAAGGAACGGCTTGGAGAGAAAAAACTTTCCAAGTTTCTTTGCGTTTTTTATCTGTTTTACTTAAACTTATTATTGATATGTAAACTTAGTGCTAAGGTGGAGGCAAAATGCGAGGCAACGGAAAAGATAAGAGACATACACGTCCAAATGATAAAAAATTAAAAGAATTGCAAGAAAATCTGGGCATCCAGTTTGAAAACGAAAAATTGTTAAAACAAGCATTTACTCATTCATCATATGTGAATGAGCATCGCAGAAAGCCTCATGAAGACAATGAAAGACTCGAATTTCTAGGAGATGCAGTATTAGAACTTACCGTTTCTCAATTCCTCTTTAAGAAATTCCCGATGATGAGCGAAGGTGAGCTGACGAAGCTGCGGGCAGCAATTGTTTGTGAACCGTCACTTGTTTCTTTTGCTAATGATCAATCGTTCGGCAAGTTTGTCTTGCTTGGCAAGGGAGAGGAAATGACAGGAGGGCGAGCTCGTCCAGCTCTTCTAGCGGATGTTTTTGAGGCATTTATCGGAGCTCTTTACCTGGATCAAGGACTGGAGCAGGTTGTTGTCTTCCTTGAGAAAGTCGTGTTTCCGAAGATTAATTCCGGTGCTTTTTCTCATGTGATGGATTTTAAGAGTCAGCTTCAGGAATTTGTCCAACGAGACGCAGTTGGGACTATTTCCTATCGAATTCTGCAAGAAAAAGGTCCTGCTCATAACAGGGAGTTCGTATCCCAAGTGTTCTTAAATGATATGGAGTTAGGAACTGGAACAGGACGCTCTAAAAAAGAAGCAGAACAGCATGCAGCACAGATGTCGTTAACTATGCTGAAGACAAAAGATGCTAAGACAGATAAAAACTGATAAAAGCACCTATAAGAAGAAAGCGAAATCACTGTTGATTCTTTGCTTTCTTAATAACCAAAGACAACTAGAGATGATGCAAAAAAGTAAAGGGGTTTAGGAGGTGAGGTAAGTGTTTTTAAAACGGTTGGATGTTGTTGGTTTTAAATCATTTGCTGATCGAATTGCAGTGGATTTTGTGCCAGGTGTGACCGCAGTGGTGGGACCAAATGGAAGCGGTAAAAGCAATATAACAGATGCAATTCGCTGGGTATTAGGAGAACAATCTGCCAAAAGCCTCAGAGGAAGTAAGATGGAGGATGTCATATTCTCGGGCAGTGATTCCAGAAAGGCAGTTAATTTTGCGGAAGTAACCTTAACACTTGAAAATGATGATCAGTTTCTCCCGCTAGACTATCACGAGGTGAGTGTAACCAGAAGGGTTTATCGCTCAGGGGAAAGCGAATATTTAATCAATAAGCAGTCCTGCAGGCTGAAAGATATTATTGAGTTATTTATGGACTCAGGGCTTGGAAGAGAAGCTTTTTCGATTATCAGCCAAGGGAAAGTGGAAGAAATCCTTAACAGCAAGGCAGAGGATCGCCGCTCCATCTTTGAAGAAGCTGCTGGTGTGCTTAAATATAAGACAAGAAAAAAGAAAGCAGAAGGCAAGCTTGTAGAAACACAAGAGAATCTAAACAGGGTGAATGATATTCTCCACGAGCTGGAAGGGCAAGTCGAGCCTCTGAAGATTCAAAGCTCTATGGCTAAGGAGTATCTTGACCATAAGGAAAATCTTGAACAAATTGAAGTAGCGCTAATGGTTCATGATATAGAGGAAGCTCATCAAAAGTTCGAAGCTATTTCAGCACAGCTTGAAGGCTACAAGGAAAAAGAGCTCCAACTTCTTTCTATGCTGCAAAGCAAGGAAGCTAAGATGGAAGAATGGAAGAACGACGTTTCTGCATTGGATGAATCCATCAATGACCTTCAGCAAGTGCTGCTCCTTGTAAGTGAAGAACTGGAAAAGCTTGAAGGCAGAAAAGAAGTACTGAAAGAACGGAAAAAGAACGCTGCACAAAACAGAGGGCAACTTGAAAAAAGCAAGGCAGAGCTGGAAGAGAAAGTATCTTTATTAAAGCAGCAAAAAGAGGAGCATCTTCTTTCAGTGACTCAGCTTAAGAGCGAAGCAACCCGGATTGAGGAAGAGCTAAAAGTCAACGAAAAGAAAATGCAGCTTTATAATGTTAATCTTGAAGAAAAAATTGAATCCTTGAAAAGTGATTATATCGAGTTGCTGAATGAACAAGCTGCCTCAAAAAACGAAAGCAGCTATATCACCCAGCAGCTGGAATCACAAACTCGGAAAACCTCTCTTCTAGATGAAGATAATGCAAAATTCACGTCGGAAAGAGCACGGATTGTGGCAGAGAAAGCCCGCATTACGGCAAGATTGGCTGAATTAGAAGCAGAATTGGCAAACAGTGCTGCTGGATACGAGCAAAAACAGCTAGCAGTGGATGAAATGAAGGCAAAAGTCCAAAAAATTGAAAAATCGCTGTATCAATCATACCAGTTCATTCAACAGGCGAAATCAAGAAAAGAGATGCTTGAGGAGCTTGAGGACGACTATGCTGGGTTTTTCCAAGGTGTTAAGGAAGTTCTTAAGGCAAGAGACAAGGCGCTTACTGGGATACATGGTGCTGTTGCAGAATTAATGAACGTTCCGAAAGAGTATAATGTCAGCATAGAAATTGCTTTAGGCGGTAGCATGCAGCATCTAGTTGTGGAAGCAGAACAGCATGCACGCCAGGCAATCGCCTATTTAAAGAAAAACGGCTACGGCAGAGCAACGTTTTTGCCAATGAGCATTATTAAGGGCAAAAAGCTGTCTGAATCTCAGCTTCGGTTAGTACAAGGCCATTCCTCCTTTATCGGAGTTGCAGCTGACTTAATTGCCTATGATTCAAAGTACCAAGACATTATGGGGAATTTATTAGGAAATGTCATTATCACAAAAGACTTAAAAGGCGCTAATGAAATGGCAAAGGCACTGCAATATAGGTCAAGATTTGTCACGCTAGAAGGGGAAATCGTTAATCCTGGCGGCTCCATGACAGGAGGAGCCATCAAGCAAAAGTCAGCGAGCATTCTTACACGTAAAGGTGAATTGGAAGACTTGAAGACAAAAATCTTTGAGATGGAAAAGACATCTTTAAAGTTGGAGGACCAGCTTAAAAAAGGGAAAAACACCACGCAAGAAGAAAGCGCAGCGTTAGAAGAACTGCGATTAAAGCAAGAGGATATCCGTTTCTCCATTCAATCCATTAAAGATGAACAGAGAGAGATTGAATTCGAAGAAAGAACAATGAATGAGAAGCTGTCCCAATATGATCGTAATAAGGCAGATTACCTTGATGAACAGCAAGCTTTAAAGGACAGGAAAATGCTTCTGAACGAAAAGCTTGGCGAGTTTGTGCAAAACATTCAAGCACTTGAGCAGGAGATTGCTCAATTGACCGAACAGAAAAATCAACAAAGCCAATCAAGAGAACAAGTTGCAGAGTCTATTGGCGAGTTGAGAGTAGCCTTCGCTGCAAAAAAAGAACAGCTTTCCAACGCAACAGAAAAGCTGGCTACGGTAACTTCTGATTTAGAAGAGTCAGAAGCTAAATGGCAGCTTGTGAAGGAAGACCTCGAGCTGCTGACATCTGAAATGACAGACAGTCATTCAGGTGAAGAGCATCTAGAGGATGCTGCTGAAAAAAAACAGCAGGAAAAGGCTGCTGCTATTCAGTTGATTGGCGAGCGCCGCGCAGAACGCCTGCAGCTCCAAATGCAGCTTGATGAACTCGATCTTGATGTAAAGGAAACACGCCGCATACACCGTGGTATGGTACAAGCTCTTAAAGACGAGGAAGTAAAATTAAACAGAATTGATGTAGAACTTGATTCAAGACTCACTAACTTAAGAGAAGAATACATGATGACATTTGAGGGAGCGAAGGAAGAGTATCCTCTAACAATGGAATTAGAAGATGCCCGTAAAAAAGTGAAGCTGATTAAGCTGGCTATGGAAGAGCTTGGAACAGTTAACCTTGGGGCGATAGAGGAATATGAAAGAATATCTGAAAGATATGATTTTCTTCTTGAGCAAAAGACCGACCTGGAAGAGGCAAAAGATACCCTTTACCAAGTAATTGACGAAATGGATGACGAAATGAAAAAACGGTTCCAGCAAACGTTCGAAGGAATTCAAGGCCATTTTGAAGGCGTGTTCCAGCGGTTGTTTGGCGGCGGTCATGCAGCATTGCGTTTGACAAATCCAGACGATTTACTGAACACAGGTGTAGAGATTGTCGCACAGCCTCCAGGGAAAAAATTGCAGAACTTAAGCTTGCTATCAGGCGGAGAAAGAGCCTTGACTGCAATTGCCTTGTTGTTTGCGATATTAAAGGTTCGTCCCGTGCCGTTTTGCATACTTGATGAAGTGGAAGCGGCCCTTGATGAAGCAAATGTATTCAGATTCAGTTCTTATCTGAAGTCTTACAGCAGTGAAACGCAATTCATTGTTATTACACACCGAAAAGGGACAATGGAAGAAGCAGATGTCCTATATGGTGTGACAATGCAAGAATCAGGCGTATCAAAGCTTGTTTCTGTTCGCTTAAGTGAAACAAGTGAGCTTGTTGCAACATAATCAATCAACTTTAAATGAGAAAGTGGGAATCAAATGAGTTTCTTCAAAAAGCTAAAAGAAAAAATGTCTCTGCAGACAAATACGGTTACGGAAAAATTCAAAGATGGACTAGCAAAAACTAGAAGTAATTTCTCCGATAAAGTGAATGATTTAGTGTCCAGATACCGCAAAGTGGATGAGGACTTTTTTGAAGAATTAGAAGAAATTCTTATCGGAGCAGATGTCGGCTTTGAGACAGTAATGGAATTAATCGACGAACTGAAGAGCGAAGTGAAAAAAAGGAATATACAAGATCCGAGAGAAGTACAATCCGTTATTTCAGAGAAGCTAGTAGCTATCTATCAAAATGGTGAGGAAGAAACTTCTGCCATAAATGTTCAGCAAGACGGGTTGACTGTAATTCTTTTTGTTGGTGTAAATGGAGTCGGTAAGACGACAACTATCGGCAAGCTCGCCCACCGATATAAATCAGAAGGCAAAAAGGTTGTACTTGCAGCAGGAGATACGTTCCGTGCAGGTGCCATTGAACAGCTTGAAGTATGGGGAGAGCGTGCTGGAGTGGATGTTATTAAGCAAGCTGCCGGCTCCGATCCTGCAGCGGTTATGTACGATGCTGTGCAGGCTGCAAAATCAAGAAATGCAGATATCCTCCTTTGTGATACGGCTGGAAGATTGCAAAACAAAGTTAACCTTATGAATGAATTAGAAAAAGTAAAACGCGTAATTGAAAGAGAAATCCCTGGTGCTCCACATGAAGTGCTTCTAGTGCTTGATGCAACAACAGGACAAAATGCACTTATTCAAGCGAAGACTTTCAAAGAAGCGACTAACGTAAGCGGAATCGTGCTTACTAAGCTTGATGGCACAGCAAAAGGTGGAATTGTGCTAGCTATCCGCAATGAGCTGCAAATACCAGTTAAATTAGTCGGACTTGGTGAAAAGATGGACGACTTACAAAACTTTGACGCAGAAAAATATGTATACGGCTTATTTTCCAACTTGGTTGAAGCGGAGGAAGAATAAGCAAAAGCTGTGCAGACATCCCGTTACTGTGATATCTGCACAGCTTTTTTTGTGTTATAAAAACAACAGCAAGGCAGATAATAAGACTGTGCAAAATATGATAAGAAAGCAAGGAGGAACATAATGTGTTCATACAGCTGATTCTCATAACTATCATGTTGTTTGGAGCGTTTCTGTCTATTAAAGGCCGACTTGTTCAACGCAGTTCCGTATGGCATCTTGGCAATATGCTAGGACAAAAAGGGCTGCTAGAGGAAGAAGCGTATCCAATAACATTAGAAGAGGAAAATCTATTTTTGCGCAGCCTTTCTGGAATACGGATGAAAATAATCGGTGCCCTAATGATGGGAATTACAGCTAGCCTAATCATCTTATTCCACATATAGTGGACTAAAGATCTTTTTGTCAAACCATTGATAAAGAGATCTTTTTTTTGTTATATATTGGAATAATTAACAAAAAATAAGAAGAACGTACTAGAGAAAGTATGTTATCATAGGGGTGTAATCTTTTTTTGTGAAAGAGGTTACATACATAAAACTTGAGGTGATTTTTGTAGATGAGTCTTAATTTGAGAGCGCCAAGAATTTTAGGCATTATTGCATTCGTACTGTTGTTAATCGGTTTCTTAATATCAATAGTACTTTATACGCAAATTGATAAGTGGGATATACTAAGAGATTCTTTTATAGATGCATATAATGCAGATCCGACATTCCAAGAAGATCTAGGACTGACGAACATGCCAAGTACAGCCGAGGAATTTGCTGATGATATGATTACAGCAGGGAAGAATTTCTTGCTACTACCTGTTATCAGTTCATTAATTGCATGCGCAGCAACTTTGTTCGGAATAATTATGATGAATAGGCTACCTCGCACAAGTGGTGTATTATTCATTATTATTGGGGTAATATCCCTTCTCTCTGTCGTTGTCCCTGTATTGTTGATTACAGCAGGCGTAATGATATTGCGCAGATCATCAAGATACAAAAATGAAGCGGGGATACCCGCTTAATACAAGTCCTGCTTGAAGCTTAGATAGGATACCCTCCTAAGCCTTCAGCAGGGCTTTTTTTTGTTTGATTATTTCAGTCGTAGTTTTTATACAGTGTTGAGAAACACTTTCTCCCTATGATAAAGGAAACATCGAATCGCTAACGCTCTTGGTGTTTCCTTTATCTCAGTCAAGGCCCTCCAGTTTCTCCGCCGCTAAACGGTCGTCTTCCGCTCGAGGTCATAAGCCAAGCTGTCCAAGAAGGGGGAAGAGCACCCCTTCTCGGCCACCTCGTCTTATGCTAGTCGCCGATAAGCAGGCGCCTTCCGCTTTTCTGTTGATCCAGCTGCGATGGCCTAGCGCCTAATGGACTTCCCTCTTCTCCTTGCGATAAGTCAACATCGACTCACTCCGTTCGCCGTGTTTCCTTTATCTCATACGAAGAGCTCCAGTCCATACGGCGCTAAACAGGCCATCTCCGCTTTTCAGTGTCCAGCTGCAGGCGCCATCGGCTCGAGGTCATAAGCCAAGCTGTCCAAGAAGGGGGAAGAGCACCCCTTCTCGGCCACCTCGTCTTATGCTAGTCGCCGATAAGCAGGCGCCTTCCGCTTTTCTGTTGATCCAGCTGCAGGCGACCAGCGTCTGCGAAACTTCAGTCCTCTCCCTGCGATAAGTCAACATCACTTCACTAACGTTCAGTGTGTTTCCTTTATCTCAGTCAAGGCCCTCCAGTTTCTCCGCCGCTAAACGGTCGCCTTCCGCTTTTCTGTTGACATCTTTTTTGTTGGTGTGTACAATAAGGGTGTAAAGGTGTTTGACTTAACATGGAGGTATTGTTCGATGCTTGAAAAAACAACACGAATGAATTATCTGTTTGATTTCTATCAGTCGTTGTTGACACCGAAGCAACGAAGTTACATGTCTCTTTATTATTTAGATGATTATTCTCTTGGTGAAATTGCTGATGAATATGACGTTAGCCGTCAAGCTGTTTATGATAATATTAAACGGACTGAGGCAATGCTGGAAGAATATGAAAATAAATTACTCTTACTTCAAAAGTTTCAAGAGCGTAATACTCTTTTTGTTCAAATAAAAGAGTTATTAAAGGATGATACTCCTTCGGTTTCAGCATTGCTGGAAGCAGTTTGCGAGCTGGAGAAATTAGATTAAGGAGGCGGCGCAATGGCATTTGAAGGTTTAGCTGACCGACTGCAGAATACGATCCAAAAGATCCGCGGAAAAGGGAAAGTAAATGAGGCGGATGTTAAGGAAATGATGCGTGAAGTCCGACTTGCATTGCTTGAGGCGGATGTTAACTTTAAGGTAGTCAAAGAGTTTGTTAAAAAAGTCAGTGAGCGTGCTGTTGGACAAGAGGTTATGAAAAGTCTGACTCCTGGACAGCAGGTCATTAAAGTTGTTAAAGAAGAACTTACGGAGCTGATGGGCGGAGAACAAAGCAAGATTGCTGTATCCAACCGTCCGCCGACAGTCATTATGATGGTTGGTTTGCAAGGTGCCGGTAAGACAACTACAACTGGAAAATTGGCTAATTTACTGCGTAAAAAGCATAATAGAAAGCCGTTGCTTGTTGCGGCAGACATATATCGTCCTGCGGCTATTAAGCAGCTCGAAACACTTGGTAAGCAGCTCGATTTCCCTGTTTTTTCACTTGGAGATCAAGTCAGCCCTGTTGAGATTGCGAAACAGGCGATTGCTAAAGCAAAAGAAGACCATCATGATTATGTGTTAATCGATACTGCAGGTCGTCTGCATGTGGATGAAGCATTGATGGACGAGTTAAAGCAAATTAAAGAGCTTTCCAATCCAGATGAAATATTCCTTGTAGTTGATGCGATGACAGGTCAGGATGCAGTCAATGTGGCAAGCAGCTTTAACGAGCAGCTTGGACTGACAGGTGTCGTATTAACGAAGCTAGATGGTGACACTCGAGGCGGGGCAGCGTTATCTATTCGTTCTGTTACACAAACACCGATTAAATTTGTCGGTTTGGGTGAAAAGATGGATGCATTAGAGGCGTTCCATCCAGAGCGTATGGCATCACGTATTCTTGGAATGGGTGATGTGCTAAGCCTAATCGAGAAAGCGCAAATGAATGTCGATGAAGAAAAGGCAAAAGAGCTGGAAATGAAAATGAAAACAGCTTCCTTTACTTTAGATGACTTTTTAGAACAGCTTGGACAGGTCCGTAACATGGGGCCTCTTGATGAGCTGCTGAAAATGATGCCAGGAGCCAACAAAATCAAGGGCTTGGATAATCTCCAAGTAGATGAAAAGCAAATCAGCCATGTGGAAGCGATTATTCGCTCCATGACAAAGGCAGAAAAAGAACACCCGGAAATCATCAACTCAAGCAGACGGAAGCGTATAGCTAAAGGGAGCGGCAGAACCGTTCCTGAAGTGAACAGGCTGTTGAAGCAGTTTGAGGACATGAAAAAAATGATGAAACAAATGACGGGTATGACTCAAAAAGGCAAGAAAAAAGGCAAGTTTAAATTACCATTTAACCCTTTTTAAGGGTGTTAACAAGCGGTTTTTTATTAATTTGAACAGAATGTTTAGTCTGACAAGAAAAAACACTTTACAAACTGTTCAACTATTGATATTATACTATCTTGTGTGAAACTATTCGGAGGTGCATTTTTAAAATGGCAGTAAAAATTCGTTTAAAACGTATGGGAGCTAAAAAGACTCCTTTCTATCGTATTGTAGTAGCAGATTCTCGTTCACCACGTGATGGACGTTTCATTGAAACAGTAGGAACTTACAATCCAGTAGCAAACCCTGCTATCGTGGATATCAACGAAGAGAAAGCTCTACAATGGTTACAAAATGGTGCAAAACCATCTGATACAGTTCGTAACCTTTTCTCTAACGAAGGTATCATGGAGAAATTCCACAACATCAAAAACGGTAAGTAATTCGTTTGAAGATGAAGGAATTAATTGAAACGATTGTTAAGCCCCTTGTGGATTTTCCGGATGATGTTGCGATAAAAGTTACTGAAGAGGATAATCGAATCATTTACTTGCTTTCTGTCAACAAGAATGACATGGGAAAGGTAATTGGGAAGCAAGGGCGGGTTGCTAAAGCGATTCGAACGATTGTTTACGCTGCTGGCTCACAGCAGCAAAAAAAGCTGGTTTTAGAAATTAGCGAATAATAAAGGAGGAGGGGGAACCCTTCTCCTTTATTTGTTTATATCTCTTTGCAGATTCTTTATACTAGAAGTGGGAGCGTATTGGTGGGATGCCGTTTGACGCTTTGCGAGCATTAAAAATAGCAGTGCATGGATAGGAGGAAAAAATGCAGATTCTCCAAACTGTCACAGTCAAACAAATATTAACCGAACAAACGAAACAAGCCTTAGAGAAGAAACTCACAGAAGAGCTGCTTCAGCTTGAAAAGGAGTGCGAACAATTCAAGTTTGAAGAAAAAAAGCTGCTTAAAAGTCATCCTGCAAATGCTATTAAACAGCAGATTAGCAAGAGACTTGCCAACAAAGAGGAAAAAAAGAAATCACTAGAGTTTCAATTAGCACAATTACATATACTACCATTGGGCAGTGAACTAAAAGAACAAGAGCTTACTGGCATTGTTGATATAAAAGTTGGAGATGTTTGGGATGAGGCCTTGCTTCATAAAACAATACTCCTGAAAGATGGAAAAGTTGTAGACATACGTTAGAGGTGATAATAGTGGAAAAATGGTTTAATGTAGGAAAGATTGTTAATACACATGGTATTCGTGGTGAAGTGCGTGTCATTTCCCGGACGGATTTTCCAGACGAAAGATATAAGATTGGCAATACGATTTTTCTATTTGGAGAAGGCAAAAAAGATCCAGAAGAACTAAAAATAAAAACACATCGCCTTCATAAAAACTTTAACCTTTTGACATTTGAGGGCTATGATAATGTTAATGAGGTGGAATACATGAAAGGCGGCGCTTTAAAGGTGCCTGAAAGCTTTTTAGGAGACTTGGCAGAGAATGAATACTATTTCCACGAAATCATCGGCTGTAAGGTTGTAACAGTTGAAGGAGACGAGATAGGGGTTATATCTGAAATTCTTACACCAGGTGCGAATGATGTATGGGTCATCAAAACTAGTAAAAAAGAAGAAGTTTTAATTCCTTATATCGAGGAAGTTGTTATGAAAGTAGATGTTAAGGAGAAGTTAGTTGTTATCGAGCCAATGGAGGGACTGTTATCATAATGAGAGTGGATGTATTAACACTATTTCCAGAAATGTTTGATGGTGTGTTTAACAGCTCTATATTGAAAAAAGCGAAAGAAGCAGAAAAGGTGACCTATGGTGTCACTAACTTCAGGGATTATTCTGATAACAAGCATCAGTCTGTGGATGATTATCCATATGGCGGCGGTGCGGGAATGGTCCTTAAACCTCAGCCGATCTTTGATGCGGTTGAGGATTTGCAAAAAAAGAGCGGCACTAAGCCGAAAGTGGTACTAATGTGTCCTCAAGGCGAGCGTTATACACAGAAAAAGGCGGAAGAGCTGGCTAAGGAAGAGCATTTAATTTTTATCTGCGGTCATTACGAAGGCTATGATGAGCGAATTCGCGAGCATTTAGCGACAGATGAGATTTCAATCGGCGATTATGTGCTTACAGGCGGCGAGCTTGGAGCAATGGTAGTGATTGATAGTGTCGTCAGACTTCTTCCAGGAGTACTTGGGAGCGAGGCGTCTCATGTGAATGATTCCTTCAGCACAGGACTGCTTGAGCATCCACACTACACCCGTCCTGCTGATTTCAGGGGGATGAAGGTGCCGGATACACTCATGTCAGGAAATCATGCTCATATTGACGAATGGAGAGAAAGAGAGTCGCTGAAAAGAACACTTGAAAGACGTCCGGATTTGCTGGAAAATTACCCGCTCACAGCAAAACAGCAAAAACTATTAAATGAATTGCAGAAAAACAAATAATAGATATTGATGTCTTAAGTTATTTATGTTAAGATAACACTTGTGACTTGAGCAGAAGTATTTCTGCAATGAAAGTCTTATAACGATGTTCCGCTGCAAGGATTTGACTGCAAGAGCGTCTGTTGGAAGGAGTTGAAAACGATGCAAAAATTAATAGAAGATATCACAAAAGAACAACTTCGTTCAGATCTTCCTGCGTTCCGTCCTGGTGACACTGTACGTGTACACGTTAAAGTTGTTGAGGGTACTCGTGAGCGTATTCAGGTATACGAAGGTGTTGTGATTAAGCGTCGTGGTGGTGGAATCAGCGAAACTTTTACAGTACGTAAAGTTTCTTACGGAGTAGGCGTTGAGCGTACATTCCCAGTTCATACACCAAAAATTGCGAAGCTTGAAGTTATTCGCCGCGGTAAAGTCCGTCGTGCTAAACTTTACTACCTACGTAACCTACGTGGTAAAAAAGCTCGTATTAAAGAAATTCGATAATATTTTCAAAAAAGAGCCTGTTCTTTGCAACAAGCTCTTTTTTATTGCAACTTGGCTATTCACCCTTTTTCTTCCGTACTTATATTAGGCATGATAATTTAATTAGGAACGGACCATGGCATTTTACTTCGACTTTTTATTTCGCTACAATAAAAGGGAGAGGGTTTGTCCTTTAGCATTATTTTGTTTAAAAAAGCCTTTTAATAAACTTAAGACAGTTACAATTAGAAGGCATGGAGAAGAGATGCTTACTAAAAACAAGGATTGGTGAACGAAATGGCAAAGAAGAAAAAGAAAAATGAGATATGGGAATGGGGTAAGGCGCTTGTAATCGCAGTAGCATTGGCTTTTGTGATCCGCTCCTTTTTATTTGCTCCGATCGTAGTGGACGGGGAATCGATGATGCCCACATTACATAATTCAGACAGAATGATTGTTAACAAGGTTAACTACAAAATCAGCGAGCCTAACCGCTTTGATATCATTGTTTTCCATGCCCCTGAAGGAAAGGATTATATCAAGAGAGTAATCGGTTTGCCTGGTGATACAATAGAGTATAAGGACGACGTTTTGTATGTGAACGGAAAAGCATATGACGAGCCGTACTTAGATGAATACAAAAAGCAGGTGACTGACGGACCGCTGACAGAATCCTTTAAACTCGAAGATAAAATCGGCAGAAGCACAGTTCCCGAGGGAGAACTGTTCGTAATGGGTGATAATCGCCGTGACAGCAAAGACAGCCGCCATATTGGGACAGTGTCTTATGAGAAAGTACTTGGCAACACGAGCGTGATTTACTGGCCGTTAACAGACATACAAATAGTGAACTAAGGCTTTGCTTATAAAGCAAGCTTGTAACTGAGGTGGATATTTTGACGATACAATGGTTTCCCGGCCATATGGCCAAAGCAAGAAGACAAGTAACAGAAAAGCTGAAGCTTGTGGACATTATTTTTGAGTTGGTGGATGCAAGAATTCCCCAATCTTCCAGAAATCCGATGATTGATGAGATCATCCAGCATAAGCCAAGGATTGTTTTGCTGAACAAGGCAGATATGGCAGATGGAGAAAGAACGAAAGAATGGATTGCCTATTTTAAAGAAAAAGGCATTCAAGCATTAGCGATCAACTCACAGGCTGGTGTTGGAATGAAAGAAATCACAGCTTTAGCTAATGTGGTGCTTGCAGAGAAATTCGACCGAATGCGAGCAAAAGGAATTAGACCCCGTGCAATCAGAGCAATGATTGTCGGAATTCCGAATGCAGGCAAATCAACATTAATCAACAGGCTTGCCAAAAAGAATATCGCAAAAACAGGGAACACTCCTGGTGTAACAAAAGCACAGCAATGGATTAAAGTAGGAAAAGAATTAGAGCTGCTTGACACTCCAGGGATTCTTTGGCCAAAATTTGAGGATCAAGAAGTAGGTTTAAAGCTTGCTTTGACTGGTGCGATTAAAGACACCATTCTTAATTTGCAGGATATCGCTATTTTTGGTTTGCGCTTTTTAGAGAAAGAGTATCCTGAAAGGCTAAAGGAACGGTTCCAGCTTGAAGAAATTCCAGAGGATATCGTTGAGTTGTTTGACAAAATCGGTGTAGTTAGAGGCTGCCTTACAGGAGGCGCTGTAGTCGATTATGACAAAGTTACTGAACTGGTCATCAGAGAAATCAGAAGCGAAAAATTCGGAAGGCTGACATTCGAAAGAGCAAGAGATTTCATAGAGGAAGACGAAAGCGATAATTAATAGTAGGGTGAGTCTGACCTTGTTAAAAAAGAGAATTGACCATTATTTTGGGCACTTCTCTTTTTTGATTTTGAGGATACATAACTTGTACTTAAATCTTTCATAATATGGGACGATATAAAGAGAGAGAAGGGAAGTTTCAACAGTGGCAAATGTAACATTAAAAGAAATAAAAGCTAGATTAGAGGATATAACAGACAATAATGACCCTTACTGGGAGACGATAAAAGAAGACAAAAGAGTCGGAGTGCAAAAGCTCGTAACTGCATGGGAAAAGCAAAAGGAAAAAGAGTTGCAGCTTCATGCCCGTTTTGTAGAGCTCTGCACATATGAAACAGAACTAAGAAAGCAAGGATATACATATATTGCAGGTATTGATGAAGTGGGAAGAGGCCCGCTTGCAGGTCCCGTTGTAACAGCAGCTGTTATACTCCCGGAAAACTTTTATTTGCCTGGAATAGATGATTCAAAAAAACTGTCTGAAGCAAAAAGAGAGCAATTTTACGAGATTATCCAAAAGGAAGCCGTTTCTATTGGAGTAGGCATTATCGCTCCTGCGGAAATTGACCGTATAAACATATACGAGGCGACCAAAAAAGGAATGCTTGCAGCCCTTCAAAATCTTGATCAGCAGCCTGACTTCCTGTTGATTGATGCGATGAAGCTTGACGTTCCATATCCAAGCAAATCGATTATAAAAGGAGACAGTAAAAGTGTTTCCATTGCTGCTGCTAGCATTATTGCGAAAGTCACGAGAGATGAAATGATGAGAGAGCTTGATAAAGAATTTCCAGCATACGGTTTTGCGAGTAATATGGGTTACGGCACAAAGGAACATCTTCTTGCTTTAGACAGAGAGGGATATACAATTCATCATCGCAAAAGCTTTTCGCCAATTAAGGAAATGGCAGAGGAGAATAGGAGCATGTAAATGAATGACATACGAATTGGACCAAGTTTTCAACCAAATCTAGAAAGAACAATCAGCTCAAAGCTGCTGGAGCTTCGCCAAGGCCAAATTATAATGGGGCATGTTAATAAGCATTTTCCCAACAATATGGCTGAAGTGCAGGCAGGAAGCCAAAGGCTCCTTGCAGAACTTTCTGCTCCCTTAAGCACAGACAAGAACTATTGGTTTCAAGTTCAAGACAATGAAGATGGGAAGCTTAGCTTAAAGGTATTATCAGCAGCAAGTCCAGTAAATCTTGATGGGGGGGCTGACTCTCTTCTTGAGCAATGGTCCTTGCCTCGTACAAATGATCTGAAAAACTTGGCAGCCCAATTGCTAAATGAAAAAATGCCGTTCAATAAAGAAATGCTCTTCCTTGCTGGAAAATGGATGGAATCAGCACAAGACAGCTCGAAAGCTATCGAAACAATTAAGGAAATGCTGCAGAGAAATCTTCCGTTCACAGAGAAGGTGTTTACAAGCCTAATGGCAACAAGGGACGGCAATACGATGAACAATCTTGCTGGTAAATTGCTGAGTGAGATGAGTGCTCAACAACTCTCTCTTCCAAAGCTCGAGGAAACATTAAGGTTGTTTGAGACGGGTAAAAATGTTGATTTGCCAGATGGCGGTGCCATCAAAGAGCATTTGCAAAGACTGCTGCATACAATTGGGTTTTCTTATGAAAATGAACTTTTGAACAATCCGGACGGAGGCAAAGGAGCTCAATGGAACCAGCTAAAACCGCTCCTGCTTGATGTATTAAAACAAGATGCTCCCGCTTCTGTAAAGGAGTTAGCAAATGCCCTTACGGACAAGATAACAGGTTTGCAGCTATTAAGTCAGGATTCAGGACCTATTACGCAGCTGATGCTTCAATTTCCCCTTCATTTTCAGCATCATTCCATGGATGCAACCCTGCAATACAGTGGAAAGAAAACGAAAGACGGAAAAATAGACGCAGACTTTTGCCGTATCCTTTTTTATCTTGATTTAGCATATTTAAAAGAAACAGCCATTGATATGCATGTGCAAAAGAGGATTGTTCATTTAACGGTCTTTAATGAAAACCGTGAGATTGAGCCGCTTATGAAAAGTATGCTTGCAGGTTTGCGAGAAAAATTGAACGAAGTCCAATACAGTCTGTCATCAATAGATTTTAAATCCTTTCAAGAAGATAAAGAGAAGAAAATAGATTTAGATTCAAAGCGAAATAACTCTGCCTACTACAAGGGGGTAGATTACAGAATATGAAGAACAAGGATAAGGAAAACCAGCGAAGGCAAGCGGTGGCTTTAAGCTACAAGCAGCATCAGCATGCAGCTCCAATAGTAGCTGCTAAGGGGAGCGGGTTGATTGCCGACAATATCGTGGAGAAGGCGAAAGAAAATGGAGTGCCAATCCAAGAAGATCCATCCCTTGTGGAACTGTTAAGCAAGCTCAATATCCAGGAACAAGTACCGGAAGATTTATATCAGGCTGTCGCAGAGGTGTTTGCTTTTATTTATAAGCTTGATAAAACCTATGGCACACAAAAGGAAATCTAGTATATTAGTCCCCTAAACGAAGGGGATTATTTTTTTATTGGAAAATAGAGCCTTTTTGATAGACAAAACGGTTGCTTTTTTATAAAATGAAAGCGTGAACAATAGAGTGTTTTTTCCAAAAAGTAAGAAAATATTGTGTTGATAAAGAATATTAATACAGTATTAAAGATACTTTTTAAAAGGAAGGGGTCCTTTTAAATTGGAAAAAATATTTTTTTGTCGAGAAGGAAAAAAGCCATTTTTTTTCGTCCTCGTACATAAGTAAGAGTATGCACTAATGAACCTGGCAAGAAGCGAAAGAAATTTTAGCAAAAGGGGTGTGGGAGAATGAATATTCACGAATATCAAGGGAAAGAAATTCTAGCATTAAACGGTGTAGCTGTTCCTAAAGGAAGTGTTGCTTTTACCGTGGAAGAGGCCCTGTTTGCTGCTGAGCATTTAAACAGTGATGCATGGGTTGTTAAGGCGCAGATTCATGCCGGAGGAAGAGGGAAAGCTGGCGGTGTCAAGGTTGCTAAGTCTCTCGATGAAGTGAAGCAATATGCTGAACAGATTTTAGGAAGCACGCTTGTCACACATCAGACTGGTCCTGAAGGAAAAGTTGTTAAACGTTTGCTGATTGAAGAAGGCTGCCGTATTAAGAAGGAATACTATATTGGCTTTGTAGTCGACCGCTCCACTTCCCGGATTGTCTTGATGGCATCAGAAGAAGGCGGAACAGAGATTGAGGAAATTGCAGCAACACAGCCTGAAAAAATCATCAAGGAAGTTATTGACCCGCTGACTGGGCTAACTCCTTTCCAGGCTAGAAGAGTTGCATTTGCCATCAATATCCCTGGTCCTCAAGTAAATAAAGCGGTTGCTTTTATGACAGGCCTTTATCGTGTATTTTGTGAAAAAGATTGCTCAATTGCCGAAATCAATCCTCTTGTATTGACAGAAGAGGGCGATGTAATGGCGCTCGATGCTAAGCTGAACTTCGATTCCAATGCCTTGTACAGACATAAGGATATTCTTGCATACCGTGATTTGGATGAAGAGGATGAGAAGGAACTGGAAGCTTCAAAATTTGATTTGAGTTATATTGCCTTGAACGGAAATATCGGCTGCATGGTAAATGGTGCTGGTCTTGCAATGGCTACAATGGATATCGTGAAGCATTACGGCGGAGAGCCGGCAAACTTCCTTGATGTTGGCGGCGGTGCGACAGCTGAAAAAGTTACTGAAGCATTTAAGATCATTCTGTCAGATGAAAAAGTGAAGGGCATTTTTGTTAATATATTCGGTGGAATTATGAAATGCGATATCATTGCAGAAGGTATCGTTGAAGCAGCTAAACAGGTGAGCCTGCAGGTGCCGCTTGTTGTTAGACTGGAAGGGACAAATGTAGAGCTTGGCCAAAAAATTCTTAATGAATCAGGCATCAATATAATATCTGCAAGCTCCATGGCGGACGGTGCAGAAAAAATCGTGTCATATGTACAAAAAGGAGGAGAAATCAATGAGCATATTCATCAATAAAGAAACAAAAGTCATTGTTCAAGGTATTACAGGGGCAACGGCTCTTTTTCATACGAAGCAAATGCTCGAATATGGCACAAAAATTGTTGCAGGGGTAACACCAGGCAAGGGTGGCACGGATGTAGAAGGTGTGCCGGTCTTCAATACGATGAAAGAAGCTGTTGAAGCGACAAACGCGACAGTGTCTGTCAACTATGTGCCTGCCCCGTTTGCAGCAGATGCTATTATGGAAGCTGTAGATGCAGAGCTTGACTTGACGATTTGTATTACAGAACATATTCCAGTTCTTGATATGGTGAAGGTTAAGCGATATATGGAAGGCAAAAAGACAAGATTAATAGGACCGAACTGTCCGGGAGTTATTACTCCTGAAGAATGCAAGATAGGAATTATGCCTGGTTATATCCATACAAAGGGCCATGTAGGCGTTGTATCCCGTTCTGGTACTTTGACATACGAAGCTGTCCATCAGCTTACACAGGCGGGAATAGGGCAGTCTACAGCGGTAGGAATTGGCGGAGACCCGGTTAATGGAACTGATTTCATTGACGTCTTAAAGCAATTTAACGAAGATGAAGATACTTATGCTGTTATTATGATTGGTGAAATCGGCGGAACAGCAGAAGAAGAAGCGGCTGAATGGGTAAAAGCCAATATGACAAAGCCTGTAGTCGGCTTTATCGGCGGTAGAACGGCACCTCCAGGAAAAAGAATGGGCCATGCGGGCGCCATCATTTCAGGAGGCAAGGGGACTGCTGATGAAAAGATTAAAACAATGAACGAGTGCGGCATTAAAGTAGCTCCTACACCTGCTGAAATGGGTGCAACATTAATTGAAGTTCTCAAAGAAACAGATCTTTTCGACAAGTGCAAAACCCATCAGGTAGAAGAAAGCAGAGTCTGATTTTAAAAAAAAGACTAGCCCCCTTTTGCGCCATGCAGTTGGGCTAGTCTTTTTATGCTGCAAAAAAACGACGTGTTTCTTCTATTATATAGCAAATCTTTGGAAACTATAGCAAGAAATGATTATAATAGAGATAGCAAGGTTTGTATTTTTATACTTTGCATAGAATATTGTGAGAAAGGAATTGAGTTACTTGCTAAAAAGTTTTAGAGAAAGATTAATACAGCTCCATCATTGCCGCAATATGTCTTGGAAAAGGATCTACACTCTCCTCAAAGCAGACCCTGATCTGCACGCCCTCAACCGTCCCCTTCAAAAAATCGTTACAGACTTTCACTCACACTCCATCCAGCAAACTATCCACCAATACGCCACATTAGGAATACAAACCATCACTTATTTTGATCCTGCATATCCAAGCTTGTTAAAAGAAATATATCAGCCTCCATGGGTGCTTTATGCAAAAGGAGATCTGTCTTTTTTGCAGGAGCAGCGAAAGTTGGCAATTGTAGGCTCCCGTTATCCGACAGTTTACA
Source organism: Niallia sp. Man26 (assembly GCF_022049065.2). Classification (NCBI taxonomy): domain Bacteria; kingdom Bacillati; phylum Bacillota; class Bacilli; order Caryophanales; family Bacillaceae; genus Niallia; species Niallia sp. Man26. Next base: position 1,414,695 of record NZ_CP095743.1, read on the forward strand.
GTAAACAAGTAATTATAGCCATGATGACTAAACTTGTTCGCGAACGAGTAGTAATTGTCAGCGGTCTAGCAAAAGGTGTGGATGCTATTGCTCATAGGACAGCAGACGAACATAACGGCAAGACAATCGCCATTATTGCAGGAGGATTTAAGCATATTTATCCAAAGGAAAATATTTTACTTGCAGATAAAATAACAAGATCACATCTTCTTTTATCAGAGTATCCACCAGATACAAAACCATTAAAATGGCATTTCCCAATGCGCAACCGGATCATAAGCGGCCTCTCAAGGGGAACGCTTGTTGTCGAGGCAAAAAGAAAAAGCGGCTCGTTAATCACAGCGCATCTTGCTTTGCAAGAAGGAAGAGATGTTTTTGCTGTTCCTGGCAGCATATTCAGCCCCACTTCTTTTGGACCGAATGACTTGATAAAACAAGGAGCAAAGCCAGTTTTATGTGCGACTGATATATTAGAAGAGTGGGAATATTATCCATAAAATAGAATAGAAAAGGAAAAAAATGTTTTTCATCTATTTTCAAAAATTTTTAAAAAGGTATTGCTATTTTTTTGAATTTGTTATACTGTTTGCACAGATATAACTTTAATTTTTATGGATTTTCATTCATATAATAACGGTGTAACCGTTTACTTTTTTCGTAATGTTTGACAAAAGAGATCATAGTATACAATAATAGTGAATATTTATTATCCCTCTAAGGAGGACGTTGGATGTCAGAGTTTCTAGTAATCGTAGAGTCGCCTGCAAAGGCAAAAACGATTGAACGTTATTTAGGAAAAAAATATAAAGTAAAAGCATCAATGGGACATATAAGAGATCTACCAAGAAGCCAAATGGGTGTTGATACTGATAAAGAATATGAACCGAAGTACATAACGATCCGCGGAAAAGGTCCTGTTCTTAAAGAATTGAAGACAGCAGCCAAAAAGGCAAAAAAGATTTATCTTGCAGCCGACCCCGATAGAGAAGGGGAAGCAATTGCCTGGCATTTAGCCAACAGTCTGCAGGTTGATGTAGATTCGGATTGCCGTGTCGTATTTAATGAAATCACAAAAGACGCCATTAAAGAATCATTTAAACACCCCCGTCCAATTAATATGGATCTAGTTGATTCCCAGCAAGCAAGACGGGTGCTTGATCGCCTAGTAGGCTACAACATCAGCCCGCTGTTATGGAAAAAGGTCAAAAAAGGGCTTAGCGCAGGAAGAGTGCAATCTGTCGCAGTTCGTTTAATCATCGACAGAGAAAAAGAGATTAAAGCATTCGAACCGGAAGAGTACTGGACAATTGAATCAGACTTCGCAAAAGGGAAAACAAGCTTTGAAGCAGCTTTTTACGGGCTGAAAAATAAAAAAATGGAGCTGCATTCTCAAGCGGATGTAGACAATATTAAAAAACAGCTCAATGGCAATAAATTTACTGTTGAGAAGGTAACGAAGAAGGAACGTAAACGAAACCCAGCAGTACCTTTTACAACATCCTCCCTACAGCAGGAAGCTGCGCGAAAGCTAAACTTCAGGGCGAAAAAGACAATGATGCTTGCCCAGCAGCTTTATGAAGGAATAGATTTAGGCAAAAAAGAAGGGACAGTCGGTTTAATCACCTATATGAGAACAGACTCAACCCGTATTTCTGAAGTGGCTCAAAATGAAGCGTATGAATATATAACAGCCAACTACGGAAAAGAGTATACGAAAGAAGAAAACCGCAAAGAAAAGAAAAATACAAATGCACAGGATGCCCATGAAGCGGTAAGACCTACAAGTACGTTCAAGGAGCCAAACTCCCTGAAAGAGCACCTTTCTCGAGACCAGCTTCGCTTGTATAAGCTGATCTGGGAAAGATTCATTGCAAGCCAAATGGCGCCTGCTGTGATGGATACAATGAGTGTAGATTTACGTAACGGGGATGTCATATTCCGTGCAACAGGTTCAAAGATTAAGTTTCCTGGGTTTATGAAGGTGTATGTGGAAGGATCAGATGATGCGGTTGAAGAGCAGAACAAACAGCTTCCTGATTTGCAAGAGGGAGATGAAGTCATCAATAAGGACATCAATCCGAAGCAGCACTTCACACAGCCGCCACCAAGGTATACGGAAGCAAGGCTTGTTAAAACATTAGAAGAGCTTGGAATTGGCCGTCCTTCCACATTTGCGCCGACTTTGGATACTATCCAAAAACGCGGGTATGTGGCTCTCGATAACAAAAGATTTATACCGACTGAGCTTGGAGAAATCATTCATGAATTGATTCTCGAGTTTTTCCCGGAAATCCTTGACGTTGAATTTACAGCACATATGGAGCAGAATCTTGATAATATTGAGTCAGGCCAGATCAATTGGGTAAAGGTAATCGATAGTTTTTATAAGATTTTTGAACAAAGTCTCGAAAAAGCTGAAAAAGAAATGCAATCTGTCGAAATAAAGGATGAGCCTGCAGGGGAAGACTGTGAGGAATGCGGCAGTCCGATGGTATTTAAAATGGGCAGATATGGCAAGTTTATGGCATGCAGTAATTTCCCGGATTGCCGCAATACGAAGGCAATTGTCAAGGAAATCGGTGTGAAATGTCCTAAGTGCCGCGAAGGTAATATTATTGAAAGAAAAAGCAAAAAACGCCGAATTTTCTACGGCTGTGACCGTTTTCCGGAGTGCGATTTCATTTCATGGGATAAACCAATACAGCGTCCATGTCCGAAATGTGATAATATGCTTGTAGAGAAAAAGCTGAAAAAAGGTGTCCAGGTCCAATGTGTAGAGTGTGACTATAAGGAAGAACCTCAAAGCTAAAAAAAGAGTGAGCGGTCCATGCTCACTCTTTCCGTGTGTTTTTGAAGAAGTGTCTCCTGAAGTTTCTTAAATAATTAATCTTTAGTTGAAACTTTTCAACTTGGCAAACGTAGTGTAAAATGCTAAAGGATATAATTTTAAGCCGAAACTGTATGGACTTTTGTTTTTTTCTAGTCTTTCTACCGAAAACGGATAGGAATTAGCATACATATGCATGATAAAAATGCTATCGCCCATATAAAAACATATAGATATTTAAAAAAGTTGGAGGATTTACAATGCAAGATACACAAAAGGTAGTAAATGTCATCGGTGCAGGACTTGCAGGAAGTGAAGCAGCATGGCAAATAGCGAAAAGAGGTATTAAGGTAAACCTTTATGAAATGAGACCTGTCAAGCAGACGCCTGCCCATCATACTGATAAATTTGCAGAGCTTGTATGCAGCAACTCATTAAGAGGAAATGCACTTACTAATGCAGTTGGTGTTCTAAAAGAAGAAATGAGAAGACTGGACTCTGTTATTATTGAGTCTGCGGATCTTTGCGCAGTGCCGGCAGGTGGAGCACTTGCAGTGGACAGACATGAGTTTGCTGGCAGAGTGACAGAAATGGTGAAGAACCATCCCAATGTAACAGTTATTAATGAAGAGGTTACTTCTATACCAGAAGGGGTAACTGTTATTGCGACAGGACCACTTACGAGTGCAGCTCTTTCAGAAAGTCTAAAGGAGCTTACAGGGGAAGATTATTTGTACTTTTATGATGCAGCTGCTCCTATCATCGAAAAAGACAGCATAGACTTAGATAAGGTCTACTTGAAATCCCGTTATGATAAAGGGGAAGCAGCTTATCTGAACTGTCCGATGACAGAAGAGGAATTTGATCGATTTTATGAAGCGCTAATTAGTGCTGAAACTGTACCTTTGAAGGAATTTGAAAAAGAGATTTTCTTCGAAGGATGCATGCCGATTGAAGTGATGGCTTCAAGAGGGAGAAAGACAATGCTGTTTGGACCGATGAAGCCAGTTGGTTTAGAAGATCCGAAAACAGGAAAACGCCCTTATGCAGTTGTTCAGCTACGTCAGGATGACGCTGCAGGCACATTGTACAATATTGTCGGTTTTCAGACACATTTAAAATGGGGACCTCAAAAAGAAGTGCTACAATTAATACCAGGTCTTGAAAACGCTGAAATTGTTCGCTATGGTGTTATGCACAGAAATACATTCATTAATTCACCGAAGGTTCTAAATGCAACATATCAATTCAAAAACCGTCCAAACTTATTCTTCGCAGGCCAAATGACAGGCGTAGAAGGTTATGTAGAATCAGCAGCGAGCGGACTTGTAGCAGGTATTAATGCAGCGAAGCTTGTTAACGGCGAAGAACCAATTCAATTCCCTGTTGAAACAGCGATTGGAAGCATGGCTAGCTATATCACAAAGACGAATGCTAAAAACTTCCAGCCGATGAATGCTAATTTTGGACTTTTCCCTGAATTACCAACTAGAATAAAAGGGAAAAAAGAAAGATATGAACAGCACGCTAACAGAGCGTTGGAAACAATTCAGAACTTTATGAAGAATGTGTAAATTAATTGCTTGTCGCTACAAAGTATGTTAATATAGTGAAGCCGTTGTGAGGTGAAGCAATGAATAAGGAACAAAACGCTTTCTTGAACCTGTTTATTGAATACTTGAAGATTGAAAAAAACTGCTCACCATATACGATTGATGTCTACAAAAAGGACATCCAGCAATTTTATCTATTTATGTCCAAGCAGCTGCTTGAACATGTACAGGAAGTAAGCGCCCAAGAGGTGCGGATTTTTTTGACAGAGCTTTTCCATGAAGAGCTTGCAAGAAAATCAATTGCCCGCAAAATTTCAAGCCTTCGGAGCTTTTATCGATTTTTAGCAAGAGAAAATATAGTGGGATCTAACCCCTTTGCCGTTATCAGCATACCGAAACTTGAAAGCAGACTGCCTGATTTCTTTTACGAAGAAGAATTGCAGCATATCTTTCGTTCGGTAGATACGACAAGCATGCTTGGAAAAAGAAATGTCGCCATCCTGGAGCTCCTGTACGCAACAGGAATCCGGGTTGGCGAATGTACAAAAATCGAGATGAAGGATATTGATTTCAGCATCTCGACATTGCTTGTCAAAGGAAAAGGGAAAAAGGAACGGTATGTGCCGTTTGGGAGTTTTGCTCATTCCGCTCTTGAATCTTACATAAAGAACTGCAGAAGCAAGCTGATGGATAAATACAAGACGAATCACCCCTATTTATTTGTTAACTACAAGGGTGGTCCGCTGACAGAGAACGGTGTACGCGACATTCTTAACCGAATGATGGAACATTCTGCTGCCAAAGGAAAGATCCATCCGCATAAGCTTAGACATTCATTTGCTACACATCTCTTGGCAAACGGTGCCGATATGCGGACTGTTCAAGAATTATTAGGTCACGCCTTTTTATCGTCCACCCAGATTTATACGCATGTCACAAGCGAGTACTTAAAAAAAACATATATGTCCTTTCACCCAAGGGCATAGCTGTAAACGGATAAAGGAGGAAGTAAACATGTCTGGACTGCCACAGTTTCACGCAACTACTATTTTTGCTGTTCAACATAAAGGGAAATGCGCCATGTCAGGTGACGGCCAAGTCACTTTCGGCAATGCTGTCGTGATGAAACATACTGCCAAGAAGGTAAGAAAACTTTTTAATGGAAAAGTAATCGCAGGTTTTGCAGGCTCTGTTGCCGATGCCTTTACCTTATTTGAGCTATTCGAAGGAAAATTGGAAGAGTATAATGGGAATCTGCAAAGAGCAGCTGTAGAACTTGCAAAGCTTTGGAGAAGCGATAAGGTTTTACGCAAGCTTGAAGCAATGCTGATCATTATGAACGAAACTGATTTGCTGCTTGTATCTGGCACAGGGGAAGTAATTGAGCCGGATGATGGAATTTTGGCGATTGGCTCAGGCGGTAACTATGCTCTGTCAGCGGGAAGAGCGCTTAAACAATACTCAGGTGAACATCTTTCTGCATACGAAATAGCAAAAGCAGCTCTTGAAATCGCTGGCGATATTTGTGTATATACGAACAATAATATTATTGTAGAAGAATTATAAGGAGAGGATTACTTGATGAATAAGAACACAAGCTTAACACCTCGTCAAATTGTAGAACGTCTTGATCAATATATTGTTGGGCAAAAGGATGCCAAAAAAGCTGTTGCGATTGCGTTAAGAAACCGTTTTCGCCGCGGTTTGCTTGATGAGAAGCTGCGTGACGAAATCAGTCCGAAGAACATCCTTATGATGGGACCTACTGGTGTAGGTAAAACGGAGATAGCAAGGCGTATAGCGAAAATAGTCAGCGCTCCATTTGTTAAAGTGGAAGCTACTAAATTCACAGAGGTCGGTTATGTCGGCAGAGATGTTGAATCAATGGTAAGAGACTTGGTTGAAACATCTGTGCGAATCGTAAGAGAAGAAAAGATGGCTCAGGTAAAAGAAAGGGCAGAAGCAGCAGCTAATAATCGACTAGTTGATCTGATGATGCCTGCTTCGGCTAAAAAGCAAAAAAATTACAGTAATCCACTTGAAATGCTTTTCGGCGGCGGAAACACAGAACCTCAAGCAGAGGAGCCGACTGTGGAGGAATCAAGCCGCTACGAAAAAAGAAAAGTGCTTAAAGAAAAATTAGCACTTGGCGAGCTTGAGAACGAAGTGATTACAGTGGAAGTCGAAGAACAGCAGCCATCGATGTTTGATATGCTGCAGGGCTCAGGCATGGAGCAGATGGGGATGAATATGCAAGATGCATTAAGCAGTTTCATGCCGAAGAAAAAGAAAAAACGCAAATTGACTGTACGTGAAGCAAGGGTTGTCTTGACGAATGAAGAAGCCCAAAAGCTGATCGATATGGATGAAGTTACACAAGAGGCAGTCGTAAGAGCTGAACAAATGGGTATCATCTTTATTGATGAAATCGACAAAATTGCCAGCAAAAGCAGCGGAGGTTCTTCCGCTGATGTTTCAAGAGAAGGAGTTCAGCGTGATATTCTTCCCGTAGTAGAAGGTTCTACAATTGTGACGAAATATGGTTCTGTAAAAACAGACCATATATTATTCATTGCTGCTGGAGCTTTCCATATCTCCAAGCCTTCAGATTTGATCCCTGAGCTTCAAGGTCGTTTCCCAATTCGTGTGGAGCTTGGCAAGCTGACAGTGGACGATTTCTATCGCATCTTAGTCGAGCCGGATAATGCATTGATTAAGCAATATCAAGCATTACTGCAAACTGAAGGTATAGAAATTGAATTTTCTGACGATGCTATACGTAAGATAGCTGAAGTGGCTTTTGAAGTGAATCAGAACACAGATAATATTGGTGCTAGAAGGCTTCATACAATTCTTGAGAAATTACTCGAGGATTTATCGTTTGAAGCACCTGATATAACAATGGACAAAATTACCATTACACCGCAATATGTAGAAGAAAAACTAGGTGCAATTTCAAGAAATAAAGATTTAAGTCAATTTATTCTTTAACTTTAAGTCAGTGTTAGATTGTTAATAAAATACTCCTACAATGATTAGAGCAAATAAATGCTCTTGCCATTAGATAAAGAATAAATGATAGTTTCGGTTTTAGTTAATAGGAGGAAAAAGAAAATGGATTTATTGTCAAAAACGAGAAAAATTAATGCGATGCTGCAAAGAGCTGCTGGAAAACCAGTTAACTTCAAGGAAATGTCTGAGACATTGAGCGAAGTAATTGAGGCAAACATATTTGTAGTAAGCAGAAGAGGGAAGCTGTTAGGTTTTGCAATCAACCAGCAAATCGAAAATGACCGTATGATTAAAATGCTGGAAGACCGTCAGTTCCCAGAAGAGTACACAAATAATCTCTTCAATATTCAAGTAACTTCAAGCAACCTTGATGTGGAAAGTGAATACACTGCATTCCCAATCGAAAACAAAGAGCTATTCAGCAAAGGGTTGACAACTATCGTTCCAATCATTGGCGGTGGAGAAAGACTTGGTACGTTAATTCTTGCAAGACTGCAAGAGCAATTCCATGATGATGACCTTATTTTGGCTGAATATGGTGCGACAGTTGTTGGAATGGAAATTCTGCGTGAAAAAGCAGAAGAAATTGAAGAGGAAGCTAGAAGTAAAGCAGTTGTTCAAATGGCAATCAGTTCGTTGTCTTACAGTGAGCTTGAAGCAATTGAGCATATCTTTGAAGAGTTGAACGGAAATGAAGGACTTCTAGTTGCATCTAAAATTGCAGACAGAGTCGGTATAACAAGATCAGTAATCGTTAACGCATTGCGCAAACTTGAAAGTGCTGGTGTTATTGAATCTCGTTCACTTGGTATGAAAGGTACTTACATTAAAGTATTGAACGATAAGTTCTTATTAGAATTAGAAAAATTGAAAGCAAACTAATATAGAAAAAGAATCTTTTCCTTGTTGGAAAAGATTCTTTTTTTTGCTCTAAAACATTGTTTTTTAACAGGAAATTAGTGGGAAATAATATTCTTTTCTAACAGAATGTTGATAATCTGCGATTTTCGAACTACATGATTCGACATTTTTCCATAAAATTTCATTTACATTACAATCTCTGTCGATTATATTCGTTACATAGACAACAATATTTTTTCACCGATAGTTCATTGATACTATGAACTTAGTCGTTTAATTGTTAAGTAAATGCTGGTTATAAAAAACAAAAATATACCTTTTTAATTAGAAAATTGACCGATTTTATCATAAAGTTAACTAAAATAGGACTATAGAATCATTAAAATTGCGGTTCTACCGATAGACATATTATTTTTCATTTATTACAATTATAGACATCGCGTGAAAAATTCGTCATTAAACTGCAAAATTCTACAAAACGATAATTATAGATGTAAGAGGTGTGTGATGAAACTTTTTTCAAATACTATTTCAACACTTGAGAGTGCGTTAAATTACTCTAATACAAAACAGAAGGTTATATCGCAAAATATAGCTAACGTCGATACGCCTAACTATAAAGCGAAGGAAGTATCCTTCAAAAATACATTGTCAACAGCAATGAATGCAAATAAGACTGACAGCAGGCATTTTGATTTCGAAGGCTCAACTGGTTCTGTGAATGTTACTACAGATAAAAACGTTACTTACAATAACAATGGTAACAGTGTTGATGTCGAAAAAGAGATGAGTGAACTGGCAGAAAACCAGATTTATTACAATGCACTTGTTGAAAGAATTAGCGGCAAGTTCAATTCCCTATCAACTGTCATAAAAGGAGGAAGATAAGATGTCGATATTCCACAGCATGAATACAACTGCAACAGCATTAAGTGCAAACCGCTTGCGGATGGACGTCATTTCCTCCAATATGGCGAATGCAGAAACGACAAGAGGAAAGCTAGTTAATGGCGAGTGGGAGCCGTACAGAAGAAAATCAGTCGTATTACAAGCACAAGAAGGGAATTCCTTTGCATCACATTTAAGTGCAGCACAAGGAAGTAATGATGGAACAGGTAATGGTGTGAAAGTTAGTGCGATTGAGGAAGATACAGAAACACCTTTTGAACTAGTGTATGACCCAGAAAACCCAGATGCGAACGAAGATGGCTATGTACAAATGCCTAATGTAGACCCGTTAAGGGAAATGGTTGATTTGATGAGTACAACGAGATCGTATGAGGCGAATGTCACTGTATTGAACGCATCGAAAAGCATGCTTATGAAAACATTAGAGATTGGAAAGTAGAGGTATTCTAAATGGCAACAGTAAATTTTCCAGCAGTGTCATCCGCATTTCCTTTAAATAATTCTTCTGCAACAACGGCGAAAGCAACAGGTTCAGAAGTTCAAAAGAATTTTGCTTCTTTCTTAAAGGACTCACTTAATGAAGTAAATAAAGCACAGAACGAATCAGACGCTTTAACTAACAAGCTAGCCAAAGGGGAAGACGTCGACTTATCGCAAGTGATGATTACTTCTCAAAAAGCAAGCATTATGATGCAGGCAACAATGGAATTTAGAAATAAAGCAGTTGAAGCATACCAAGAGATGATGAGAATGTCTATTTAGGTTAGGGAATTAGGGGCGGTTATTAACATATAAAATAACGGTAACCGGGGGTAGAAATGAAAGAGAATATGAATAAGTTTTTTAATCCTTTAAAAGAATATTGGACAAACCGTTCGAAAAAGCAAAAGACAATGTTAATAAGCAGTGTTCTTTTGCTTCTTCTTGTGATATGTATTGCGGTTTTCTTTTTAACAAGAGTAAATTTAGTTCCTTTATACAGCAATCTGTCTCCATCCGAAACAGGTGCGATTAAAGAAAACCTTGATGGCAGAGGAATTAAGTCGGAAATTTCTGATGGCGGAAAAACGATAAGTGTTCCAGAAGAGGTTGTTGACACGCTGAAAGTTGAGTTGGCAGCTGAAGGGATTCCAAACTCAGGAAATATTGACTATTCGTTCTTTAGTGAAAATGCAAGCTTTGGAATGACAGATAATGAGTTTAATGTCATGAAGTTAGATGCAATGCAAACAGAAATCGCGAACTTGATCAAGGGGATTGACGGTATCAATGATGCGAATGTAGTCATTACATTGCCAAGTGAAGGTGTGTTTGTATCAGATGAAACAGGAGACGCTTCAGCCTCCATTGTACTGAACACAAAAGCAGGCTATAACTTCTCAGAGAGTCAAATAAAAGGATTATATACACTCGTCTCTAAAAGTGTACCAAACCTTCCTACAGAAAATATCGTCATAACAAACCAAAACTTTGAGTATTTTGACCTAAATTCTACAACTAATACAGCAGGTGATACATTCACTGCTCAAAACAATGTGAAGAAGCAAGTTGAAAAGGATATTCAAAGACAAGTACAGCAAATGCTTGGAACATTAATGGGACAAAATAAAGTCATGGTTTCAGTAACTGCTGATATAGACTTTACCCAAGAAAACAGAGAAGAAAACCTAGTTACACCAGTTGATGAAGAAAATATGCAAGGTATTGCTGTAAGTGCACAAAAAATCTCGGAAACATACACGGGAGAAAATGCAGCGGCACAAGGAACACCTGCTGCTGAAGAAGAGACAGATACAACAACTACTAACACAGAAACAACAACTTCTGGTGATGGCGACTATGAAAAAGTCGATGACACGATAAATTACGAGGTTAATAGAATTAAAAAGCAAATCTCAGAAAGCCCTTATAAAATCCGTGATCTTGGTATTCAAGTAATGGTTGAGCCGCCAACAGCAGATGATCCGACATCACTGCCGCAAGAAAGCATTGATGACATCACAAATATGCTAGGCACGATTGTAAGAACATCTATTGATAAGACGGCAGCTGGCGATCTTACTGATGAAGATTTACAAAATAAAATCGCTGTATCTGTTCAGCAATTTAACGGCAAAGCAACTACGACTGAAACAGTATCTGCTGGAATCCCTTGGTGGGTTTATGCAGTTGGTGGAGTATTGCTAGCAGTAATTGGACTATTAATCTTCTTAGTTATTAGAGCACGCAAGAAGAAAGCAGCAGAGCCGGAAGAAGAAATTATTTCTCCTGTCTCAATACCTGATGTAAACGAAGAAGTGGAATCAGAAGGAACGCTTCGCAGAAAGCAATTAGAGAAAATGGCGAAAGAAAAGCCGGAAGACTTTGCGAAACTCCTTCGCACATGGATAACAGAGGAATAAGGCTAGGAGGACAACGATGGCCAGAAAAGAAGCTACGGAACTTACGGGAAAACAAAAAGCTGCTGTTCTGCTTATATCTTTAGGACCAGATGTAGCAGCTTCTGTTTATAAGCATTTGAGTGAAGAAGAGATAGAAAAACTCTCCTTAGAGATTTCTGGTGTGAAGAAAGTAGAGAACACTTCAAAGGAAGAGGTACTAGAAGAGTTTCATAACATAGCATTGGCGCAAGATTATATTGCCCAGGGCGGTATTGGCTATGCAAAAACGGTCTTGGAAAAAGCGCTAGGATCAGACCAGGCATCTGTTATCTTGAATCGATTGACTTCTTCACTGCAAGTCAGACCATTCGATTTTGCAAGAAAAGCAGATCCGAGTCAAATCCTGAACTTTATCCAAAATGAGCATCCACAGACAATTTCATTGATTCTATCCTATTTAGATCCTACTCAGGCTGGACAAATATTGTCTGAACTGCCTCAAGAAATGCAGGCAGATATCGCAAAAAGGATTGCGGTTATGGACAGCACTTCGCCGGAAATTATCAATGAAGTAGAGCAAATCTTAGAGCGGAAATTATCTAGCACTGTTACGCAGGATTACACACAAACAGGCGGCATTGAAGCAGTTGTTGAAGTTCTTAACGGTGTCGATCGTTCAACAGAAAGAACAATTCTAGATGCGCTTGAAATACAAGATCCTGAATTGGCAGAAGAGATTAAGAAAAGAATGTTTGTATTCGAGGATATTGTTACATTGGATAACCGTGCAATTCAGCGTATTATCCGTGAGTGTGAAAACGAAGACCTCATGCTGTCACTAAAGGTTTCTGGCGACGAGGTAAAAGAAATTGTATTCAGCAACATGTCAGCAAGAATGGTCGAGTCCTTCAAAGACGAAATGGAATTCATGGGACCTGTCCGCTTGAAAGACGTCGAAGAAGCTCAATCAAGAATTGTTGCTATTATTAGACGTTTAGAAGACTCTGGTGAGATTGTCGTAGCACGCGGCGGAGGAGATGATATTATTGTCTAGGCTTATTAAATCAAGTTTGGCAAATGCAGAACAGGCAAATGAAAAAATCATCTCCATAAAATACGTGAATAGCTTTCAAACTGCAGATATTCAATCAGATGAAGAATATAAACGAATTGTTGATCAAGCAAAGCGCGAGGCTGCAGCAATTCTTGAAGAGGCAAAAAGCGAAGCAGCAGCTGCAAGAGAGCTGCTGCAGCAAGAAAAGGATAACTGGCAAACAGAAAAAAACACTTTGATGGAAGAAGCACATCGCGAGGGATACCAAATAGGTATCAACGAGGGTCAAAATGCTGGATACACAGAGTATGCAGAGTATCTTGAACAAGCAAAAAGCATCATTGAAGCTAGCAAGCTGGACTATGAGAATTATATTAATAGTGCAGAAACGGAAATTTTAGAGCTTGGTATGAAGGTTGCCGAAAAAATCGTTCAGACAAGCATTTCAGAAAATAAAGAACATTTCTTACAGCTAGTCAAAAAGGTTTTAAAAGAAACAAGAGATCAAAAGGAAATTCAGCTTCATGTTAATCCATTACATTATCAATATCTTCTGTCAGAGAAGGATGAATTATTAGCGCTGTTCCCAATTAAGCCAAGCTTGTTCATCTTTCCTGATGAAGCAGCAGCAGAAAATGGCTGTATTATTGAGACGGCTAACGGAAGAATTGAAGCGAGTGTGGATACACAGCTGTTAATGATTAAGCAGAAACTACTAGACCTATTGGAGAGTGAATGAGGATGAAAGCGGCAGAACTTCTATCATCGATTGATACCATCGATCCGTATAAACGTTATGGCAGAGTGAAAAAAGTGGTTGGTCTTATGATAGAGTCGCAAGGTCCTGAAAGCTCCATCGGTGATGTATGCAATATATATATAGGAACAAAGAAGAAACGAGTCATTAAAGCAGAGGTTGTAGGCTTTAAGGAAGACGGGATTATCCTGATGCCATATACGACTGTGAATGATATTTCGCCAGGCTGCCTTGTAGAAGGAACATCTGATCCTCTAGAAATCAAGGCTGGTGCCGGCATGATTGGTACAGTCGTCGATGCACTAGGTATGCCGCTTGATGGATCTTCCCTTCCAAAAGGCTTAAAAAGTGTGCCGATTGACCAAGATCCGCCAAACCCGTTAAAACGTCCGCCTATATCTGAATCAATGGAAGTGGGAGTTAGACTGATTGATGGTCTTCTTACTGTCGGGACAGGACAGCGCCTTGGTATTTTCGCAGGTAGTGGTGTCGGAAAAAGTACATTGCTCGGTATGATTGCCAGAAACACGAAAGCGGATCTTAACGTCATCGCCCTCATCGGAGAGCGGGGCAGAGAGGTAAGGGAATTCATTGAAAGAGATTTAGGTCCAGAAGGTTTAAAGCGATCCATCGTTGTTGTTGCAACAAGTGATCAGCCAGCATTAATGCGGATTAAAGGAGCTTATACTGCAACAGCAATTGCCGAGTACTTCCGTGATAAAGGCTTGAATGTAATGTTGATGATGGACTCTGTAACAAGGGTTGCGATGGCACAAAGGGAAGTGGGGCTTGCAATCGGTGAGCCGCCGACAACAAAAGGATATACTCCATCTGTTTTCGCCATCTTGCCGAAGCTTTTAGAAAGAACAGGTACAAATGAGCATGGCAGCATCACGGCCTTCTACACGGTCCTAGTTGATGGGGATGACATGAATGAGCCAATAGCCGACACTGTTCGGGGGATATTGGACGGTCACTATGTATTAGACAGGGATCTGGCCAATAAGGGCCAATATCCGGCAGTTAACGTTTTGAAAAGTGTGAGCAGGGTCATGAACCATATTGTTCCTAAAGCTCATGTGCGTGCAGCAGAAAAATTAAGAGATTTACTGAGCACCTATATCAACTCTGAAGATTTAATTAATATCGGGGCATACAAAAAAGGTTCCTCCTTGGAAATCGATACAGCAATCCGCTTATATCCTGATATTTTATCGTACATCAAGCAATCGACAGATGAAAAAATCTCCCTAGAAGAAAGTGTTCAGGCATTAATATCATTATCTGGAGTAGGGGATAACCGATGAGCTATAAGTTTAAGTTTGAAAAAATCATGACAATTAAAGAAAGAGAAAAGGATGAGGCGAGCGCGGACTACAACCAAGCTGTCAAGCGCTTTGAGGAAGCGGCCGAGAAGCTGTATGAGCTCTTGAAGCGCAAGGAAGAATTGGAAGAATACCAATCGAACGAGCTTGTTAGCGGACTTTCTGTTCAGTCAATCAGGCATCATCAGCATTTTATCAACAACTTAGCTAAGATGATTGAGCATAGTCAGCAAATGGTTGTTAACGCACGGAACTCCATGAATTTTTATCAGCAGAAGTTGATTGATAAAAACCTGGAAGTGAAGAAGTTCGTCAAAATCAAAGAGAAAGATTTACTACAATTTATCCATACAGAAAAGGTACTAGAGGCAAAGCAGATGGATGACATCTCCATCCAGCAATATATGCAGCCAGGAAGGTTAGGTAGCTAATGGATAACTTAATCGATGATAAAAAGAAATCATTTAACTTTTTTCAGCGTTTTCTGCTGGTTGTTGTTATACCAATAATGTTTGCTGTTGTCGTCGGATTAATCTTAATGGTATATTCCGGTGCGGATGTTGTCACAAAAGGAAAAGAATTAATGAATCAGATTCCATTCCTAAGTTCTGAGAAAGCATCAACAGATCAGATTATTGAAGACAATAAACAGAATATCGCAGATTTAGAAAGTCAGCTTAAAGAGCAGCAAACAAATATAGAAACACTAGAATCACAGCTAAAAGTGAGTGAAGAGGAAAGCAAGGCTTTGAAAGTTGACAAAATCAAGCTCCAGAATCAGCTCGATGAACTCAAAAATACACAAGAAAAAACACAAAAAGCCTTCGATGATATTGTAAAGACATATGAAACAATGTCAGCAAAAAATTCGGCGGCCATTATCTCAGAAATGTCTGAGAATGAGGGATTGAAAATATTGGCATCCCTTAAACCTGCTAAACTTGCGTCGATATTAGAGAAAATGGAACCTTCTGTAGCGAGCAAATATACAGAACTGTTAGCAGCAACTGATTCTGCAGGTGAAACTGCCACAGATAATAGCAGCACTTAAAACAGTATTAAATCCATTTATAGAAATGTTCTGAAAGGAGGTGACAAGATGCTGCTTAATAGTGTGGGGATAAATGCAACAGGAAATACATCAAGTCAGCTTTCCTTTAAGGCGGCAGATAAAAATAAATTTACATCAATGATCAGCGGGATGTTAAAAGGGAAAGCTCCGCAAGAAACAGCAGCGCCAGAGCAAGAGAAAAGCGCGAGTTTACAAGGCTTAACAGATATTTTAACAGAAGAACCGGTAGATCAAGAGCAACTCGCAGAAAGCTTAACTGCGATTCAGCAGCTTCTTGCTGCTAATGGAGAAGAAGGAAAGGATGTATCCGATTCTTTAGAAACAGCTTACGATCTAGTGATCAACCAATTGATGGATTTGTTGAAAGGGCTGGACATTGCAAACATTTCAAACGGCATGTTTACAAATACTGACCTTCCAGAAATGATCAACCAATTAAAGGCAATTCAGCAGGTTGCTGGCCAAAATCCTGATCTTTCCTTGAACAATCAGGCTGCAGATATGATTCAAAGCTTAGCTAAACTGTTCACAAGCTTAATGCAAGCAGCAGGTGGTCAATCACCAACAGCTTCCCAAGCAGCAGAAGCTGCAGCTATTTTGCAGAAAGAGGCCACTGATGACATGTCTGGGACTCCAAGCAGCAAAGCAGGTACAGAAAAAGATGGGCAAACTGCAGTAAAAACTTTGATAGATGCCATTATTCAAAAAGTCGAAACATTAGCTAAAAAGCAAGATAATGCTCCAGCATTGCCTAATAAGGTGCTGAACCCATTGCTTGTTGGAACACTAAAGAAGGCAGAAGCAACAACAGCTGCGGCAGTGACACAAGAGTCAGCTGCTGAACCAAAAGAAACAGACACATCAAGCAAAACAGAATGGAAGATGCCAGCAATTGCAGGACAGCTTCAAAATACAGCTTCTTTCGGAAAGCCAGGAGCATTAACGTTAATTCAAGGCTCAGGCAGCCCGGTTACTGGAAACGAACTCGAAGAGCAGCTTGAAAATATTTTAAAGAGCAGTTCGTTTACGAAAGTCGGCAACAGTCAAAAGCTGATATTAAGACTAGCCCCTGAAAATCTTGGGTCATTAAGAATTGAGATACTGCAAAATGATGGGAATATAGTTGCGAAGATAATGACAACCACAGCACAAGCAAAAGAAGCATTAGATGCTCATATGAACAGCTTAAAGCATGGGCTGAGCTCACAAAATCTTAATGTTGACAAGATTGAAGTTTCCTTTGTTCAACAAGCACAGGACAAAGAAACAAAGGATCAGCAAAGCCAGCAGGAAAACAAACAGCAGCAGCCTGCAGACAAAGAAGGGAATAAAGCAACAGACAAGGAGCAAGAGGAAACAAGCTTCATGGATGAACTTCTGCAAGCAGGATTGTAAGGAAAGGGGATTTACTAATTGGCAACTAAAATCGATGATTCTTCCCTTTATTTATCAAACTATCAGAATCAAACAAGTAATACGGGTAGCACAAGTCTGGGCAAAGATGACTTTTTAAAGATTCTTATTACGCAATTGCAAAACCAGGACCCGACAAACCCGATGGAAGATAAAGATTTTATAGCTCAAATGGCTACATTTTCAAGCTTAGAGCAAATGACAAATATGAACACAACAATGAGTAATTTCATCTCCTTGCAAACACAATCGAACTTGATTTCCTACGGACAGTTTGTCGGCAAGGAAGTTTCATGGACGAAAGTGGAAACAGGTGAAAATGGTGAACAATCCATTACATCTGGAAATGGCAAGGTTGCATCTATTGCTTATAAAGGAACAGATGTTGAATTTACGCTTGAGGATGGCACTGTTGTCAACCCTGGAAACATTTCGACTGTACACAGTGAATCTGCTGACAATAATTTAGTAACAGCAAGCCAGCTAATCGGCAAAACAGTTTCCTACATGAATGCAGACAACGAAGAAATTAGCAGTGTCGTTAAGTCAGTATCATTAAAAAATGGCCAAATCCAGCTTATATTGGATGATGACAAACAAAGCCAGATAACTGCAGGACAAATTACGAAAATTGAATAGGAAGTGATTAGATGGATAGACCTATTTATCCTTCTTTAAAATCACAGGCCGTAATCAATAGTGGCATAAAGACAATTAAATCAAACAGCAGCAATGCTTCTTTTTCATCACATTTACAAACATCAATGCTCTCACTCGATAAACTGTCAATCAGCAAGCATGCATCACAACGTCTCGAACAGCGAGGAATCGTGATAGATGAGGAACAGTGGAAGCAGATTGAACAGAAAGTGAAACAAGCAAAAAAAATGGGAGTCAAGGAATCACTCGTTTTGCTTAATGATGCAGCATTAATCGTCAGCGCAAAAAATAATACAGTGATTACGGCAATGAATCGTAAAGAAGCAACTGAGCAAATATTTACAAATATAAATGGCACAATAATTATGAATGAATAAAAAAAAAATCATTAGGGAGTCAGGCTGGACTGTAATGGAGGCCTAGCTGTGGATAGATAGAAGCAGCTTTTTACTAGAAAGGGGAAAATTAAATGTTACGTTCACTATATTCAGGAATCAGCGGTATGAAAAACTTCCAAACTAAGCTTGATGTTATTGGAAACAATATTTCTAACGTTAATACTTATGGCTTTAAAAAAGGGAGAACAACTTTCAGTGATCTTATCAGCCAAACATCTGCAGGTGCAACAGCTCCAACAGCAACTGCAGGCGGTATCAATTCTAAGCAAGTTGGTCTAGGTTCTCAAGTTGCTTCCATTGACACTATTCATACACAAGGAAGTATGCAAACAACTGGGAGAACGCTTGATTTAGCGATTTCCGGTGATGGATATTTCGTGGTACAAGATGCTGCAGGCTCTAACTTCTAT
Organism: Niallia sp. Man26; assembly: GCF_022049065.2. Lineage (NCBI taxonomy): Bacteria > Bacillati > Bacillota > Bacilli > Caryophanales > Bacillaceae > Niallia > Niallia sp. Man26. The sequence goes on from NZ_CP095743.1 coordinate 1,433,327, forward strand.
ACAAGATCCGGTAACTTCTACTTTGATGCAGACAGAAACATTGTAACATCAAGCGGATTGAAATTAGCTGGAGCAGGCACGATTCCTGAATCAGCACAATCCTTCAGTATCGGAACAGACGGTAGCATCTCATATGTGGATGAAAATGGTGAAACACAAGATGCAGGTCAAATTCAGCTTGCGAAGTTCTCTAACCCAGAAGGCTTGGATAAAGCTGGTGGCAACACTTACCAAGTATCCGGTAACTCTGGTGAAGCTACATTGACTTTTGCAAATGAAAACGGAGCTGGAACAATTAACAGCGGTTATTTAGAAATGTCCAACGTTGATTTATCTGAAGAATTTACAGATATGATTGTTGCCCAAAGAGGGTTCCAATCTAATACAAAAATCATCACTACTTCTGATGAAATCCTGCAAGAATTAGTTAACTTAAAACGATAATAAAAGGAGGAGCAGGAGAGGCAGATAAGTAGAAATCCCCCTCTCCTGTAAATAACAGTGATAAATGTTACTCGATTAAACGGAAAGACTTTCAAGCTTAATGCATTATTTATAGAAACAATAGAATCCTTCCCAGATACAACCATTACATTGGCGAATGGGAGAAAGTATGTTGTGAAAGAAAAAGAAGAAGAAGTTGTTAAGTTAATGAGAGCTTTTTATCAATCTGTTAACCTTTTTGGATTACCGAACTTGGGAGAGAGAGACGATGAAGAACAATAAAGTCCTTGTTATTATGTTAGTTTTAATACTGACAATTGCTCTTGTTGGAGCAGGAGCATTTGTGTATATTTGGAAATTTTCAGGAGAGAAAGAGGAGAAAGAACCTACGATTGATGAAGTAGTGGAAGCTTCTATTGATATTCCTGAATTAACAACCAATTTAGCAACCGATAACTTCATCCGCATATCCTTTAAAGTGCAAACAGATAGTAAAAAAGCGGCAGAAGAACTAGAAAAACGAATTTTCCAAGTTCAGAATATTATCATTCAAGAGCTTTCTGAAAAAACACCGAAAGATATGCAAGGTAAAGAAGGTCAAGTTAAGTTGGAAAATGATTTGAAAGAAAAGATTAATGAGTTAATGCAAGAAGGTAAAGTAGTGCAAGTATATATAACAAATTCTCTTCTCCAATAATAATGGGATGAATGATGAGATTTGAGGTGAAGGTTTTTGTCAGGAGATATTTTATCCCAAAATGAAATTGATGCATTATTGTCTGCGTTGTCATCAGGTGAGATGGACGCAGACGAATTAAAGAAAGAACAGCAAGAGAAAAAGGTTAAGGCTTATGATTTTAGAAGAGCTCTCCGTTTTTCTAAAGATCAAATCAGAAGTTTGACTAGAATCCACGAAAACTTCGCAAGACTTTTGACGACATATTTTTCTGCTCAGCTCAGAACATTAGTGCAGATTTCGGTTACTTCAGCAGATCAGATTCCTTATGAAGAATTTATCCGGTCTATACCGAAAATGACGATTCTGAATGTGTTTGAAGTCACACCGCTTGATGGAAGAATCTTGATGGAAGTGAACCCGAATATTGCTTATGCAATGATGGACCGCATGATGGGCGGTAAAGGAACAAGCGTCAATAAAGTAGAAAACTTGACGGAGATTGAGTCGAAGATTATGTCGAATACATTCGAGCAGGCCTTCGATTACTTAAGAGAAGCATTAGAGGATATTGTGGAAATTGAACCGACGCTGTCAGAGTTTGAAGTGAACCCGCAGTTTTTGCAAATGGTTTCTCCAAACGAAACAGTTGTCGTTATATCTCTAAATACAACAATCGGTGATACAAGCGGAATGATAAATATCTGTATCCCGCATGTTGTGTTAGAGCCAATAATACCGAAGCTGTCTGGACACTATTGGATGCAGACAGAAAAGAAAGCACCTGTGCCTGAAGTGGCTCAAGCGTTGCAAAATAACATTCAAAAATCGATTGTTCCTGTCGTTGCTGAACTTGGAACATCGGATATTTCTATCCAAGACTTCCTGATGCTTGATATAGGGGATGTTATTGAGATGAATCAAACGATAGATCAACCCTTGATTATTAAAGTTGGAGACATACCTAAATTTATCGGACAGCCTGGAAAAGTGAATAAGAAGGTTGCTGTACAAGTATTAGGGACTTTAGAAAGGGGGAAAGAAGATGGTGAGTAAAGATATGCTTTCACAAGATGAAATTGATGCTCTATTAAGAGGGGATAATCCTGAACCGCAGGAAGAATTAGCAGTGGAGGATTACTTAAATTCAATCCAAGAAGATGCACTAGGTGAAATTGGAAATATTTCATTTGGAAGCTCTGCAACAGCACTTTCTACGCTTTTAAATCAAAAGGTGGACATCACAACGCCTAATGTGACGGTTGTCCTGAAGAAAGACTTAGCAGAGGAATTCCCACATCCATATGTGGCAATCAGTGTGAATTATACAGAAGGTTTCTCTGGCATGAACCTGTTGGTTATCAAGCAATCAGATGCAGCTGTCATTGCGGATTTGATGCTTGGAGGTGACGGCACTAATCCGCCGGAAATGCTTGATGAAATCCAATTAAGCGCAGTTCAAGAAGCAATGAACCAAATGATGGGTTCAGCTGCTACATCTATGTCGACAATTTTTAGTAAAAAGGTGGATATTTCGCCGCCTGCTATCGACATCTTAAATTTGTCAGATGGAGAAGGAGCAGAAACGATTCCAGATCATGATATATTCGTCAAAATCTCTTTCCGTTTAAAAATCGGAGACTTGATTGATTCGAATATTATGCAGCTATTGCAGCTTGATTTTGCAAAAAGCCTTGTAGATAGTCTATTGAACCCGTCTGCAGAGCCTGCTGAACCGCCAGTTCCGGCCCAAGAAGAAGCACCACGGCCAGAGCCTGCTTTAGCGCCGCCAGTTCAACCTAGCTATGCAGAACAGAATTCGGCACCGGCACCAAGCTATGCGCCGCCGCAGCCACAAAGACAGCAGAGCACACCGCAGCACTTTGGGTCAAGCTACAGCGGAGCTCAGCCAAATGTACAGCCAGCAGTTTTCTCTAATTTCGAAACCTTCACACCAAATGAGAGTGAAGCAAGGAATTTGAACATGCTGTTAGATATTCCTTTAAAGGTTACAGTCGAGCTAGGCAGAACAAAGCGTTCTGTTAAGGAAATCCTCGAGCTGAGCTCTGGGTCTATTATTGAACTGGACAAGCTTGCAGGTGAACCAGTTGACATTCTTGTCAATAACAGGCTTATTGCGCAAGGTGAGGTTGTAGTTATTGACGAAAACTTTGGTGTTCGTGTAACAGACATTGTAAGTCAATCAGACCGCTTAAACAATTTAAAATAATCTAATTTATATTTATGGGGGTAGAGAGTTATGGCACAGAAAATACTAATTGTAGATGACGCAGCATTTATGAGAATGATGATTAAAGATATCTTATCTAAAAATGGATATGAGGTAGTTGGAGAGGCTGCAGACGGTGCACAAGCTGTCGAGAAATATAAAGAAACACAGCCAGATTTAGTGACAATGGATATCACAATGCCAGAGATGGATGGTATCACTGCATTGAAAGAAATCAAAAAAATCAATCCAAATGCGAAAGTCATTATGTGTTCAGCAATGGGTCAGCAAGCGATGGTTATTGATGCTATCCAAGCTGGAGCGAAAGACTTCATCGTTAAACCTTTCCAAGCGGATCGTGTTCTTGAAGCAATCGGCAAAACATTAGGATAATTTAGAAACAAATACTAGAGGGTGTCATACTTGAATACAAAACAGTTATTTATTAAATGTTCACTACTCTTAATTGTTCTGCTAGGCTTTAATCATCAAGCCTATGCAGAACAACTTGATAATAGTGTCTATGATGCAATTGAAAAAAATCAGAACCAAACAGAAGAAAACAATAAAAGTAATGAACAAACGGATAACGGCGGGACAGAAGCAACGACAGAAACTAATGATACTGCGGTAACAGAAGCTGGCGATGTGGGGCTTACATTTTGGGATTTTGTCAGAATGATTTTTGCCACTCTTTTTGTTATTGCACTGCTTTATGTTGTGCTCCGCTTTATTAACAAACGTAATCATGTGTTTAAAAGCACACAAATTATTGAAAATCTGGGCGGTACGACATTAGGTGCCAATCGATCTATACAAATTGTGAAAGTCGGCAAACGCTTGCTCGTGGTTGGAGTCGGCGAAAGCATCCAGCTTATAAAGGAAATAGACGATGAAGAGGAATATAAAAGCCTCATCAAAGACTATAACCAAAAGATGGACCAGCTTATACAGCCAAGCGATATTGTGACAAAGGTTATGAATGGCATAAAGAATTATCCTAACCAGAAACAGCAGCAACAATCTTTCGCCAGTCATTTAAAGAAGCAGTTGCAAGAGGTATCGAACGGCCGCAAAGAAATAATGAATGAATTGAAAAAGAGAGGTTCAGAAAAAGATGAATGAGTTTATGCAGCTTTTTAATGACAGTGCACCAGAAAATGTTTCCACTTCTGTGCAATTGTTATTGCTATTGACTGTCCTTTCTTTAGCTCCAAGCATCCTAATATTGATGACTAGCTTTACGAGAATCGTCATTGTTCTTTCCTTTGTCAGAACGGCGCTTGCGACACAACAAATGCCGCCAAACCAAGTTATCATCGGCTTATCCTTGTTTATGACGTTCTTCATAATGGCACCTACATTCCAAGAGGTAAACAAAACAGCCTTAACACCATTATTTAATGAGGAGATTAGTCTCGAACAAGCATATGAGAATGCAGCAGTCCCCTTTAAGGAATATATGAGTAAGCATACAAGACAGAAGGATTTAGCTTTATTTCTCAACTATTCGAAAGCGGAAACACCAGAATCTATCCAAGATATACCACTGACAACATTAGTTCCGGCTTATGCAATCAGCGAATTGAAAACAGCCTTTCAAATTGGCTTTATGATATTCATTCCATTTTTGGTTATCGACATGGTCGTTGCCAGTATCTTAATGTCTATGGGTATGATGATGCTGCCGCCTGTTATGATTTCACTGCCATTTAAAATATTGTTGTTTGTAATGGTAGACGGCTGGTATTTGGTAGTTGAATCTTTATTAGAAAGCTTTTAAGAAGGGTGATGCATCATGTCACAAGAAATGGTTATATCAATTGCGGAAAAAGGGGTCCTTACGGTTTTAGTCGTTAGTGGGCCATTGCTTATTATAGCCCTTGCCGTAGGGTTGTTAATCAGTATATTTCAGGCTACAACCCAAATCCAAGAACAGACGCTTGCATTCGTGCCAAAAATTGTTGCTGTCCTTTTAGGGATTATCTTTTTTGGAGCTTGGATGTTAAGCCATCTTTTATCCTACACAAGTGACATCTTTTCAAACCTGACAAGGTTTATAGGGTGAAGCTATGGAGGATTTTTTAGCAAAGTTCCCGGCTTTTTTGCTGATTGTTGTAAGGGTGACATCCTTCTTCCTTATGCTCCCTCTCTTTTCTTATCGGACGATACCGACAAGTCATAAAGTAGGTTTTTCATTTTTTCTTTCATTAATGATGTTTTTTGGAATGGAAACCCCAACATTAGAAGTGGACGGGGCATATTATCTCCTTATTATTAAAGAAGCGATGGTCGGACTGTTTATCGGTTTTCTAGCATATATGCTATTTTCAGCTGTCCAAGTTGCCGGGGGATTAATTGACTTTCAGATGGGATTTGCCATCGCCAATGTTGTTGATCCGCAAACCGGTACACAAAGTCCGCTGACAGGGCAGTATTTAAATATTATTGCTCTCTTTTTTTTATTGGCAATTAATGGTCATCATTTGCTTTTGGATGGTGTATTTTACAGCTATCAATTCATTCCACTTGACCAGGCATGGGTCAACTTCGGTGATGAAAACATCATGCAATATGCCGGAAAAACACTCGCATTAATGTTTGCCATTGCATTCCAAATGTCCATCCCAGTTGTGGGCGCGATCTTTTTAGTCGACGTTGCTCTTGGGATAGTCGCAAGGACTGTTCCCCAATTAAATATTTTTGTTGTAGGTGTGCCGGTGAAAATTGTGGTTGGTCTTATTATGCTGATCATTGTAATGGGTGCTATCATGGCATCTGTTTCCAATCTGTTTTCGACGATATTGACGACAATGCGGGATATGATGAATTTGATGGGAGGTTAGTAGCATGCTGTTAAGATTGGATTTGCAGTTTTTCTCTGGTGAAAAAACAGAAAAGGCCACACCGAAAAAAAGGCAGGATACCCGTAAAAAGGGTCAGGTTGCCAAAAGCCAAGATATAAATACTGCTCTCGTGCTGCTGGCTGTCTTTGCTGTCCTTAACTTTGTAGGCGGGTCGATGATGAAAGGGATAGTTTCCCTTCTGAATTTTTCCTTCCAGGATCTTATGCTCATGGATTTGACAGAACATAATATTAAAAGTGTCTTTATTGAGATACTAATACAAACGGCTGTAATTTTAAGCCCAATCATGGCAGCTGCATTAGTTGCTGGTGTGATTGCCAACTACTTGCAAGTTGGCGTGCTTTTCACGACAGAACCGATTAAGTTTAAGCTCGAAAAAATAAACCCGTTATCAGGCTTAAAAAGAATGTTCTCGATAAGATCCATTGTCGAACTGCTTAAATCTATCTTGAAAATTACTGTTATCGGCATTGTTACATTTGCTATTCTTTGGAACAAGCTGGAGGAAATTCTTCTCCTTTCCCAAAAGTCAATCGGGGCTACCTTAATTACCTTGGCAAAATTAACGGTTCAAATGGGGTTATACGGTTCTGGAGCACTGTTATTTTTAGCTCTTTTTGATTATTTATATCAAAAATATGATTATGAAAAAAACATCCGGATGTCAAAGCAGGACATCAAGGATGAATATAAAAACATCGAAGGGGACCCACTAATCAAATCAAAGATTAAACAGAGGCAAAGAGAGATGGCAATGCGCCGAATGATGCAGGATGTGCCGAATGCCGATGTGGTTATTACAAATCCGACTCATTATGCAATCTGTTTAAAATACGATGAAGATAAATACGATGCCCCGTATGTTGTTGCTAAAGGTGTTGATTTTCTGGCTCAGAAAATTAAGCTGATTGCAAAGGAACATGAGGTTATCACAGTGGAAAACAGGCCTCTAGCACGAGCACTGTACAGCCAAGTAGATGTTGGGGAAACAGTCCCTGAAGAGTTTTTTAAAACAGTTGCGGAAATACTTGCATATGTCTACCGCACAAAAAAACAGCATTCTTAGTCAGACCTTTAAATATAGATGTTTGGTTGTTAGTTAGGAGCGAAAATATATGTCTGGTAGAGATTTAACCGTCGTATTCAGCGTAATACTAATCATAGCGATGCTCATTATTCCATTCCCTACATGGTTGCTAAGCATCTTGATTTTGCTGAATATTTCTTTAGCACTATTAATTTTATTATTGACGATGAACATGAACGAAGCGCTGGAGTTTTCCATCTTTCCATCGCTCTTGCTTTTAATGACACTGTTCCGGCTTGGGCTGAACGTATCGACAACAAGATCTATCCTTTCCACTGGGGAAGCTGGCGGAGTTGTTCATACGTTTGGAACCTTCGTGGTCGGCGGAAACTTGGTTGTTGGACTTGTCGTCTTTGCCATCTTGGTTATTATTCAATTTATTGTTATCACAAAAGGGTCGGAGCGTGTATCAGAAGTTGCTGCCCGTTTTACTCTTGATGCGATGCCAGGTAAGCAAATGGCAATCGATGCCGATTTAAACGCCGGTCTTATTTCCGAGTCAGAAGCAAGAACACGCAGGGAAAAAGTCAGCAGAGAGGCTGATTTCTACGGTTCGATGGATGGTGCGAGCAAATTTGTTAAAGGTGATGCCATTGCCGGTATCATCATCGTCTTCATCAACTTAATTTTTGGGATTGTCATCGGGATGACACAGCTGGATATGCCAATAGCTGATGCAGCGCAAAACTTCTCGCTCATGTCTATCGGGGATGGGATCGTCAGCCAAATACCAGCCTTATTAATTTCAACTGCAACAGGGATTGTCGTAACAAGAGCAGCTTCTGACGGCAACTTAGGTTCTGATTTAACAAAGCAGCTACTATCTTATCCGAAAATGCTGTATGTAGCAGGCGGAACTATTTTTGTCCTTGGCTTGATTACACCTATTAATGACCTACTCACAATTCCTATTGCTGGATTGCTCGCTTTTGGAGGATACGCATTATCAAAAGCACCGAAACAGGATCTCGAGGAAATGCTGGAAATCGAAGAGGAAGTCCAGACAAACGAACTGAAAAGTCCAGAAAGTGTTGTCAGCTTATTGAATGTAGATCCGATTGAATTCGAATTCGGCTATGGGTTAATTCCGTTAGCTGATGCCAATCAAGGGGGCGACCTTCTTGACCGGGTTGTAATGATTAGAAGACAGTTGGCAATTGAGCTTGGTCTTGTTATTCCTGTTGTGCGCATTAGGGATAATATTCAGCTCCAGCCGAATGAATACCGTCTGAAAATCAAAGGCAATGAAATGGCAAGGGGAGAGCTGCTGCTTGATCATTACTTAGCAATGAGTCCAGGAATGGATGATGACTCTATTGATGGTATTGATACAGTTGAGCCGTCATTCGGTCTGCCAGCCAAATGGATAACCGAAACGGTTAAGGAACAGGCAGAGATTTTCGGCTATACGGTAGTTGATCCGCCATCTGTTGTTTCCACGCATATTACAGAAGTTATTAAAGCAAATGCTCATGAGCTGTTAGGACGTCAAGAAACAAAGCAGCTTGTTGATCATGTGAAGGAATCTTATCCAATCCTTGTAGAAGAAGTTACACCAAATCCATTATCAATTGGTGATATTCAAAAAGTTTTGGCTAAACTATTAAAAGAAAATGTTTCAATCCGCAACTTGCCCGTTATTTTTGAAACATTGGCTGATTACGGGAAAATCTCTAGTGATACTGAATTGCTGGCTGAATATGTAAGACAGGCTTTAGCCCGTCAGATTACTAATCAGTATTCAAGCAATGTGGATACACTGAAGGTAATTACTCTTTCAGGCAAAGTAGAGAAGCTGATAGCAGACAATATTCAGCAGACAGAGCACGGAAATTATTTAGCGTTGGATCCAAGTATATCTCAAGCTATTTTAGAAGCTGTTGCCTCACAAGTAGAGCAGCAATCTATTATGGAACAAGTGCCGATTATTTTGTGTTCACCTGCTGTGCGTATGTATGTGCGTCAGCTGACAGAAAGATATTTCCCGCAGGTTCCAATATTGTCTTATAACGAATTAGAAGCAAATGTGGAAGTTCAAAGTGTTGGGGTGGTGACGGTAGAATGAAAATAAAAAAATATGTTGCAGCAAGCATGCCTGAAGCGATGAAGCGAATTCGGGCAGAATTAGGTAATGACGCGGTGATATTGCATTCGAAAATCATTCACACCGGCGGTTTTTTAGGAATGTTTAAAAAAAGAAATATAGAAGTACTTGCTGCAATAGACCCTGAATTGGCAGAAGCAAAGGCACCAGTTGAAAAACCGATGCCAACACCGAAGCTGATTTCAAAAGTCGAGCGTAGTCCAATAGAGGAGCCTAAAGTGAAGGCTCCTGTTCTTGCAGATGATAACATCTTAAGACAGCTTGCCCAAATGAATGAAAATATTCAAAGAATGGCAGAAAGCGGTAATGCACTACAGATGGAGCTGCCGCAACAGCTAAAGTCAGTAATCGATCGCTTAAAGAAACAAGACCTAGATAGTGATCTTCAATCAAGTTTGACAGCAAAGCTGTTGGAAAAATGGTATTTAGCTGGAGCAAACAGCAGTGATGAAGAGGTGCGTAGCTGGGCACAAGAATTCCTTTATGAAGAGATGAATCAATACACATTTGGCGGATTAACGCTTACGAAAAAATTTGTGAATGTCATCGGTCCTACTGGTGTTGGAAAAACTACTACATTAGCCAAAATGGCAGCGGAATTTATGATGAAACATAACAAAAAAATCGGGTTCATCACAACAGATACATATAGAATCGCTGCAATAGACCAACTGAAAACATATGCCAATATACTCAATGTCCCAATTGAAGTTTGTTACAACTTAGAAGATTTTGAAAAAGCGGCCCAAAGCCTGTCAGACTGTGATGTCATATTAGTGGATACAGCTGGTAGAAATTTCCGCAACCAACAATATGTTCAAGATTTGAAAGAAGTGGTCGATTATAATAGAGACATGGAAACATTGCTTGTTTTGTCACTAACCGCAAAACAGTCAGATATGGAAGAAATTTATCAGCAATTTTCCTCGATTCATATCGATCAGTTTATTTTTACGAAAATGGATGAAACATCAACATATGGAGCCATGATAAACCTCGTGGTTAAATACAAAAAGGGTGTGGCATATTTGACTACAGGACAAAACGTTCCAGATGATATTATGCCGGCAAATCCCCGCGAAATTGCAAAAAGGATAATTGAGGTCGATTAATATGACAGATCAGGCGGCAATGCTCAGAAAAAGATTCGAACAGTTTCATAGCGATAAGAAGCAAAAGACATTAGCCGTTGTCAGCGGAAAGGGCGGAGTAGGGAAATCTAATTTTTCCTTAAATTTTTCCTTATCGCTTAAAAGAAAGGGCTATTCTGTCTTATTGATAGACATGGATATTGGAATGGGAAATGTGGACATTTTAATGGGTTCACAGCCAAGATATACGATTGTCGATTTTTTTAAGAATCACGCCTCCTTTTCTGATATCATCCATAGCGGTGCAGGAGGAATTGATTTTATTGCAGGAGGTTCAGGCTTAACTGATTTTCTTGACATGGAAGAAAGGCAGCTTGAAAGATTTTTTCAGGAATTCGAAAGTCTTATGCGTCAATACGATTATATTCTGTTTGATATGGGAGCAGGAATAAGCACAGACAGCCTTAAGTTCATTCTATCTGTTGATGACGTTATTGTTATAACGACACCTGAGCCTACATCTATTACAGATGCGTATGCTGCAATGAAATTTATTCACTTGCAGAAGGATGATATTCCCTTTTATATAGTTGTAAACAGAACAATTAGCACACTTGATGGAAAAGAAACATACCAAAAGCTTAAAAATGTCATGGGCCGATTTTTGGATAGAGATATTATCAATCTTGGGCCGATTCCTGATGATCAGAATGTGGCAAGAGCGGTAAGGAAACAAGTTCCATTCATTATTTTTAATGAAAACTCACAAGCCTCTAAAGCTTTGTCAGAAATAGCCGATAGATATTGTAAACAACAGTTTGCAGATCCTCAAGATAACAAAAGGCCGTTTATGGCGAAATTAAAGAGGCTGCTGTTTGAAAGGTAGTGGAGTTGCCGTGGGAAAAATTAATATCTTGATTGTTGACGATTCGGCGTTTATGCGTAAGCTTATTTCCGATTTTCTCACAGAAGACTCACGCATGTCGGTCGTAGGCACTGCCAGAAATGGTCAAGATGCATTAAAGAAAATAAAGGAACTTAAACCAGACGTGGTCACGATGGATGTCGAAATGCCAATTATGGATGGCATCAGTGCATTAGAACAGATCATGAAGGAAAATCCAGTCCCTGTCATCATGCTTTCGAGCACGACAAAGGTAGGAGCAGAGAATACGATTCAGGCGATGCAAATCGGAGCAATCGATTTTATAGCAAAGCCTTCTGGAGCGATATCTCTTGATTTATATAAGGTTAAAGAAGAATTAATTGAGAAGGTAATTTCAGCAAGCAAAGTGAAGCTCTCTAAATTGCTTCCACCGCAAGTGCAGGAAAAAAGTTCTATTATCAATCGTCCTACTTATAGTAGAATAGAACCAAAAGAAGTAATGCCAGTCAAACCAATTAAACCGACAGATCCGAGCTGGAATGCTGCAGCTAATAAACTTGTTGTTTTAGGAACGTCAACAGGCGGGCCAAGAGCACTGCAGCATGTTATTACAAAACTTCCTGCAAATATAAATGCGCCAATCTTGATTGTTCAGCATATGCCGGCAGGTTTTACCCAGTCACTTGCCAATCGCTTAAATTCTCTTTCAGAGATAACAGTCAAGGAAGCGGAACATGGAGAGACTATTCATAAAGGCGTCGCGTATATTGCACCTGGTGGATATCACTTAAAAGTGAAATCCTCTGGGAATAGCCTTGTCGTTCATCTAGACCAATCGGCACCTGTAAATGGTCATAGACCGAGTGTTGATGTCATGTTTGAATCGGCAAGTGAACTCGAAACCTATCATAAGCTAGCTGTTATTATGACTGGTATGGGCTCTGACGGCACGAACGGGCTGATCAAGCTTGTCAATAAAGGAAAAGTTAAGTCGATTGCAGAATCAAAGGAAACTTCCATCGTATTTGGAATGCCAAAGGCAGCCATTGCGACAAACTATGTAAATGAAATTCAAAATGTAGAAAATATCGCACAAACAATAATGAAATATGTATAAACGCCAAGGGGTGTAAACTATATGGAGATGAGTCAGTATTTAGAAGTATTTATTGAAGAAAGCAAGGAGCATTTGCAAACATGTAATGAGCAATTGCTGGAATTAGAAAAAAATCCAGAAAACCTACAAATTGTAAATGAAATATTCCGTTCTGCCCATACATTAAAAGGGATGTCGGCAACAATGGGATATGAAGACCTTGCAAGCCTTACCCACCAGATGGAAAACGTGCTTGATGCAATTAGAAACGAGAAAATTTCTGTTTCTCCAGAAGTTCTCGATGTTATCTTCCTTGCTGTTGATGACTTAGAGGCAATGGTGGAATCAATCGCGAGCGGTGGCGACGGAAAAAGAAACGTAGAAGAAGTTGTAAAGAAGCTCGCAGCAATAGAAAACGGCGAAGCATTTGTTGAGACAGGTGCTGAGGAAGCAGCTGCCGCTGTTGTGGAAGAAAAAGCATTAACGCAAAACAGCTATGACGAATTTGAGATAACAGTTATGCAGCAATCGAAGGAACAAGGCTTCAACGCTTACGAGATTGAAGTGTCACTAAGTGCAAGCTGCTTGTTGAAAGCAGCTAGGGTGTTCATGATATTTGAAGCATTAGAATCATTAGGTGAAGTGATTAAATCTAATCCTCCTGTTGAAGAGCTGGAAGAAGAAAAGTTTGAGAACTCTTTCATGGTTACAATTGTTTCAAAAGAAGAGCCTAGCCAAATTGAAGCGAAAATTATGAAGGTTTCTGAAGTTGAAAAAGTAGTAGTTAAAGAATTTGCTGCATTTGAAGTAACAGTTGCAGAAGAAGTTACAGAAACTGCTCCAGCAGTTCAGGAAACAGCGGTTGCAGCGGTAACACCAAGTGCAGCTCCGAAAAAAGAAGAGGAAAAACCTGCTGCTGTAGCGAAGCAATCAAGCAAAACAATCAGAGTTAACATCGAGCGTCTCGATATTTTGATGAATTTGTTTGAGGAGCTTGTGATTGACAGAGGAAGGCTTGACCAGATTTCGCAAGATCTGCAAGTTCAAGAGCTGCATGAGACAGTGGAAAGAATGTCCCGCATTACCGGCGACCTTCAAAATATTATCTTAAACATGCGAATGGTACCGGTTGAGACTGTATTTAACCGTTTCCCTCGTATGGTTAGACAGCTGGCAAGAGATTTGAACAAAAAAATCAATCTAGAAATCATCGGTGCTGATACAGAATTAGACAGAACGGTTATCGATGAAATCGGGGACCCGCTTGTTCACCTTATCCGAAATGCACTTGACCATGGTGTTGAGTCACCGGAAGTTCGAAGAGCGAACAATAAAAACGAAGAAGGTACAGTAGTCCTAAGAGCCTATCACAGTGGAAACCATGTATTCATTGAGCTTGAAGATGACGGTGCCGGCATCAATAAAGAAAAAGTCCTGCAAAAAGCATTAAGCAAAGGCATTATCACGCAAGAAACGGCTAATAGCTTAACAGATTCACAGATTGCAGAACTTATTTTAGCATCTGGCTTCTCTACAGCAGATAAAATTTCAGATATCTCTGGCCGCGGTGTTGGCCTTGATGTAGTAAAAAGCACGATTGAATCATTAGGCGGAACAATCACAATTGAATCACAAGAAGGAAAAGGCTCCTTATTCTCTATCCAGCTGCCATTGACACTTTCCATCATTTCCGTGATGCTTGTGGAAATTCAGCAGGAAAAATATGCGATTCCTTTATCATCTATTATTGAAACAGCAATCGTCAATAAGAACGATGTGATGCAAGCACATAATCAAACAGTAATTGATTTCCGCGGCAAAGTAGTTCCGCTTCTATTCTTGAAGGATATCTTTGAAGTTCCTGTTACGAAGGAAGAAGAGGAGTTCTATTCTGTTGTTATTGTGAGAAAAGGTGAAAAGCTGGCAGGATTTGTTGTTGACTCCTTCATTGGACAGCAAGAAGTCGTCTTAAAATCACTAGGTAATTATTTGACAAATGCATTTGCTATTTCAGGTGCAACTATTCTAGGAGATGGGCAAGTAGCCTTGATCGTTGACTGCAACGCCCTGATTAAATAACGTCAGAATTCATGCAAAGATAGATTGATAGAGAGGAAGAAATGAAATGGTAGAATCGGTTTCAACAGAAGTAAAACTGATTATTTTCGAATTGAAGGGAAAAGAGTATGCGATTCCTGTTAACGATGTAAGATCGATTGAAAAAATCATGCATATTACGAGAATCCCAAATATTGCTCCATTCGTAAAAGGAGTTATAAACTTACGTGGAGTTGTTACACCAATCATTGATCTGCGCAGGCGTTTTGATTTAGAAGAAATCGAGCATACAGATCAAACAAGAATTATCATCATAGCGATTGAGGACATGGAAGTTGGATTGATTGTAGATGCTGCCAATGATGTGGTTGATGTTAATTCAGACGATTACGAGCCAGCTCCAGAGGTTGTAGGAGGCAAGGAAGTTGATTATATCAGCGGCGTCGTGAAAGTGGACAAACGCTTGCTTATCCTTGTTAACCTTGAAAGAGTGTTCGATCGAGAAGAACTAAAAAAATATGCTAGAAGTGAAGTTTAATGAGCTTTACAGACAAGATTAATTCGCTTCATCTCGACATTTTGCGGGAGATAGGGAATATTGGGGCAGGAAATGCTGCCACCGCTCTGTCAAAGCTTCTTAATAAAAAGATTGATATGAAGGTTCCGAATGTAGAAATCGTTTCATTTGATGAAATGATGGATATGGCAGGCGGATCAGATAATATAGCAGCAGGAGTGTTCCTTAGAATTGAAGGGGATGCTCCTGGCAGCATGTTTTTCATGTTGCCGCTTGAACAAGCGACGAATTTCATCAGAGATATGATCGGTGATGAGACAGTCCAATTAGCTGAACCTCCATATGAAGAATTAGCATTATCTGCTTTGCAGGAGCTAGGCAATATTCTGTCAGGCTCTTATTTATCTGCACTTTCTGACTTTACAAATCTATCTTTATATCCATCAGTACCAGCACTTGCTATTGATATGGTCGGCGCAATTGTCAGCTACGGGCTGATTGAACTTTCGCAAGTGAGCGATTATGCTATCGTCATCAACACTGCCCTCAATGAAGATGAAAAATCAATTTCTGAAACAGTCAAAGGTCATTTTTTCTTACTTCCAGACCCAGACTCTTTTCATACCTTGTTTGAATCATTGGGAGTGAAGCTTGGATGATGATCGATCAGGCTGTTGTTATAAAGGTCGGTATTGCGGATATGAACACAGTAAAAGCACCGGATGTCATTCGTACTTCCGGGCTTGGCTCCTGTGTCGGCATTGTTTTGTATGATGAGAGAAGATCGATTGCAGGTTTGGCACATATAATGCTTCCTGACTCCTCTCTAAGCAAGAGCGGCCCAGTTAATATTGCTAAATTTGCTGATACTGCGATTCCTGAGCTTGTAAACAGACTAGGGGAACTGGGGGCTAGCAAGTTTTCCTTAAAGGCGAAAATCGCCGGCGGAGCGCAAATGTTCCAGTTTAGCGGAACAAGTGATATTATGAGAATCGGTCCGCGCAATGTAGAGGCAGTTAAAAAGGAACTGAATGCACTCAATATTAAAATTTACGGAGAGGACGTAGGCGGCAACAGCGGAAGAACGATAGAATTTAATCCTGCTACCTATGAGCTTGCGATTCGTACTGTAAATAAGGGAACACATATTATTTAAGGATTTATCAGAAATATCCAAAGAATAGGAAAGTCTGTCACTTAAAAGAGTGCAGGCTTTTTTGTTTACCATAAACTATTATATTAATAGTTCAAAAGAACTATATAAAACGAAAAATTCAATCCTTTTTTTTACATAAGGTAATTTTACAACAAAAATAGGTTAAATGTACTATTCCGCAGAAATTTCGACAATGTTAAAGTTTAATAGGTGGAAAGCTGTTTAATCACTTGAAGAAACGGGTTTTCAGCGTCAGTTTAAAAAACTGTTTTAATAAAAATGTAGGATAAGCGGCTTATCAAATTAAAGTAGTACAATTATCTTATTGAGTAGTAAAGTACTATTCTGTTTTAAATAATAAATGATTTGCATAAAAGTCTGCTCGGGTCAGGAAGTACCTGAAAGAAAAAGCCTTTCTTACACTTTAGCCGTAGTAGCTTTTGTTTAAAAGAAGGTTTTTAGTATGGGAATGGCTCAGAGCGTTCAAAATAAAGAAATAATACCAAATGGAATGGAAATGCTGTTTTGAGGAGGATGTTTATGGCAAGCGAGACGACGTTAGAGGAGAAAAATGCATGGGAGATGTGGATAACCACTAGAGATACAGATGCGTGCAACACATTGATAAAAAAATATATGCCCCTTGTTAGCTTTCATGTGCAGCGCATTTCTGTAGGTCTTCCTAAGAGCGTCTCAAGAGAAGAGCTGAACAGTTTAGGAATGATCGGCCTATATGATGCACTGGAAAGATTTGATCCTAAACGCGATCTGAAGTTTGACACATACGCGTCTTTTCGCATTAGAGGAAGCATTATTGATGGTTTAAGGAAAGAAGACTGGCTTTCTCGAGGCACGCGGGAAAAGACAAAAAAAATCGAGGCAGCAATTGAAAAGCTCGAGCAGAAAATGATGCGAAATGTGACAGTTCAGGAAATTGCCAATGAGCTCGATTTGTCGACAGAAGAAGTGTACTCGACGATGAATGAACATTTCTTTGCCAATGTCCTCTCCATTGATGAGCAGCTTAATGAATCGGATGAAAAAGAAGGCCCGACATTCGCCATCAGGGATGATAAAACAGAAATACCGGAAGAAAAAGTAATGAAGGATGAATTAATTAAGGAAATGGCATCCATGATTGAGACATTAAACGATAAAGAACAGCTTGTTTTAAGCTTGTTTTATAAAGAAGAGCTTACATTAACAGAAATTGGACAAGTCATGAATTTATCTACTTCCCGTATTTCACAAATCCACTCGAAAGCAATCTTTAAATTAAGACATTCATTAGAGAAGGTCATTTAAAGGGAGTGGGAAAGGGAAATGAGCTTAAAGGCGATTGAAATGCAGGTAGCCTTACCCCGCACATATGATGCTGGGAAAATCCAGGAGCAGCAGGACCAACGAGGGCAATTGATGAATAATCATGCCCTGCAAGCTACCTTGCAAGAAGAATTGAAAAAAAGGACAAGTGTTGTTAAAGGGGAAGAAAAGGGGAATGTCTCCAATAACAACCAACAAGACAGGGAGAGCGCAGATTTGCCGAAAGGGAAGAAGAAACGCACCCAGGAGGAGCTGTCCCTTCCTGATCACCCGTATAAAGGGAATATGATAGACTATAGTGGATAGATTGAGGGAATAAAATGGTTAATTTTCTGCTTGTTTTTAGTATTGCGTTAAATATATTGGCGCTGTTATGCATTGCGCTGTTGTTTATTAGACAAAACAGACTGGCTGCATTTGAAAGCCGACAAGAAAAAGCTTTGGAAGAAATGGAAGAAATCGTTTCGACATTTATTGCGGAAATAAAAGAAGAGAACGAATTGTTCCTGCAAAGAATTCATGAGCTTGATGAACAGCCGAAAAAAAGCCTGGAAGAAGCTGTCGAAGAAAAAGAGGACAAGAATGAGGAGCCTGCTTCATTTACAGTGCCAAAGGCGAATCCTTATGCAGCAGCAGTCAAATCCTATCAAACTTATGACAGTAACATAAAGCCAGATGATGTGGAAGAACTATTGGATCTTATTTTACCGCAAAGCGAAGTTCTTGCTGAAGATGACTCAATAGTAGAAGAAATAGAGCAAGAACCAAAGGAAATGTCCCTGCTTGAACAAGTTATAGAGCTTGAGAAGCAAGGCGAAACGATTGAACAGATTGCCAAAAAATTAAACAAAGGTAAGACAGAAATAGAGCTTTTACTGAAATTTAGACAAAATAATCAGGAATAGCTTGATTGTCTATCATACATATGCTATATTAAAAAACGGTGTTAATACACACGCTTTTGGATTTAATCATTGGTGCTGTTTATACAGTTTTGATTAAAAATGATAAAGGCGGAGGAAAACAAAACCATTAGGAGGAACAAACATGTCAGTAATCTCAATGAAACAATTGCTTGAAGCTGGTGTACACTTCGGTCACCAGACTCGCCGTTGGAACCCAAAAATGAAAAAATACATTTTCACGGAGCGTAACGGCATCTACATCATCGACCTTCAAAAGACAGTTAGAAAGGTTGAAGAAGCTTACAACTATGTGAAAGAACTTGCTGGTAACGGCGGAACTGTTCTTTTCGTAGGAACTAAAAAACAAGCTCAAGATTCAGTTAAAGAAGAAGCTATCCGTTCTGGTCAATACTATGTAAACCAACGCTGGTTAGGTGGAACTTTAACTAACTTTGAAACAATCCAAAAACGTATTGCTCGTTTGAAAGAAATCGAAAGAATGTCTGAAGACGGTACTTTCGAAGTACTTCCTAAAAAAGAAGTAGTTCAATTGAACAAAGAGCTTGAGCGCTTGGAAAAATTCTTGGGCGGAATCAAAGAAATGAAAAAAATGCCAGATGCATTATTCATTGTTGATCCACGCAAAGAGCGCATTGCAGTTGCAGAAGCGCATAAATTGAATATTCCAATCGTTGGAATTGTTGATACAAACTGTGATCCAGACGAAATTGATGTTGTTATCCCAGCGAACGACGACGCAATCCGTGCTGTGAAACTATTAACTGCAAAAATGGCAGATGCTATTCTAGAAGCTAAACAAGGCGAAGAAGTAACAACTGCTTAAGTCAAATAACTGTGTCTGCTAGAAAAACGAACAGCGCATAGAGATCACAATGTGGTCTTTATCAACCTAGTAGTCTTTTGCTAGACACACTAGTTTAGGGACTTGTGAAAAAGGTGATAAAGAGCAGCCCTCTTATCACCTTTTTTTAAAGAGAATTGCTTAAAAGCAATAATAAATGGAAAAACAATAAGTATACGTACATACGGAAAATACAAGGAGGCAATTAACATGGCTGTAACAGCTCAAATGGTTAAAGAACTACGTGAAAAAACAGGTGCTGGTATGATGGACTGCAAAAAAGCACTTACAGAAACAAACGGCGACATCGAAAAAGCAATCGATTTCCTTCGTGAAAAAGGTATCGCTAGCGCTGCTAAAAAAGCAGACCGTATCGCTGCAGAAGGTACTACTTACATCGCTGTAGAAGGTAACGAAGCAGTTATTCTTGAAGTGAACTCAGAAACTGATTTCGTTGCTAAAAACGAAGGTTTCCAAGTGCTTGTTAAAGAACTTGCAGCACATCTTCTAAGCAGCAAGCCTGCAACTGTAGAAGAAGCTGTAGCTCAAAACATCACTGAAGGAACTACTGTTGAATCTCACATCAATGCTGCTATTGCTAAGATTGGCGAAAAGCTTTCATTACGCCGTTTTGAAATCAAATCAAAAACAGACAGCGACGCTTTCGGTGCTTACCTTCACATGGGCGGACGCATCGGTGTTCTAACAGTATTAGAAGGCTCTACTGATGAGTCTGCAGCTAAAGATATCGCTATGCATATCGCTGCACTAAACCCTAAATACGTTTCTCGTGACCAAGTTTCTCAAGAAGAAGTGGAACACGAAAGAGAAGTATTAACTCAACAAGCTCTTAACGAAGGCAAACCAGAAAACATCGTTGCAAAAATGGTAGAAGGCCGCCTTGGCAAATACTTCGAAGATGTTTGTGTTCTTGACCAAACTTTCGTTAAAAACCCAGACCAAAAGGTTCGTCAATTCGTTGAGTCTAAAGGTGCAACTTTGCGTGAGTTCGTTCGCTACGAAGTAGGAGAAGGAATCGAAAAACGCGAAGATAACTTTGCTGAAGAAGTAATGAACCAAGTTAACAAAAAATAATATTTGTCGGATTCAATATAGGAACACTCCTGTGTTCCTTATATTGTGTATCATTCATGAAATGGTTAGTTGATTGGATGCGCTCTTCTTCCAAAACCACTGCTTTTTCCATCTTGGAAGAAAAGCAGCATGGAATGGCTAAAGAATGGTGTTTCGACAAGTTTAAGAAGGGGAGCACATTGTGTTCCCTATTTTTAAAGACATTTAATACATACGGAGGTTTCCATGAGTAATCCAAAATATAAACGTGTTGTTCTAAAATTAAGCGGGGAAGCTTTAGCTGGCGAAGCTGGTTTTGGCATTAATCCTGCTGTCATCAAAAATGTAGCGGAGCAAGTGAAGGAAGTTGCTGAACTAGGTGTAGAAGCTGCCGTTGTAGTCGGCGGCGGGAATATTTGGAGAGGCAAAATCGGTGAGGAAATGGGCATGGACAGAGCAAATGCCGATTATATGGGAATGCTTGCCACTATCATGAACTCATTAGCCTTGCAGGACAGTTTAGAACAATTAGGTATTGAAACACGTGTACAAACATCAATTGATATGAGACAAATAGCTGAACCTTACATCAGAAGACGTGCGATTCGCCACCTAGAGAAAAAACGTGTTGTTATTTTCGCTGCAGGAACTGGAAATCCGTACTTCTCCACAGATACTACTGCTGCATTAAGAGCTGCTGAGATTGAAGCAGAAGTTATCTTGATGGCTAAAAACAATGTGGACGGAGTTTACTCTGCAGATCCTAGAGTAGATAAAAACGCAACTAAGTATGATCAGCTGACTTATTTTGATGTGATTAAAGATGGACTTGCTGTCATGGATTCAACTGCATCATCCCTATGTATGGATAACGATATTCCACTGATTGTATTCTCTATTATGGAAGAAGGCAATATTAAAAGAGCAGTTATGGGTGAAAAAATCGGAACATTAGTAAGGGGGAAAAAATAATGCCAAAACAAGTCATTTCAAGTACAAAGGAAAGAATGGATAAAGCAATCCAAAGCTATTCACGTGAACTTGCAAGCATCCGTGCAGGAAGAGCTAATGCAGCCCTTCTAGATCGCATCAATGTGGATTACTACGGAGCGCCAACACCAGTAAACCAACTAGCTGGAATCAGCGTGCCGGAAGCAAGACTGCTTGTCATTCAGCCTTACGATAAATCAATTCTAGGTGAAATCGAAAAAGCTATTCTAAAATCAGATATTGGGTTAAACCCAACGAATGATGGTAATATCATTCGCCTGACTATCCCAATGCTTACAGAAGAACGCCGTAAAGAACTGGTTAAAAACGTTAAAAAAGAATCAGAAGAAGCGAAAATCGCTATCCGTAACATCCGCAGAGATGGGAATGACGATTTGAAAAAGCTTGAAAAGAACGGTGAAATCACAGAAGATGCTTTGCGTGGTTACAGTGATGATATTCAAAAGCTTACAGATGATTACATTACAAAAGTGGATGCATTGACAAAAGAGAAAGAAAAAGAAATTCTAGAGGTATAATAGAAAGTTTGCTGCCAAAAAGGGAAGCGAATTTGAATTTACCAAAGCCTTTTTCACTCTTTCTCTCGCTAAGGAAGATATAATGCAGACTTTAATGGTTGCATGCCAGAGATGAATTCAATTAAGATTTCGTAACCTCTCGGGTAGCCAGTGCTTTCTCATCTTATTCCAGTAATAAGGTAGCGTTAAAGCTTCTGGGCAAGAGGGTGCGTAAAAGACCCTGTTTTATATGCCTGAATGATTGGTTAGGGCTTTGTCTAAACTAAAGAACCCTCTATTATTAGGGGGTTTTTCGCTTTATTATAAGCTATTTGTATTTTTGGTTGCTTATGCAGTCTAGTTTCCTATAAGATATAAAGGGAACATTGTAAGCCTACCCTCACTGTTTTTGCGCATACAAGGAATGTGGATGTTTTTCTACTTATATAAGAAAAAGCTAAAGTAACATAAGAAGGATATAATTGATGTGAGAGGATCTACTTTGGAGGAACAATAGTATGTTTAACAAATTAAGGTTATGGAAGACGGGGACCACTACTAATACTCTCCAAGACCAGATAAGCAAAATAAAGCAGCAGAAAGTTCCGGAGCATGTCGCTATCATAATGGACGGCAATGGCAGATGGGCTAAAAAAAGAAAGCTGCCAAGGATAGCTGGCCATCATGAAGGAATGAAATGTGTCAAACGCATTACGAAGATGGCTGATGATTTGGGGATAAAAGTTTTGACCCTATATGCCTTTTCAACAGAAAATTGGAAACGGCCGAAAACGGAAGTTGATTATATCATGTCACTGCCTGAACAGTTTTTAGGAACCTTCTTGCCGGAGTTAATTGAGAAGAATGTTCGCGTGACTGCCATTGGATATAAAGAAAAGCTTCCGGAACATACCTTAAAAGCATTGGATAATGCAGTGGAAAAAACAAAAAATAATACTGGCTTGAATTTGAATTTCGCTTTGAACTATGGGAGCAGATCGGAAATTCTTCAAGCGGTAAGCAACATCGTAAAAGATTGTCAAAACGGAAGTATGGAAGCAATGGACATTACAGAAGAAGTCTTTTCATCTTATTTGATGACAGGCGGACTGAATGATCCGGATTTGCTGATTCGCACAAGCGGCGAAATCCGTATAAGCAACTTTATGCTGTGGCAGCTTGCCTATACAGAGCTTTGGTTCACAGATGTCCTCTGGCCGGATTTCAAAGAGGAGCATTTAATCGAAGCTATTGAAGTATTCCAAAGTCGCCAGCGGCGTTTTGGAGGAGTCTAATAAGGGTTGTGAATGTATGAAACAGAGAACTATTACAGGAGTGATTGCGGCAGCTATTTTTATCCTGTTTATCTTGCTTGGCGACATGCCATTGGTGCTGTTTACATTTTTAATTGCGGCCATTGGTTTATACGAGCTGCTGAAGATGAGAAAGCTTCCGCTTTTATCTTTTAGCGGCATTCTTTCCTTGCTGGTGACATGGATATTTATATTGCCAGATCAATACAGCGGTTTTCTAGCACATTGGAACTTGTCAAAAACAGAAATAGGCTTGCTTGCCATCATGCTTTATTTAAGCTATATGGTTGCATCTAAAAACAAATTTACTTTTGATGATGTCGGCTTTTCCGTCCTTTCTGTCCTTTATATGGGTGTCGGTTTTCATTTTTTTGTGCAAATTTCAAATAATGATCTGACTATCCTCGTTTACTCATTATTTATTATTTGGGCGACAGATTCAGGTGCTTATTTTATTGGACGAGCTATCGGAAAAAGGAAGCTTTGGCCGGAAATTAGTCCGAATAAGACTGTTGAAGGCTTTATCGGAGGCATTGTTTGTGCCGTTATCGTTTCAGTTCTATTTTATGTGTTTGGCTACATAGAATGGTCTATAATACCGTTTATTACAATCATCTTGTCTATTTTTGGACAAATTGGTGATTTGGCAGAATCTGCGCTTAAACGCCATTACGGTGTTAAAGATTCTGGTAAGATTCTTCCGGGACATGGCGGCATCCTGGATCGTTTTGACAGTTTACTGTTTGTTTGGCCGCTGCTGTATTTTATTTTAGATATAGTAGGTAAAATATAATCAGCATTTAAGTTTGAAAAATGCTGTGAATTTACGAATGAAGAAATATAGCAACATGGTCTGGGAGTGAGACAGTGAAACATATCAGTTTATTAGGTGCAACTGGTTCGGTAGGAACACAGACGTTGGATGTCATAAGAGAACATCCCGATAGCTTTAAGCTTGTCGCCTTTTCTTCAGGCAGAAATATAGAGCTGACAAGGCAGATCATCGCAGAATTCCAGCCAGCATTAGTATCGGTTACTGAAAAGGAAGACTGCGACAAATTAAAGGTTGAGTTTGCTAATACCAAGTTTACGTTTGGTCAGGAAGGTTTGGTAGAGGTAGCAGTCTTTGACAAGGCGGACATACTGGTGAATGCTGTGCTTGGAAGTGTCGGTTTATACCCTACTTTACAGGCAATTGAAGCAAAAAAGACAATTGCAATTGCCAATAAAGAAACATTGGTGACAGCTGGTCACTTGGTGATGGAAGCAGCGAAAAAGAATAATGTTCCCATCCTCCCTGTTGATAGTGAACATTCAGCTATTTATCAATGCTTGCAAGGTGAAAAAGAAAAAAATATTGAACGCTTAATCATAACAGCCTCAGGCGGCAGCTTCCGTGATTTATCGAGAGCAGACCTGCAGCATGTGACAGTAGAGGATGCCCTAAAGCATCCAAATTGGTCAATGGGTGCGAAAATCACGATTGATTCTGCAACAATGATGAATAAAGGCTTGGAGGTTATCGAGGCATTTTGGTTATTTGCATTGCCTTATGATCAAATTGATGTCTTATTACATAAGGAAAGCATCATCCACTCTATGGTCGAATTCCATGACAGCAGTGTCATTGCTCAGCTTGGCACACCAGACATGAAAGTGCCTATTCAATACGCGCTGACATATCCGGACCGCCTTCCCCTTCGATCGTCAGAACGTCTCGATCTTGCAAAAATCGGGAAACTGCATTTTCAGGAGATGGATCTTGAACGGTTCCGCTGTCTGCATTTCGCGATTGAAGCGGGCAAAGCCGGCGGTACGCTGCCAACCGTTTTAAATGCTGCCAATGAAGTGGCTGTTTCCAGGTTCTTGAAAGGGGAAATCAGCTTCTTGCAAATTGAAGAGCTGATTGAAAGAGCGTTGAACAATCATCGTCTTATCGCTAATCCAAGCCTTGCCATTATCCAAGAGGTTGATCAAGAAACGAGAAAAATTGCAAGCACACTTCTATAAAAAGGTGGTTATATATTGTATACAGTAGTTGCTTTTATTATCATTTTTGGTGCGTTAGTGTTTTTTCATGAGCTCGGACACTTCGTATTTGCAAAAAGGGCAGGTATCCTGTGCCGTGAATTTGCAATTGGATTCGGTCCAAAAGTCTTTTCTCAAAAGAGAGGAGAAACAACGTATACCATTCGTCTTCTTCCATTAGGCGGATTTGTCCGCATGGCTGGGGAAGACGCTGAAATGATTGAAATTAAAGCAGGACATCGGATTGGGCTGCTTTTTGGCAAAGATGGATCAGTGGAGAAAATCATTCTTAATAACAAAGAAAAGTATCCGAATGCAAGAATAATTAATGTTGAAGCTGCCGACCTAGATCACGATTTAACGATCAAAGGTTATGCAGAAGATGATATGAATGAAGAGCTGCAAGTATTCCGAATTCATAGAGAAGCGGTTATCATCGAAAATGGCATTGAAACACAAATTGCGCCATATGATCGTCAATTCAATAGTAAAACTCTATGGCAACGCACATTGGCTATCTTTGCAGGGCCGATGATGAACTTTGTTCTAGCTTTCGTTGTGTTTGTTATCATTGCTTTAACACAAGGAATGCCTTCCAATGAGCCGAAGCTTGGCAAATTGACAGAGGATGGTGTGGCAATCACTGCAGGCTTAAAAGAAGGAGATACTGTATTAAGTATTGACGGACAATCTGTTTCTTCTTGGGAGGATGTTGTCTCTATCATTCAGAAGAGCCCAGGTGAAGAGCTGGAGTTCCTGCTTGTCCGAAACGGGCAGGAAATGACTGTTGACGTTACGCCTAAAGAAACGGAAGTGGAAGACGGAGAAAAGATCGGATTAGTTGGTGTATACAGCCCGATGGAAAAATCCCCGTTAAAAGCATTCCAATACGGTGTAACAGAAACCTATACATGGACGAAAACGATCATTGGAGCAGTCGGTAAACTGGTAACAGGACAATTCTCCATCGATGCGTTAAGCGGACCTGTGGGAATCTATAAATCAACGGATACGGTCGCTCAATCAGGTATATACTCATTGATGAGATGGGCGGCTATCTTGAGCATTAACTTAGGTATCATGAACTTGCTGCCGCTGCCGGCTCTTGACGGCGGAAGATTGATCTTCTTTGCTATTGAGGCAATCAGAGGCAAGCCGATTGACAGGCATAAAGAAGGAATTGTTCACTTTGTTGGCTTTGCATTGCTGATGCTGCTAATGATTGTGGTAACGTGGAACGATATTCAGCGTTTCTTCCTTAAATAATCAATTAGTTAATCTGTGAATGGGTGAGGAGAAAATAGACCTCACCTTCATTCGTGATTTGTTTGAAAATAAAAATAGAGGTGCTAAATAATGAAGCAAAGTAAAATGTTAATCCCGACTTTAAGGGAAGTGCCAGCAGACGCAGAAATTAAAAGCCATCAGCTGCTTTTGCGCGCAGGCTATATCAGGCAGAATGCGAGCGGAATATATTCTTATTTGCCATTAGCAAATAAAGTGCTGAAAAAGATTGAACAAATTATCCGTGAAGAAATGGATAATTCAGGATCAGTCGAGCTGCTAATGCCTGCTATGCAACAAGCAGAACTTTGGCAAGAGTCTGGCAGATGGTATTCTTACGGACCAGAATTAATGCGTCTAAATGACCGTAATAATCGTGAATTCGCCCTCGGTGCAACACATGAGGAAGTAATCACAAGCCTAATTAGGGATGAAATTAAATCATATAAGCGTTTGCCTTTATCTCTTTATCAAATTCAAACGAAATTCAGAGATGAAAAGAGACCAAGATTCGGGATTTTACGTGGCCGTGAGTTCATCATGAAGGATGCTTATTCCTTCCACAGCTCTCACGAAAGTCTTGGGGAAGTGTATGATGCAATCTTCCAGGCATATTGCAATATTTTTGAAAGATGCGGTTTGAACTACCGTGCTGTTATTGCAGACAGCGGCGCTATGGGCGGAAAAGATACGCATGAATTTATGGCACTTTCCGATGTTGGAGAGGATACAATCGCTTATTCAACAGAATCAAACTATGCAGCTAATATTGAAATGGCACCAGTGCTTGCTGTATATGAAAAAGAGGATACACCTCAAGGCGAGCTTGAGAAGGTAAAAACAGAAAACGTTAAAACAATCGAGCAAGTTTCAGCTTTCTTGAATGTTTCAGAAAATAAATGCATCAAATCACTTCTATTTAAAGTGGACGACAAGCATGTACTTGTATTAGTTCGCGGAGATCATGAAGTGAACGATATTAAATTGAAAAACTTGCTTGAAGCATCAACTGTCGAGCTTGCTGATGCGTCCGAAACAAAGAATATTCTAGGCTGCAGTGTTGGTTCACTCGGACCAATCGGCGTTAAAGATGTGGAAGTAATTGCAGATAATGCGGTTCAATATGTTGTTAATGGTGTTTGCGGAGCAAATGAAGAAGACTATCATTATACGAATGTAAACCCAGAAAGAGACTTTGCTGTAAGTCAATATGCTGATTTGCGCTTCATTCAAGAAGGGGATGTTTCTCCAGATGGAAAAGGTACAATCGTGTTTGCAAAAGGAATTGAAGTTGGTCATGTCTTTAAACTAGGAACTCGCTACAGTGAAGCAATGGGTGCGAGCTATCTGGATGAAAATGGCCGTTCTCAGTCTATCATCATGGGCTGCTACGGTATCGGTGTGTCTAGAACAATGGCTGCAATCGTTGAGCAATTTAATGATGAGAGAGGCATCGTTTGGCCAAAAGCAATCGCACCATTCGATCTGCATCTGATTACAGTTAATGCTAAGGACGAAGCTCAAACAGAATTGACAGACAAGCTATATAATAGCTTGAAGCAAAACCGTTATGATGTGCTTGTTGATGATCGTGCGGAAAGAGCGGGAGTAAAGTTTGCAGATTCTGATTTAATCGGTTTGCCAATTCGTATTACTGTCGGCAAAAAAGCGGCAGAAGGAATTGTAGAACTGAAAGAAAGAAGCAGCGGCGAGGTTCATGAGGTTCATGTTGATAATCTGCTTGAGACTCTTGCAAAGCTTTCCAACTAAGTTTTACAGCTACAGCGACAAGCTGTAGCTTTTTTTATGGTGTAAATAGGCTGCCAACCGTTCTTTAAATTGCCAACATTTAAGCAGCCTTTTATTCAATAAGAAAAAATAGATTATGATATAATGTAGCTTGGTAGAGCACCAATAAAAGAAATATAGAAAAGTAAGGGGAGAACAAATGGCAGAAATAGAAGGGAAATTGGAACGATTTCAATTGCTATTGCAGCAGCTTCAATTAACAGATGATGCGATTGTTACCCATTTTCGTAACGCTAAAATAGATAAAATAGTCATTGAAAGAAAAGCGAAAAAATGGCATTTCCATTTCGCGTTTGAAAGCATTATTCCTTATAACATTTATCAATTGTTCACAACTAAACTTGTCAGCAATTTCGAGCATATTGCAACAGTGACATTCAATATAAATGTTCAATCAAGCCTTGCTGATGAAATACTTATAAGGGATTATTGGTCTGCATGTATTGAACAAATGCAGGGAATTGCACCGCCGCTCATTAAATTGCTTAATGAACAAGTGCCGAAAATTCAAGGCAACAAGTTGACGATAACAGTCAATAACGAAATGGAAGGACTGGCTATTAAGCGCAAATATGCTGATTTAATTTCAAATGCTTATCAGTATTTTGGTTTTCCAGCTATGATGATCGATACAGAAGTGGCAACTCAAGAGACGAATGACGCATATGCCCAGTTCCTTGAAGCGAAAAGACTGGAAGATCAAGAAAGAGGAAAACAGGCCATGCTTGATATTCAGAAGATGGAGGCTGACAAAGAAGCTGGCGATGCGAGCATTCCATCAGGTCCGCTTACAATCGGCTTAACAATTAAGGATGACAGCGACTACCGCCGACTTGAGGAAATTGTCGATGAAGAAAGACGAGTGACAATTGAAGGATACGTGTTCTTCGCAGAGACGAAGGAGCTTCGCAGCGGCAGAACATTGCTGACATTCAAGATTACCGACTACACTAGCTCCATCATGGTGAAGATGTTCTCAAGAGACAAGGAGGATGCAGCGTTATTCCAGCTTGTTAAAAAAGGAATGTGGCTAAGGGCGCGAGGCAGCATTCAGAACGACACCTTTGTCAGAGACTTAGTGATGATCGGGAATGACTTAAATGAAATAAAGCCAGTCGAAAGACAGGACACAGCTAAAGAAGGCGAAAAAAGAGTCGAGCTTCATCTCCATACTCCAATGAGCCAAATGGATGCTGTTTCCTCTGTTGGCGCGCTTGTCGGCCAGGCGAAAAAATGGGGTCATAAAGCGATTGCTATAACCGATCACGCAGTTGCCCAATCCTTTCCGGAAGCCTTTGGTGCCGGAAAGAAAAATGGCGTGAAAATCCTTTACGGAGTCGAAGTGAATCTAGTCGATGACGGTGTGCCGATTGCATATAACGAAAAGGATCTGCATTTAGAAGATGCAACATATGTCGTGTTTGACGTAGAGACAACTGGGTTATCTGCTGTTTACAATACAATCATTGAATTGGCAGCGGTGAAGATTCATAACGGAGAAATTATCGACCGCTTTGAATCATTTGCAGACCCTCATCACAGATTGTCGGCAACAACCATTAATCTGACTGGAATTACAGATGATATGGTCCAAGGTGCGCCAGAGATTGGTATCGTCCTGCGCAAATTCAAAGACTGGGCTGGAGACAGCATACTTGTTGCTCACAACGCTTCCTTTGATGTCGGATTTATTAATGTCGGCTATCAAAAGGCTGGAATGCCAAAATCAGATAATCCTGTCATTGATACATTGGAACTAGGAAGATTTTTGTATCCAGAGATGAAAAACCATCGATTGAACACACTTGCGAAAAAGTTTGATATTGAACTGACACAGCATCACCGTGCCATTTACGATGCAGAAGCAACGGGATATTTAGTGTTGAAAATGTTGAAGGATGCACAGGAAAAAGGCATCACCAATCATAATCAGCTTAATGAGAATATGGGGCAAGGCAATGCCTATCAAAGAGCCCGTCCGTATCATTGCACACTGCTAGCCCAAAATGATGTTGGTTTGAAAAACCTATTCAAGCTAGTCTCAATTTCTCACTTGAATTATTTCTACCGTGTGCCGCGCATACCGCGTTCTGTCCTGCAAAAGCACAGAGAAGGATTGCTTGTCGGCTCGGGCTGTGATAAAGGAGAAGTATTTGAGGCAATGATGCAAAAAGCGCCGGAAGAAGTGGAAAGTGTGGCGCCGTTTTATGATTATCTGGAAGTAATGCCGAAAGAAGTATATGCCCATTTAATTGAAATGGAGCTAGTACAAAATGAAAAGGCCCTTGAAGAAATCATCGGAAATATCACAAAGCTCGGTGAGAAACTTGATATACCTGTTGTCGCAACAGGAAATGTCCATTACCAAAACCCGAACGACAAAATTTACAGACAAATACTCGTCGGTTCTCAAGGCGGAGCTAACCCGCTGAACAGGCATAAACTTCCTGATGTTCATTTCAGGACTACAAATGAAATGCTTGACGGCTTCCGCTTTTTAGGAGAAGACAAAGCAAAGGAAATCGTCGTTGCCAACAGCAATAAGATTGCCGATATGATAGATGAAATCAAGCCGATTAAAGATGACTTGTACACACCGAAAATTGAAGGCGCAGATGAAGAAATGCGCGAAATGAGCTACAGCATGGCCCGAAGAATATACGGGGACGAATTGCCAGAAATCGTAGAGGCAAGGCTAGAGAAAGAGCTGAAAAGTATTATCGGCCATGGATTCGCCGTTATCTACTTGATTTCTCATAAACTGGTGAAGAAATCATTGGATGATGGATACTTGGTAGGATCACGTGGATCTGTCGGATCATCCTTCGTTGCCACAATGACCGAAATCACAGAGGTTAATCCGCTTCCGCCTCATTACGTTTGTACAAGCTGTAAGCAATCAGAATTCTTCAATGACGGATCAGTCGGTTCAGGCTTTGATTTGCCAGATAAGGACTGCCCGAATTGTGGAATTAGATATAAAAAAGACGGACATGATATTCCGTTTGAAACCTTCCTTGGGTTTAAAGGGGATAAGGTACCTGATATAGATTTGAACTTTTCCGGGGAATACCAACCAAAAGCCCATAACTATACAAAGGTGCTGTTTGGTGAGGAATATGTTTACCGTGCAGGAACGATAGGTACTGTCGCAGATAAGACAGCTTACGGATATGTTAAGGCGTATCAGCAGGATAATAACCTGCAAATTAGAGGTGCGGAAATTGATCGGCTTGCATCAGGCTGTACTGGTGTAAAACGTACTACAGGTCAGCATCCAGGGGGAATTATCGTAGTACCTGATTATATGGATATTTACGACTTTTCACCTATTCAATTCCCGGCAGATGATAGAAATTCTGAATGGAAAACGACTCACTTTGACTTCCATTCCATTCATGATAACCTACTTAAGCTTGATATACTTGGACACGATGATCCGACTGTTATCAGGATGCTACAGGATTTGAGCGGGATTGATCCGAAAACCATTCCGACAGATGATCCGGAAGTAATGAAAATCTTCAGCGGTACGGAGTCACTTGGTGTTACAGCGGAACAGATTAATTGCAAAACAGGTACTTTTGGAATACCAGAGTTCGGAACTAAATTCGTCCGACAAATGCTTGAGGATACAAAACCAACTACATTCTCAGAGCTTGTCCAAATCTCTGGACTTTCACATGGTACAGACGTTTGGCTCGGCAATGCACAAGAGCTTATCCACAATAATATCTGTAACCTGAGTGAAGTTATCGGCTGTCGTGATGACATCATGGTTTACCTGATATACCAAGGTTTAGACCCGGCATTTGCCTTTAAAATCATGGAAAGTGTCCGTAAAGGTAAAGGTCTAACTGATGAGATGGAAGAGGAAATGCGTAAAAATGAAGTGCCGGAATGGTACATTGATTCTTGTAAAAAGATAAAATATATGTTCCCGAAGGCGCATGCTGCGGCTTACGTCCTCATGGCCGTAAGGATTGCCTATTTTAAAGTGCATCTTCCGCTTCTTTACTATGCAGCATACTTCACAGTTAGAGCAGAAGATTTTGATGTAGACGCCATGGTGAAAGGCGCCCAAAGCATTAAAGCAGTTATAGATGAAATCAGCGGCAAAGGTCTTGATGCATCTACTAAGGAGAAAAACTTGCTTACAGTTATGGAGCTTGCTTTCGAAATGGTAGAGCGAGGATTCTCTTTCCAAAAAGTCGATTTATATAAATCAAGTGCTTCTGAATTCATTATTGAAGGAAATACTCTTATTCCGCCGTTTAACAGTATTCCAGGCCTTGGAACAAATGCGGCATTGAATATTGTGCGTTCAAGACAAGACGGCGAGTTTCTGTCTAAAGAAGATTTGCAACAGCGCGGAAAAGTGTCTAAAACTATCATGGAGTACTTGGATAACCATGGCTGCTTAGCTGACATGCCGGACCAAAACCAGCTGTCACTATTCTAAGACAGTTTGTTAATTTAGGGAAAAGGCAGGCGGAGCCT
This sequence comes from Niallia sp. Man26, assembly GCF_022049065.2. NCBI lineage: Bacteria > Bacillati > Bacillota > Bacilli > Caryophanales > Bacillaceae > Niallia > Niallia sp. Man26. The sequence continues at coordinate 1,466,145 of NZ_CP095743.1, forward strand.
TGCTGTATCAGAGTTCTATTTGCATAAATAGTGCGGTTATGGTATAGTTTAGTTGGAAATACTAAAGATAACTTTCGCGAATGGAGAGTGGGGCAACCCACTCTTTCCTATTGTACGCACCTTTTTACGGGTGGTATTTTCTATTTGGAAAGCGAAAAATTATTAAACAGGTTAGACAAGAAAAGCATGCTTGAACAGTCTGCATTCTTGCCTCAATAATTGTTCCTTGCTTAAGGAGGGAAAAAGTTTGAGCAAAGTAACAGGGATAGTCGAAGAAATGGTTAACCCAATATTAGAAGATCTTAACTTAGAACTAGTTGACATTGAGTATGTAAAAGAAGGTCCTAACTACTTTTTGCGCGTCTTCATTGATAAGGACAATGGTGTAGATATTGATGAGTGTGCTGCGGTCAGCGAAAAGCTAAGCGAAAAACTGGATGAACTGGATCCGATTCCAGAAAACTATTTCCTAGAGGTTTCTTCTCCTGGTGCCGAAAGACCTTTGAAGAAGGATAAGGATTTCCAAAAGGCAATTGGGAAAAATGTACATATTAAAACATATGAACCGATTGACAACGAAAAAACCTTTGAAGGAATCCTTACAGGTTTTGATGGCAATGTTGTCACAGTAGAAGTGAAAATCAAAACTAGAAAAAAAACCATTGAAATTCCTTATGAGAAAGTTGCTAAAGCTAGGCTTGCAGTGAGCTTCTCGTAAGAAATACGAAGTGCTTTGGCAAAATTTTATAGCAAAGCACTTTTGCACTTATTTTATTTTTGCGTCAAGCCCTTAAACCTTCGACACTTAATAGTCAGGCCCGACTTCTAGTACTGACTCGTAAGTTGTTTGGTTTGGTCAAAGGGCTTCCGCTCTATATTTTCCGTTGAGGTTAAAGGGGGATACACTCTCATGAGCAGTGAATTAGTAGATGCTCTTGTATTGCTTGAGAAAGAAAAAGGAATTTCGCGTGATGTAATTATTGAGGCTATTGAAGCCGCACTTATTTCTGCATACCGCCGAAACTTCAATCAAGCACAAAATGTTCGCATAGATTTAAATTTAGGTTCAGGTACAATGCGTGTATTTGCACGTAAAGAAGTGGTGGATGAAGTTTTTGATCCGCGTTTGGAAATTTCATTGGAGGATGCTCAAAAGGTAAATCCAAACTATGAAGTGGAAGATGTCGTGGAACTGGAAGTGACTCCAAAGGACTTCGGCCGAATTGCTGCGCAAACAGCTAAACAAGTTGTTACACAGCGTGTTCGTGAAGCGGAAAGAGGAATCATCTATTCGGAATTCATCGACCGTGAAGAAGATATTATGACAGGTATTGTTCAGCGCCAAGACAGCAAGTTCATTTACGTGAGCTTAGGAAAAATCGAAGCGATTCTACCTGCAAATGAGCAGATGCCAAATGAATTTTACAAGCCTCATGATCGTATTAAAGTATTTTTGACGAAAGTTGAAAAAACAACAAAAGGTCCACAAATTTATGTGTCTAGAACACATCCTGGCTTGCTAAAAAGATTGTTTGAAATGGAAGTTCCAGAAATCTATGACGGCACTGTAGAAATTAAGTCTGTTGCTCGTGAAGCTGGTGACAGATCTAAAATCTCTGTACACTCTGAAAATGAAGAAGTAGATCCAGTAGGTTCATGTGTTGGCCCTAAGGGAACTCGTGTTCAGACAATTGTTAATGAACTTAAAGGGGAAAAAATCGATATCGTCCAATGGTCGCAAGATCCAAAGGTGTTTGTTGCTAATGCTCTAAGCCCATCTAAAGTGTTGGAAGTAATTGTAGATGAGGAAGAAAAAGCAACAACTGTTATCGTTCCTGATTATCAGCTTTCATTAGCAATCGGAAAAAGAGGTCAAAACGCTCGCCTTGCTGCTAAGCTGACTGGCTGGAAGATTGACATCAAATCTGAAACAGATGCAAGAGAAGCTGGGATTTATCCAACTGAAGCTTCGCTGTTAACGTTTGATGACAATGATGAGGAAGAAGAGGATTTTCGCTTAAACAGTGAAGATTTAGATTGATTGGGGTGAATGAGTGTGAACAGCAGAAAAAAAGTACCAATGCGCAAATGTGTTGCTACAGGTGAAATGAGACCAAAAAAAGAACTAGTTCGCATCGTTCGCTCGAAGGAAGGTCTAGTATCTGTTGATTTAACTGGAAAGAAATCAGGACGCGGAGCATATCTTTCTAAGGATAAAGAAGCAGTGCTTTTAGCCAAGAAAAAGAATATTCTAGGAAATCAGCTTGACGTTGCAATTGAAGATTCTGTATACGACGAGCTGCTTGATTTAATAGAGAAGGAGCAAGGACAATCCAAATGAACAATAATCAATGGATGTCATTACTTGGCTTAGCATATCGAGCGCGGAAAATTACCTCTGGTGAGGAACTTACCGTAAAAGAAATTAGAAGCGGAAATGCAAAACTAATATTATTGTCGGAAGATGCTTCACAAAACACGGCCAAAAAAATAATGGACAAGTGCCATTCCTATAAAGTGCCGTTTAAAATGGTACCTAACCGGGAAGTGCTTGGACAGTCAATAGGCAAAGAAGCAAGAGTGGTTGTCGCTGTTTTGGATAATGGATTTGCAAAAAAACTTTTAACGCTGCTCGATTAATTCTTGCGGGGGTGAAATGATGAGTAAAATGCGAGTTTACGAATACGCAAAAAAATTCAACATATCAAGTAAAGATGTTATTACAAAGCTGAAAGACATGAATGTAGAAGTCTCGAATCATATGACAACACTAGAAGAGGAAGCAGTAAAAAAATTGGATAGTATTTATAATAAAAGTACAGAAGCGATACAAAATAACAATAAGAATGCTGTATCAAAAAATATAGCAGAAACTTATGAAGAAGAAAGTGATGCAATGGCTGAAAAAGGAAAAACAACTCAAACTAAAACTAATAATACAAAACCAGGTTTCAACAAACCAAAAGGCAACAACAACAACAATAATAACAATAAAAACAGAAATAACAACAACAATCGCAAGGGGAAACAAGGTCAAGCTCCAGCAGCTCCTCCAGCTCCTAAAAAAGAAAAAGAACTGCCAACAAAAATTACGTTCAGTGATTCATTAACAGTTGCAGAACTTGCAAAAAAACTGCATCGTGAACCTTCTGAAATCATCAAAAAATTATTCATGCTTGGTGTAATGGCTACGATCAACCAAGATCTTGACAAAGATTCCATTGAACTAATTGCTGGAGATTATGGTGTAGAAGTAGAAGAAGAAATTAAAATTGATACAACTGATCTTGAAGTGTATTTTGGTGATGACGAAGAAGCTGCTTTAATCGAACGTCCATCTGTTGTTACAATCATGGGTCACGTTGACCATGGTAAAACAACATTGCTTGACAGTATCCGTAACACGAAAGTGACTGCAGGTGAAGCAGGCGGTATTACACAGCATATCGGTGCATACCAAATTGAAGAGAACGGTAAAAAAATTACCTTCCTTGATACACCAGGACATGCTGCGTTTACAACAATGCGTGCACGCGGTGCTAAAATTACGGATATCACAATCCTTGTTGTTGCAGCTGACGACGGAGTAATGCCTCAAACAGTTGAAGCAATTAACCATGCGAAAGCGGCTGAAGTGCCAATTATCGTAGCTGTAAACAAAATGGATAAACCGACTGCAAACCCAGACAGAGTTATGCAGGAACTGACAGAACATGGATTAGTACCAGAAGCTTGGGGTGGAGATACTATTTTTGTACCGCTATCTGCATTAACTGGTGAAGGTATTGATACACTTCTTGAAATGATTCTTCTTGTAGGGGAAGTAGAAGAGTACAAGGCTAATCCAGATCGCAATGCTGTTGGTACAGTTATTGAGGCAGAGTTGGATAAAGGTAAAGGTTCTGTTGCGACATTATTAGTCCAGAACGGAACATTAAACATCGGTGATCCAATCGTTGTCGGAAACACATTTGGCCGTGTCCGTGCAATGGTAAATGATCTTGGCCGTCGTGTTAAAACTGCAGGTCCATCTACTCCTGTTGAAATCACGGGATTAAATGAAGTACCGCAAGCTGGTGACCGCTTCGTTGTATTTAAAGACGAAAAAACGGCACGCCAAATTGGTGAAGCACGTTCTTCTATAGCAATTCAGGCACAGAGATCTGAAAAGGCAAGAATCAGCCTTGATAACTTATTCGAACATATGAAACAAGGCGAAATGAAAGACTTGAACATCGTACTAAAAGCAGACGTTCAAGGTTCAGCTGAGGCGCTAGCAGCAGCACTTTACAAAATCGAAGTTGAAGGTGTAAATGTTAAAATCATCCATACTGGTGTCGGTGCTATTAACGAATCTGACATTACGCTAGCAGCTGCTTCTAATGCGATTGTTATCGGCTTTAACGTAAGACCAGATGTCAACGCGAAAAGAGCTGCAGATGCCGAAGCAGTAGATGTGCGCTTACACCGCATTATCTATAAAGTAATTGAAGAGATTGAAGCGGCGATGAAAGGTATGCTTGATCCTGAGTTCGAAGAGAAAGTTATCGGTCAGGCTGAAGTTCGCCAAACATTCAAAGTTTCAAAAATCGGTACGATTGCTGGTTCTTATATAACTGATGGAAAAATTACAAGAGACAGCGGTATCCGCATCATCAGAGATGGCATTGTTATCTTTGAAGGAGAAGTTGATGCGCTGAAACGTTTCAAAGATGATGCAAAAGAGGTTTCTCAAGGGTATGAATGTGGTATCACTATTAAGAACTTCAATGATATGAAAGAAGGAGACATCATTGAAGCTTATGTAATGCAAGAAATTGAGCGCAAATGATTGTCGGTCTTCTGACAGTTGAGTGCATCATTTATGATGCTCATTCGCTCAAGGAGAAGCGCGCTGTACTCCAGCGAATTATGGATCGCTTGAAACAAAAATTTAATATAGCTGTTTCGGAGGTTGACTTCCAGGATATGTGGCAGCGGACAGAGCTCGCCGTTGTAACGGTAGCATCTGTCAAGGTTGCAGCAGAAAGAGAGCTTCAGAATGCTTTGAAGCTGATCGATTCATTTCCGGAAATTGAAGCTTCGACGACAGCTATAGAATGGCTTTAATAGAACGAGGTGAGAATGTTATGAGCCTTAGACCCAACCGTGTTGGCGAACAAATGAAAAAAGAGCTTGGCGAGATCATTACGAGAAAGATTAAAGATCCTCGTATTGGCTTCGTTACAGTTACAGATGTTCAAGTAACAGGTGACCTGCAGCAGGCAACTGTATACATTTCCGTATTGGGAGATCAAGAACAACGCGAAAATACCCTAAAAGGGCTGGCAAAAGCAAAAGGATTTATACGTTCTGAAATTGGACAAAGAATTCGCTTGCGCAAAACGCCAGAGATTACTTTTGAATTTGATGAGTCTATTGATTACGGAAACAGAATCGATACATTGCTTCATCAAATAGCAAGAGAATCGGAATCAGAATCAGATAAATAAGAAAGCTGTTAAATAATTTTAGCAGCAAGTATGACTCCTATTTTCATCTGTCTTAAAAGCAAAGAGGGTATTCCTCTTTGTTTTTGAAACAATAGACAATAGGAGTCATTTTGTTTAACAGAAAGGGTTGGAAAATATGGAGGGCATTTTGCCATTATGGAAGCCGAAGGGCATGACATCACACGACTGTGTGTTTAAGCTTCGCAAAATATTGCGCATGAAAAAAATCGGTCATACAGGGACATTGGATCCTGATGTTACAGGTGTTCTACCGATTTGCTTAGGAAGGGCGACTAAGGTTGCTGAATACATAACAGATGCAGGTAAATCGTATGAAGGGGAAGTAACCATCGGATACTCCACAACAACAGAAGACAGCTCAGGCGACAAGGTCGAGGAAAAAGTCGTGACAGGTTCCATTACAAGGGAACAAGTGGAGGAAGTACTCCGTTCACTGACAGGTGTAATTAAACAAACTCCACCGATGTTTTCAGCTGTGAAAGTCAATGGGAAAAGGCTCTACGAGTATGCGAGACAGGGAATAGAAGTAGAGCGGCCAACACGGGAAGTGACAATCTACAAGATAGAACTGCTTGATGAGTGCGAGTCACTGTCCGGTGAGCAAGTTTCCTTCCGCTTTAAAGTGGATTGCAGCAAAGGGACATATATTCGAACATTAGCAGTTATGATTGGAGAGAAGCTCGGTTACCCTGCTCATATGTCGGATCTATCAAGAACCCGTTCGGCCACAATGACTTTGTCCGATTGTCTTACCTTTGAGCAGATTGAAGAAGCGCAAAGTAAAGGGCTTTTAGAGCAAAGCTTGAGACCGATTGAGGATGCGCTCAGTTATTTGCCGAAATATGAAATAAATGATACATTAGCTATGAGAGTCCGCAACGGTGCAGTGCTTGAAGCGCCGCCCGAGCTCCTCCAAACGGAAGGGCCAATTGCTGTGTTTACGGAAAGTGGTGAAGCTATAGCGATTTATGTGCATCATCCTTCCAAACAAGGAATGATAAAGCCTTCAAAAATTTTAAAGGTTTTGTAAATAGACTGTAGCGTTGTCGGTATAAGGACAGGCATAAGAAAAATAAATTTCAGGTGCTAGAAAAAGGTGAGTCAAGTTTGAGAGTAGTGAGAATAGATAATATAGAAAATATGCATTCTATGGAAATTCCTTCACTGGTTATGGCTTTGGGCTACTTTGACGGAGTCCATCTTGGCCATCAGAAGGTCATCGGGGAAGCTAAAAAAATTGCCGGCGAATTGGGATTGAAGACTGGAGTTATGACCTTTGATCCCCATCCGTCTCTAGTGTTGTCAAAAGAAAAGAAACAAATCGGTCTGATTACGTCACTGGAAACGAAAATTGCTGAGATGGAGAAGCTTGGTGTTGATTACTTATTTATCGTCCATTTCACAAAAGAGTTTGCCGGATTGCATCCGCAAAGCTTTGTTGATCAATATTTGGTGGATCTTAATGTTAAGCATGTTGTTTGCGGGTTTGATTATACGTATGGAATGAAAGCAGCAGGCACTTCCGAAACATTGGCTCTTCATGGCCGTGAGCGGTTTGGGACAACAATAATCAGCAAGGAGACCTTTGAAGGGGAGAAGGTTAGCTCAACCTTAATCAGATCCTATATAAATGCTGGAGATATGGAAAAGGTTCCAAAGCTCCTTGGCCGTTTCTACACAAACCACGGTAAAGTCATTCACGGCGACAAGCGGGGCAGAACTATTGGTTTCCCAACAGCGAACGTCAAGACTGGGGACGAGGAAATCATTCCTCCACAAGGCGTATATGCTGTGAAAGTGAATGTTGGCGAGAAATGGTATAATGGCGTCTGTAATGTGGGAACGAAGCCGACATTCCATCCTGGCAAGACTGTTCAATCCGTCGAAGCGCATATTTTCGAGTTTAATCAAGATATTTATGATCAGATTATTACCATTGAATGGCATATGCGGATAAGAAGCGAGAAGAAATTTAACGGCATTCAAGAGCTTGTTGAGCAAATTGAAAGAGATAAGCAGACAGCAATTGCTTACTTTGCTAATCTATAATGTTTAAAAATAACTAGGATTGGCAATGATAGTGACAGGTATCCCAATCCTAAAAAATTAATAGATGATTTTCTTGCTTTTTTTATGAAAAAAGGTTATTCTTATAAACGTACTAAAAACAACCTTTGCTTGGCAAAATCGAATCACCAACGTTTTGCTCAGTAAATGGGGATTAGTGTAATAGGATATAGGAGGTGAAACAGGATGGCAATCACTCAAGAACGTAAAAACGAACTTATCAATGAGTACAAAACGCATGAGAACGATACTGGATCTCCAGAAGTTCAAATCGCTGTCCTTACTGAGTCTATTAACAACCTGAATGATCATTTACGTACACACAAAAAAGATCATCACTCACGTCGTGGTCTTTTGAAAATGGTAGGTAGACGTCGTAATCTACTAACTTACCTACGTAATAAAGACGTTCAACGTTACCGTGTTTTAATCAACAAACTTGGTCTACGTAGATAGTATTAAAAAGCGGGATACTTGTTCCCGCTTTTTTATTGTGCAAGAAGACAACTATAACTATTGACATATATACTTGATAACTAATGAATAGATTACATAATTGTTGGTGGACACTGACTTTTGACATAAACGAATTTAACTGAAATAATATGTAATAAGTATTTTGGTAATGATAAAAAATATCCATGTAGGTTTAGGTAGCACTAAAATAACCAAAACCTCTAACAAGTGAAATGAGTAGAGAGGGGTTTTTAGAATGGGACAAGATAAACATGTCTATTCAATGGACTGGGCAGGCAGGAAGCTCTCAGTCGAAATCGGCCAATTGGCAAAACAAGCAAACGGCGCAGCATTGGTGCGTTACGGGGATACAGCAGTTCTAAGTACAGCAACTGCATCAAAAGAACCAAAGAATTTAGACTTCTTTCCTTTAACAGTTAACTATGAAGAGCGTCTGTATGCTGTTGGTAAAATCCCAGGCGGTTTTATTAAAAGAGAAGGCAGACCAAGTGAAAGAGCAATCTTGGCGAGCCGTTTAATCGATAGACCAATCCGTCCGCTATTTGCTGATGGTTTCCGTAACGAAGTACAGGTTGTCAGCCTTGTAATGAGTGTGGATCAAGATTGCACGTCGGAGATGGCGGCAATGTTCGGATCTTCCTTGGCATTATCTGTATCTGATATACCGTTCGGAGGACCGATTGCAGGCGTATATGTCGGCAGAATTGACGGCGAATTCATCATCAATCCAACAGTGGAACAAGCAGAAAAAAGCGATATTACGCTTGCTGTTGCAGGAACTAAGGATGCCATTAACATGGTTGAAGCAGGCGCTTTAGAAGTACCTGAAGAAGTGATGCTTGAAGCAATCATGTTTGGACATAACGAAATTAAAAAGCTAATTGAATTCCAAGAAAAGATCGTATCCGAAATCGGTAAAGAAAAAGTAGATGTAGTTCTTTATGAGTTGGACAAGGATATTGAAGCAGAAGTTCGCGGACTATGCGAAAAAGAAATGCTTGATGCGATCAGAGTTCAAGAAAAGCATGCTCGTGAAGCAGCTATTAGAGAAGTGAAAAATTCTGTTGTTGCGAAATATGAAACAGAAGAAGCAGATGAAGACAAGCTGAAACAAGTAAAGCAAATTCTTGATAAACTTGTTAAAAATGAAGTTCGTCGTCTCATCACAGAAGATAAAGTAAGACCTGATGGACGTGGACTTGAAGAGATTCGCCCACTGTCATCAGAAGTTGACCTTCTTCCACGTACACATGGATCAGGCTTGTTTACTCGCGGACAAACTCAAGCGCTCAGCATTTGTACTTTAGGAGCATTAGGTGATGTGCAAATCTTGGACGGCCTTGGTGTCGAAGAAGAAAAACGCTTTATGCATCATTATAACTTCCCTAACTTCAGCGTTGGTGAAACAGGGCCAATGCGCGGACCTGGACGTCGTGAAATCGGACATGGAGCACTTGGTGAAAGAGCATTGGAACCAATTATTCCATCTGAGAAGGATTTCCCTTATACAATCCGTCTAGTATCAGAAGTGTTGGAATCTAATGGTTCTACATCCCAAGCAAGTATCTGTGCAAGCACGCTTGCAATGATGGATGCTGGTGTTCCGATTAAAGCTCCGGTTGCAGGTATTGCAATGGGTCTTATTGCATCAGGCGAACATTACAGTATCTTAACAGATATTCAAGGCATGGAAGACCATCTTGGAGATATGGACTTTAAAGTAGCAGGTACAGCAAAAGGTGTTACAGCATTGCAGATGGATATTAAGATTGAAGGACTTTCAAGACAAATTCTTGAAGAGGCTTTGCAACAGGCAAAAATCGGCCGTATGCAAATCCTTGAATCAATGCTTGCAACAATCCAAACACCAAGAGAAGAACTGTCCACATATGCACCAAAAATATTAATGATGACAATTAATCCAGATAAAATCCGTGATGTTATTGGGCCAAGCGGTAAACAAATCAATAAAATCATTGAAGAAACTGGCGTAAAAATTGACATTGAACAAGATGGAACAGTGTTTATCTCTTCAGTGGATGATGAAATGAACAAAAAGGCGAAAGCGATTATCGAAGATATTGTCCGTGAAGTTGTTGTCGGTCAAATGTATCTTGGTAAAGTAAAACGAATTGAAAAATTCGGAGCATTTGTAGAAATCTTCAACGGTAAAGATGGACTAGTTCATATTTCTGAACTTGCAGAAGAAAGAATCGGTAAGGTCGAAGATGTTGTTGCGATCGGTGACGAAATTCTTGTTAAAGTAACAGAAATTGATAAACAGGGCAGAGTAAATCTTTCCCGCAAAGCTGTACTGAAGGAACAAAAAGAACAAGCAGAAGATGCAACAAAATAATTTTTTAAAATGAGGTTTGACTCTAATGATTTCTGTATTTAACGCAGCTATTGCTGTTAGGCAGTGAATTTTTAAGGGTCTGCCTTTTTTTATATAGATGGTAAAAAGACTGCCAAGCTTTAGATATTTACGCTTTTCATTACGTTCTACCTTGTCCTCCTTCTACATAAAGATTTAGTAGGAGGGGATTTAGAATGAAAAGAATAATTCCGATGGCTGGTCTATTGTTAGCAGCATGGTTTGTTGCCAACAATCCATTGTCCAATACATATGTAGCAACTTTAGTTGATAACAGAGAGAGTGTGACTGTGTCCAAAAGCACTAGTCCACTGTATGAAACAATTGAAAGTAATGCAGACAAGTACAGAGTCGAAGCAGTTGATGCGAAGATTGATCCTGTGTGGAAGGCGATTCCAGGTATTAATGGGTTAGAGGTCGACGTACAGGCATCCTACAAGAAAATGAAAAAAGCCGGCGTTTTTGATAAACAAAAACTCGTATATAAACAACTAAAGCCGAAGGTGCATCTCGAAGATCTTCCGGCAGCAGCCATTTATAAAGGCAATCCTGAGAAAAAAATGATCAGCTTTATCATTAATGTTGCTTGGGGCAATGAATATCTGCCTGATATTTTAGCAACTTTAAAAAAGCATCATGTTAAGGCAAGTTTTTTTCTTGAGGGCAGATGGGTTCAAAAAAATCCAGAATTGGCAAAAATGATCGCAGAGGCTGGCCACGAGGTAGGCAATCATTCTTACACACATCCTGATATGAGCAAAATTAGTGAAGCGAAAATCAGAGAAGAAATAACAAAAACAAATGATGTAATTGAAGCAACAACAGGAAAAACAGTAACATGGCTTGCGCCTCCGAGCGGTTATTATAATGAATCAGTTGTGAAAATTGCTAAAGAGCAAAACTTAGGCACCTTAATGTGGTCAGTTGACACAATTGATTGGCAAAAGCCGAGTCCGGAAGTGTTGCTGCAGCGTGTAATGGGTAAAGTCCATAATGGAGCAATGATTTTAATGCATCCAACCGAATCTACGGCAAACAGTTTAGATGAACTCATCAGCCAAATCCAAGCTAAAAATTTGGAAATTAATACTGTCACAGAAATGCTCAGCGAGGACCGTTCTATGCCTGATAAGTAATTGTTTGCAAGTTTTAGAACAATTATTTTCATAATGAAACAACTTTTTGGCAAAAATACGAAGAATAAGATATACTAGCAGTCGCGAGCAGTTACATTGGCAAACGAGAACAGGAGGAACTTACTTGATAAAAAGATACACTTGCCAAAACGGAGTTAGAATAGTGCTGGAAAATATCCCTACCGTGCGTTCTGTAGCTATCGGTGTTTGGATTGGCACTGGGTCTAGAAAAGAAGACGAAAAAAATAATGGCGTGTCTCATTTTTTAGAGCACATGTTTTTTAAAGGAACAAAAACAAGAAATGCTAGAGAGATAGCTGAGTCATTTGATAGCATCGGCGGTCAGGTTAATGCATTCACTTCAAAAGAGTACACTTGCTATTATGCAAAAGTACTTGATACACATGCAGATTTTGCACTTGAGGTGCTTGCTGATATGTTCTTCCATTCCACTTTTGAAGAGGGAGAGCTGAAGAAAGAGAAAAATGTCGTCTACGAAGAAATAAAAATGTACGAAGACACACCTGACGATATTGTTCATGACTTATTGAGCCAGGCAGTGTATGAGAAGCATCCGCTTGGTTATCCGATTTTAGGGACAGAGGAAACATTAAGCACTTTCAATGGCGATACATTGAGAGAGTATATGTTTGAACATTACACACCTGAAAATACGGTTATCTCCATTGCAGGAAATATCACAGATGACTTTATCGCTGAAGTGGAAAAATACTTTGGAGCGTTTGAAGCAGGTAAAAGTGAAAGAGAAATTAGTAAGCCATCGTTCCATACGAACAGAATTTCTCGTAAAAAGGAAACAGAGCAGGCACATCTTTGCCTAGGATATGAAGGATTGCAAGTTGGCCATGAGGATATGTACAGCTTGATTTCTTTAAATAATATTCTTGGCGGCAGCATGAGCAGCAGATTGTTCCAGGATGTAAGGGAGCAAAAAGGCTTAGCATATTCAGTCTTTTCTTATCATTCCTCCTTCCAAGACAGCGGAATTGTGACAATCTACGGCGGAACTGGTGCAAAACAGCTGGATGAGCTGTATGAAACGATTCAGACGACTCTTGCTAACCTAAAACGAGATGGCATTACTGAAAAAGAGCTTTCAAACAGCAAGGAGCAGTTAAAAGGCAGCTTGATGCTGAGCTTAGAAAGCACAAACAGCCGAATGAGCCGCAACGGTAAAAATGAATTATTGCTTGGAAAACACCATACTTTAGATGAGATTATTGCGAAAATAGACAAGGTATCCAATGCAGATGTGAACAAGATGGCACATCAGATTTTCACTGATTCCTTTTCTGTATCGCTTATCAGTCCTGACGGCAATATGCCGAAAAGCCTTCTATAATATAGAAGGGGTTACATAAAAAATACTTTTAGCTAGTCTAATTCTCTACCTCTGTTGATATGATAATAGAAAAGCATTAATCATTAGGAGGCAGAGAAATGAGACTAAGCGAATTAAGCGGAAAAGAGCTTGTAGATGTGAAAAATGCCGTCCGGCTTGGCATGCTCGGTCAAACAGATTTAGAAATAAATGAAAAGGACGGGCAAATCAAAACTTTGTTGATTCCCTCCCTTAAATGGTTTGGCTTCCGGAAGACAGGGGATGAACTGAGAGTGCCTTGGTCCCATATAAAAAAAATCGGCACTGATATGATTATTATCGATATTCCGAATAAGGATGACACGACTAATTTGTAAAAGTCCGGCCCATTATCCCAAGTTAACATAACAGGGATAAATGGCGCCGGGCTTTTTTTGTTTTTGGAAAATACTGCATGCGATGATTTTAGAGGAAAATCTATAAAGCAACTCACCTAAAACAAGATCGTGACATAAGATGTTGGAGTAGTAATTGATTAGTGTTAGGATCTTTAAAAAAGAAGGTGAAATATACATGCTGACAGGGATGAAAATCGCCATTATCGGCGGCGATGCAAGGCAGCTCGAAATTGTCCGCAAGCTGACAGAGCAGCATGCACAGCTTTCTTTAGTTGGCTTTGAACAGCTGGATCATGCTTTTGCTGGAGCCACAAAAGAAAAGATCGATAATGTGGATTTTTCAATGATTGATGCGATCATTCTGCCTGTTAAAGGAACCGATCTAAACGGACAGGTGGATACAATCTTTTCAAATGAAAAGGTTTTTTTAACAGAAGAATTGCTAGAGAAAACACCGTCCCATTGTACTATTTATTCGGGAATCACCAATGACTATTTAAATGGCATTATCTCAAGTACAAATCGTTCGCTCGTACAGCTGTTTAACAGAGATGATGTGGCAATACTGAACAGCATTCCAACGGTAGAAGGCACGATTATGATGGCTATTCAGCATACGGATACAACCATTCATGGTTCGAATATCCTAATACTTGGTTTAGGCCGTGTTGGAATGAGTGTAGCAAGGACGTTTCATGCATTAGGAGGCAAGGTGAAGGTTGCAGCAAGTGAGAGCGAGCACCTGGCCAGAATCTTAGAAATGGGCTTGACGCCCGTCCCGTTATCAGAATTAGAAAAAGCGGTTTGTGATATAGATATGTGCATTAACACCATTCCCCACCTTGTTGTTACATCCTCTGTCATTGAAAAAATGCCACTGCATACATTAATCATTGATCTTGCCTCAAAACCAGGTGGTACAGATTTCCAATATGCAGAAAAAAGAGGGGTTAAGGCGCTGCTTGCACCTAGCTTGCCTGGAATTGTTGCGCCTAAGACTGCTGGGAATATACTAGCAGAGGTTCTATCACAGCTGCTGCAAGAAGAATGGCAAAGTCGAAAGGAGCAATCATAAATGAGCTTACAAGGAAAAAGAATCGGATTTGGAATTTCTGCTTCCCACTGCACATATGCAGAAGTTATGCCGCAAGTAGAAAGGCTTGTAAGTCTTGGAGCTGATGTCGTTCCTGTTGTTACAGGCAATGTTCAGCATACAGACACAAGATTTGGTAAAGGATTGGAATGGATCGGTAAACTGGAGGAAGTAACAGGGAATGAAATTATTGACAGCATTGTCAAAGCGGAGCCTCTAGGACCTAAAATTCCCCTTGATTGCATGGTAATAGCTCCGCTTACTGGGAATAGCATGAGTAAATTCGCTAATGCTATGACAGACAATGCAGTACTTATGGCAGCAAAAGCTACGCTAAGAAACCAAAAGCCAGTCGTTTTAGGTATATCGACGAATGATGCTTTAGGCTTAAATGGAGTTAACCTAATGCGCTTGATGGCAACAAAACATATTTATTTCATTCCTTTCGGCCAGGACGATCCAGACAAAAAGCCAAATTCCATGGTTGCAAGAATGAGCATGCTGGCTGAGACAATTAACGCTGCATTAGAAGGAAAACAAATACAGCCTGTTATCGTCGAAAAATATTTAGATAAGTGAAAATAATAGAATAATTTATACTGTTTTTTAACTTTTTGTCATATTTCAAGTAAAAAGGTTCTGTTCATATAGCACGAATATGTTAAAATAGAGAATATTCATTTGGCGGCGAGCTTGTCGCCGTCATTAATTGTATAATATACAGAGAAAACACCTGAAAGAAGGGGAGCCTTTATGGAGCAAAAAAAAGGATTTAATGTAGCAGTGGTTGGAGCAACTGGAGCAGTAGGACAACAAATGATTAAAACATTGGAAACAAGAGATTTTCCCATTTCAAAAATAACTCTTTTGTCTTCTAAGCGTTCTGCAGGGACAAAGGTTACTTATAAAGGCAAGGAAATCACAGTGGAGGAAGCGACACCTGAAAGCTTCCAAGGAATTGACATTGCCTTGTTCTCAGCAGGCGGAGGCGTATCAAAGGATCTTGCACCACATGCTGTAGAGCATGGTGCGATTGTAGTCGATAATACAAGTGCATTCCGCATGGATGAAAACGTACCGTTGGTCGTTCCAGAAGTGAATGAAGAAGATTTGCATAAGCATAACGGCATTATCGCAAATCCAAACTGTTCTACTATTCAAATGGTTGTAGCTCTTCAGCCGTTAAAAGAAAAATACGGTTTGAAGAAAGTGCTTGTCTCCACATACCAAGCTGTTTCAGGATCAGGTGCAGCAGCGGTGGATGAGCTTAACAGCCAGACGAAAGCAATCATCAATGAAGAGAGCTTTGAACCGAAAATTCTTCCAGTAAAAAGCGATAAGAAGCATTATCAAATTGCCTTCAACGCTATTCCGCAAATTGACGTATTTACGGACAACGGATTTACGTATGAAGAAATGAAAATGATTAACGAAACGAAAAAAATTATGCATGACGAGGATCTTAAAGTAGCGGCTACTTGTGTGAGAATCCCTGTTGCTACAGGCCATTCTGAATCCGTTTATTTTGAACTGGATGCAACAGACGTAACAGCATCCGATATCCAAAGCTTGCTGAAAGACGCTCCAGGTGTCATTTTGCAGGACGACATCCAAAATCAAGTATATCCAATGCCGGCTGATTGTGTCGGATCAAATGATGTATTTGTAGGTCGTATCCGCAAAGACCTTGATACAGAAAACGGGTTTCATATGTGGGTTGTTTCCGATAACCTGCTAAAAGGTGCTGCGTGGAATTCTGTTCAAATCGCTGAAAGTCTTGTAAAACTGGGACTAGTGAAATAAACAAGAATACACTTTTTACACAGCACATCTCTTTATTATATTCTAAGCAGCGTTGCCCTTATCATAAATTTGCGGCAAACTGTTTCATATAATAGCAATAAGGGGACATGTTTGAGGAACTGCAGCTTTCTAGCAAATGAAGATGCGGATTCTTCATAGTGATCCCCTTTTTATTAAGAAACACTTTTTAAAAGTGTCCAGAGGTGTATAGCAATGACAAACATAGTAGTACAGAAATTCGGAGGAACATCTGTAAGAGATGAAAACAGCCGAAATCAAGCAAAAGAGCATATTCAAGACGCTTTAGCAAGCGGTAAAAAGGTAGTAGTTGTTGTATCTGCAATGGGAAGAAAAGGAGAGCCGTATGCAACAGATACTCTTCTGTCTCTAATTGGAGGTTCTGACAGTCATTTAAGCAAAAGAGAAAATGACTTGCTGCTATCTTGTGGAGAAATCATTTCCAGCGTTGTGTTCACACAGCTTTTACTGGAAAATGACATAAAAGCAGCTGCACTTACAGGCGCACAAGCTGGCTTCATCACAAACGATGATTTTACGAACGCAAGAATATTGGAAATGGATTGCACTCGCGTATTAAAAGAGCTTGAAACACATGATGTCGTCGTAGTAGCCGGATTCCAAGGTGCTGCTACAAACGGAGATACGACTACTTTAGGCAGAGGGGGCAGTGATACTTCTGCAGCAGCATTAGGCGCAGCTTTAAATGCTGAAGTAATCGATATTTTCACAGATGTGGAAGGCATCATGACTGCAGATCCGCGCATTGCAGAAAATGCAAGACCTCTTTCTGTTGTCACATATACAGAGGTGTGCAATATGGCGTATCAAGGTGCTAAGGTAATTCACCCTAGAGCTGTGGAAATTGCAATGCAGGCGAAAGTTCCAATCCGCATTCGTTCCACACATTCAAAGGGAACTGGTACGCTTGTGACATCTAGCAGTGATGACAATAAAGGCAGTGATATCCAGGAAAGACCAGTAACGGGGATTGCTCATGTAGCAAACGTTACTCAAATTAAAGTTCTCGCCAAAAAAGACCAATATGATCTGCAATCACAAGTCTTTAAAGCGATGGCCAATGAAGAAATCAGTGTTGACTTTATTAATATTTCACTGAACAGTGTTGTTTACACTGTAACCGATGAAATGGCTAAAAAGGCGACAGCTGTTCTTCAGGAAATGGGCTATGACCCGATTGTAGAGAGTGAATGTGCAAAGGTATCTGTAGTTGGTGCCGGCATGGCAGGTGTACCTGGTGTCACTTCAAAAATAGTCACTGCACTTTCAGGTGAGGGAATTCGTATTTTGCAATCAGCGGATAGCCATACAACCATTTGGGTCCTCGTTAAACAGGAAGATTTAGTACGTGCTGTAAATGTATTGCATGATTCGTTTGATTTAGATAAGGAACAGCATTAATCACAACAAGATTGAAAATGAGAATAGGAGTGGAACGATGGGTTTATTTGGTAGAGTGTCAACGGCCATGATTACACCATTTGATGCAAAGGGACATATTGATTTTCCAAAAACAACACAGATTGTTAACCATTTGATAGCAAATGGAACAGATTCCTTAGTTGTTGCAGGAACGACAGGCGAATCTCCAACATTATCAAAACAGGAAAAGATAGCATTATTCAAACATGTGGTAAAGGTAGTGGAAAAGAGAGTTCCAATCATCGCAGGGACTGGTAGTAATAACACTTATGACTCCATCGAGATGACAAAAGAAGCAGAACGGGCTGGGGTGGATGCCGTAATGGTTGTAGGCCCATACTATAACAAGCCAAACCAAGAAGGCATGTATCAGCATGTGAAGGCAGTCGCAGATAGCACAACCCTTCCAGTCATGATTTATAATATTCCAGGTCGTTCTGCTGTAAATATCGAACCCGAAACAATTATTCGATTATCAGCTGTTGAAAATATTGTTGCAGTTAAGGAAGCAAGTGGAAACTTAAACAACATCACAAAAATTATCGCAGGCACCCCGGATGATTTTTATGTGTACAGCGGAGATGACAGCTTAACATTGCCATTGCTTTCCGTTGGCGGAACAGGAGTTATCTCTGTTGCCTCACATGTAATCGGTCCAGAAATGCAGGAAATGGTTGGTGCTTTCCTTGAAGGAAACTACAAAAAAGCAGCGCAAATGCATCAAAAATTGCTGCCTGTCATGACTGCACTATTTGCTGCACCGAACCCAGTGCCAGTTAAAACAGCCCTGCAATTAAAGGGAATTGATGTTGGATCTGTCAGATTGCCTCTAGTGCCGCTGACAGAAGAAGAGAGAACAAAACTAGCAAGCTTTTTCTAATGCAGTTATTAGTGGATAGATCAGTTAAGTAAACGAAGCAAAATAGGAATTACATAGCTAGTCTATCCATATAGACGTAAAACAATTTTAGTCAAGGCTTATAGACATGTGGAAAAAACAAATCCAGATTTCCCGTTAAGCCCTGCTGTGCTTGCAGTAGAACTTCGGGAGATTTGGATTTTTTGTTTCATTTTGTTATTATTGGTTATTCATTGTTTAGGAGGATTTGAAATTGGAGACAAAGAATACGCTGCAGAAAAAATTGCAGCCGAGACATATCAGCCTTATGGCGATGGGAGGGGCAATTGGGACAGGCATCTTTAAAGGAAGCGGAGAAACAGTAGGTGTCGCTGGTCCAGGAGTAGTTGTTACTTATATTTTTGCCGGTTTATTATTATTAGTCGTGATGGGAGCCATTGCTGAAATGGCGATTGCATACCCAAACACAAATATGAAGGGCTTCATTTTAAAGGCTTTTGGAAGCAGAATGTCTTTTATTGTTGGCTGGCTTTACTGTGTTCTGTGGCTTGCCGTTTGTATTATTGAAGTGGTTGTAGCAGGAAGCTTTTTGCAATATTGGTTTCCAAACATTCCATTATGGGTATTAAGCATTCTTTGTACCATATTTATTTTGAGCATCAATTTGATGAACGTAAAGCATTATGGAGAGTTTGAGTTTTGGTTTGCTGGCATTAAAATCGCAATGATTATCGTCTTTATTATATTAGGTGCCGGTATCTTATTTGGCATCATTCCTTCAGATGGAGCAGATTATTTCCGCAATTATACAGAGCATGGAGGCTTTTTCCCGAATGGGTGGTCATCCATTTTTGCAGCACTATTAGTAGTTATGTTTTCATATGGTGGCTCTGAGCTTATCGGTGTTACCGTAACAGAGGCGCAAGATGCAGAAAAGATTCTGCCGAAAGTTATTAAAAGTTTTATTTTCCGCATTGTGCTTTTCTATACATTGCCAATTCTTGTTATATGCGGATTGATTCCTTGGAATGAATTGACAGAATCTTCAAGCCCGTTTGTACAGGTGCTTTCCATGTCAGGTCTTCAAGGAGCTGCACATGTGATGAACTTTATTTTAATTATCGCGGTGTTATCCGCAGCAAACTCGGGCATTTACGGCTGTACTAGAATGCTTCACTCTCTTGCAGAGGAAGGAGAGGCGCCTAAGGCTTTCAGTAAATTATCAAAAAGCGGTGTGCCGACATACAGTTTAATACTGACAGGGATAGTATTGATTCTCGGATCAATGATTGCTTTAGTCGCACAAGATGAAGTCTTTACGATTCTAATGGCATTCCCAGGCTTTGTCGTATCAATCGTTTGGGTAAGTATTTGCCTTGCTCAAATCAAACTGCGCAAAAGCTATCCGACAATGCCGAGTTTTCGTCTATGGGGATATCCATATATCACAGGACTTGCAGCTGCAGCACTAACATTAATCAGCATCAGCTTTGTATTAAATAAAGACAACCGAATAAGCATTATGGCATGTTTGCTTGTACTAGTTTACTTAATCATACATGCGGCATTTAAATTTAAGAAAACAAAATAAAAAACATGCTTTTGCATAAGGATTTTTCTTGCAAAAGCGTTTTTTACTCTAAGGTAACGCCGTATTTCTCCCTCCATCTTGCAGGCGTTTTCTTTGAAATTGGTTGTAAACATTTAAATAGATAAAGTATAATATTGTTAACTGATCAATGGTCGGCTAACTCAACATAGGAGGAAACAAAAATTGAAAACAAATGAAAAGATAAAGCTGGTCGCCCTCGGAGGAGTAGGGGAGAACGGAAAAAATATGTTGGCAGTCGAAGTCGATGAAGACATATTTGTAATTGACGCTGGCTTAATGTATCCACAAAACGAGATGCTTGGAATTGATATTGTTGTTCCAGATATCTCTTATTTAAAGCAGAACGAAGAAAAAGTAAAAGGTATCTTTTTGACGCACGGACATGAGGACCATATTGGGGGTCTATCCTTCTTTTTAAGAGAGCTGAACGTACCTGTTTATACGACAAGGCTTACTGCTGAACTGGCAAAAGAGAAAATGAAGGAACAGGACTTTAAAGGGCAAGTTCGTTTTGAAATTGTCACATCAAAAACTGTTCTGAAATTCCCTTCTGCGTCTGTATCCTTTTTTAAAGTGAACCACAGTATTCCTGACAGTATTGCTATTGTCATTCACACTTCTGAAGGTGCGATTGTACATACTGGCGACTTTAAATTTGACCAAACTGCAGGCGATCTTTATAAGCCGGAATTTGCAGAGATGGCGAAAATTGGGGAGAAAGGCGTTCTTTGCTTGCTTTCTGACAGTACGGATGCAGACAAGCCGGGCTACTCAACGTCAGATGCAGTCGTAACAGAGGAATTGACAGCTGCTTTTCTTCGTACAAAAGGCCGAATAATTGCAACTGTGTTCGCAACAGATTTGAACAGAATTCAACATATCTTTGATGCAGCTGCGAAGGCAAAGCGCAAGATTGCGATAATGGGGAAAAACCTTCAAGTTATCTTAAATATTGCGATGAAGCACGGTTATATCGATATTGCCGAAGATATTCTAGTATCATTCCAGGAAATCCAAGGATTTGAGAAAAATCAAACGATTATTTTAACAACAGGAAACAAAGGTGAACCTGTTGAAGCGCTGCAAAGAATGGCAAGGAAAAACCATAAGCAAGTAAATATTGGCGATGGAGATACAATTCTATTTGCAGCATCTTCACTCCTTGGCAGTGAAGTGTTTGTTGGAAAAACAATCGACATGCTTTACCGACTTGGTGCAAGTGTCCTTACAGGAAACAAAACATTCAATAGTTCGAATCATGGTAGCCAAGAAGAGCTTAAGCTTATGATCAATATTCTAAAGCCGAAATTCTTCCTGCCGATTCACGGGGAATACCGCGTGTTGAAAGCACATGCTCAGCTAGCGGAAAAAACCGGCTTGCAACCGCAAAATATCCATATCCCTGAACTAGGTGAAATGATTGAAATTAAAGACGGCAAGCTTCGTTTAAGCGGCAAGGTTCAATCAGGCAATGTACTTATTGACGGAAGCGGTATTGGCGATGTCGGCAATATTGTTTTAAGAGACCGTAAACTTTTATCACAGGACGGAATTTTGACAGTTGTCGTAACATTGAATAAGCAAGAGCGAAAAATCTCTGCCGGACCTGAAATTATTACTAGAGGATTTGTCTACGTTAGAGAGTCCGAACAGCTGCTTGAAGAAGCTGCAAATCGGGTTAAAGACATTGTCGAAAAAAGCATTAGCAAAGACAGCTTTGATTGGACAGGCATTAAACAAGATATTAGAGATACATTAAATCAGTTCTTGTACGAAAAAACAAAGCGCAGACCGATGATTCTGCCGATTATTATGGAAGTTAAAACGCCAAGAAAGTAAGGATAAAAAAGTTTCCTTGTGCAATCAAGGAAACTTTTTTGCATGTACGTTTCCTTCAAAGGAAAGATTAGTGGGTAGATATGGCGTTTAACATTATGAGGTGACAAAATGAGCAAAGCAAAAGGCAAGAGTGGTATAGGCAGAGGGACCGGTAAAAAAGGCTGGAACCGCTGGCAGGCTAGTGCTAAAAAAGCCAAAAGTGCAAAACCCTATAAAAGCAAAGGGGTAAAACACAAACAAGATAGTGAAAACGAACAAGGATAAACGGGAGTAGGATCTTGCTATGAGCAAGGTCCTTTCTTTATGCTCATATCCTTACAGTCTTAAACGGCACCTGGCTTGATTACGATGTCGAATAGAAAGATATTAAAAGGACAAGCACATTAATGTTCAGCCAAATGACGAGGCTTTGCGGAATTTTTATTTTGGTTCGCATGAAATTCTCCTTCTAGCTTCATAATAAAAACATCATGTGAAAGGAAGGGAGAAAATTATGGCTAACCGAAATGAAGCAAATAATACAGAAGAGACTCAGCCAAAAGAAGACAAACCAGCATCTTCTTTAATGGAAAAAATACAGCAGCTTGGTCAAACGAATGTACCGCAACTATCGCAGGATTCTAAAATACATTGTTTAACAATTGTTGGGCAGATTGAAGGACATCTTCAGCTTCCGCCACAAAATAAAACAACTAAATATGAGCATCTTATTCCGCAAATTGTCGCCATTGAGCAAAACCCGAAGATTGAAGGAGTACTTGTCATTTTGAATACAGTCGGCGGTGATGTAGAGGCAGGTTTGGCAATTTCTGAAATGCTTGCTAGCCTTTCTAAGCCAACTGTTTCCCTTGTGCTAGGGGGAGGACATTCAATTGGTGTGCCGATTGCTGTATCTTGTGATTATTCATTCATAGCAGAAACAGCAACAATGACGATACATCCAATTCGTTTGACAGGTCTTGTTATTGGAGTTCCGCAAACCTTTGAGTATTTGGATAAGATGCAGGAGCGAGTAGTGAAATTCGTGACAAAGCACAGCAAAATTGAAGAAGATGGCTTTAAAGACTTAATGTTTGCAAAAGGTAACCTGACAAGGGATATTGGAACAAATGTAATTGGCAGTGATGCAGTGACGTCTGGACTGATTGACAGTGTCGGCGGAGTGGGCGAAGCGATGACAAAGCTAAATGAGCTCATTGAACTGAATAAAGATAAGAACGAAGGTATCGTACAATGATTATGTATACGATGATGCCGGAGGAGTTAATGTTTCCTATCGGTCAAGAAACGTATGAAAAACAGCAAGTAATTGATTTTAACGGTATTCCGCTCCTCGTTGCCAAAAATGAGATGCATGAATATGAGGTAGTGCGTGTGCTTTCGACAGATCCAAGCCATTATTTGCATGCTCCTGTTCAGCCAGGGGCAAAGATTCCATTATTATGACTGTATTTTTCCATCTTATGATATAATAGAATTGAATAACCAAACATTAAGCAGCCGAACTAAGGCTGCTTATTTCATACATAAAGATACTTAAGAAAACATAGAAACATTAGGTGATAAACATGGCAAAAAGAAAAACAAGAAAAACGAAAAAGAAACAGCATCTGAAAAAAACAATTCAGTATGAACTTGCTGCTCTTCTTTTAATTACGTTAAGCTTTATCTCTATCTTGCAGCTAGGAGTTGTAGGAAAGACGATTGTGCTGTTCTTTCGTTTCTTTACGGGTGAATGGTATATTTTAAGCCTCCTTGGGCTGATTGTATATGGCGGCTATTTGATGTGGAAAAGAGAGAAGCCATATTTATTTCATACTAAACTGAATGGCCTCTATTTAATTGTTGGAGCAATCCTGCTTTTAACCCATGTATCTTTGTTTAATATGCTGTCAGGAGAAGGTAGATTTACCAATCCAAGCGTCATTTTTAATACTTGGGAGCTGTTTTGGTATGAAGCGGACGGCAATGCCTCAAAGATTGGCTTGGGAGGCGGTATGATTGGGGCAGTCCTGTTTGCGATGTTTCATTATTTATTTGATACGGCAGGCACGCAAATTGTCAGCTTCTTAGCCATTATTACAGGTATAATTCTGTTGACAGGCAAGACGCTCAGCGGTGCTTTCCGCAAGATGATGCTGTCTATTTGGAGCTTTATAAAGCGGCAATGGCTGGAGTTTCTAGATGATATTCGTGAGTGGAAAGAAGCGCGCATTGCGAAAAGGGAAGCGAAAAAAGCGGACAGGCAGTCAGACCGGACAGCAAGGAGACAAAGAGTGGAGCGTAGACAAGAAGCTGAGGAGGAAGTTCAGCCTTTAATTGTTAATCCACCTATCCAGCAGTCTGAAGAGCCTGCATATGCTGAACCTATCATTTCTTCTTTTACAGAGAATGCTTATGATGACAGACAAGTCCAGGAAGAAGCTGGCAACGCTAGTGAACCAATTGAAACAGAGGAGATTATTGCTCCGATTACCTTCACAGAGGTGGAGAATAAAGATTATGAGCTTCCGCCTATCAAACTATTAATGGCCCCGAAAAAGGCAGACCAAAGCGGAGAATATGAACAAATTCATGCAAATGCAGCAAAGCTGGAGAGAACATTCCATAGTTTTGGTGTTAAGGCAAAGGTAACTGAGGTCCATCTCGGCCCTGCTGTCACAAAGTATGAAGTGCATCCGAGCGAGGGAGTTAAGGTAAGCAAGATTGTCAATTTAAGTGATGACTTGGCATTGGCTCTTGCGGCAAAGGACATCCGCATTGAAGCGCCAATCCCAGGCAAATCGGCAATTGGGATTGAAGTGCCTAATTCGGAAGTAGCGATGGTGTCATTACGGGAAGTGCTCGAAACGAATAAAAATGATAAGCCGGAAAGTAAGTTAATGATCGCATTCGGGCGAGATATTACAGGGAATGCTGTTTGTGCTGAACTGAATAAGATGCCCCATCTGCTTGTTGCCGGAGCAACCGGGAGCGGTAAGAGTGTCTGCATCAATGGGATTATCACAAGCATTCTCATGCGGGCAAAACCGCATGAGGTTAAGATGATGATGATTGACCCGAAGATGGTCGAGTTGAATGTGTATAATGGTATTCCCCATCTCCTTGCACCTGTTGTTACGAATGCGAAAAAAGCATCTCAGGCTCTTCAGAAGGTCGTAAGCGAAATGGAAAGAAGATATGATTTGTTTTCCCATACAGGAACTCGTAATATTGAAGGCTATAATGACTATGTCAAAAGGTATAATGCAGAGGAGCAGGAAAAGCAGCCTCTTTTGCCGTATATTGTCGTGATCGTAGATGAGCTTGCAGACTTAATGATGGTCGCGTCTAATGATGTGGAAGATTCGATAACAAGACTGGCGCAGATGGCGCGTGCAGCTGGAATTCATTTAATCATCGCAACACAGCGCCCTTCTGTTGATGTAATCACAGGTGTCATCAAGGCGAATATCCCTTCACGGATTGCCTTTGCTGTATCTTCTCAAACAGATTCTCGGACAATCCTTGACATGGGCGGAGCGGAGAAGCTTCTTGGCCGCGGTGATATGCTGTTTTTCCCATATGGAGCGAGCAAACCAGTTCGTGTTCAAGGTGCTTTCTTGTCGGATGAGGAAGTGGAAGAAGTAGTGGACTTTGTTATCGGCCAGCAAAAGGCCCAGTATCAGGAGGAGATGATTCCTGATGAGATTGCTGAAACAAATCAAGGAGCTGTAGAGGACGATTTGTATGGAGAAGCTGTCGACTTGATTATTGAAATGCAGACTGCGTCTGTAAGTATGCTACAAAGACGGTTTAGAATCGGATATACAAGAGCTGCCCGCCTCATTGACGAAATGGAGGCAAGGGGCATCGTCGGTCCGTATGAGGGCAGCAAACCGCGGACAGTTCTTGTGCCAAAAGCATCAGAAGAGATCAATTTATAAAACGGATTATCTTTCGTACGCCGAAATAGGTTATACTATTAAAGTTCGGTTTTAAGCATTATAATACAAATGTTTTACTAGACTAAAGGAAAAAATATCTTGTAAAGACGAATATTAAGAGAAAGAAGCAATAGAATTGGAAGTCATTTCCGGACAATTGTTTCTTTTCTCTTTTTTTTTCGACTTATTTCACAATTCACTATTTATTTATTAGTCAAAAAGTGTTATAGTATTTTCGATTAGTAGGAATGATTGAACATCAGATGTCTGATGTCTTAGAAAGTTTTTGGAGGAAGGTCGCATGCTAATTAAGTCAGATACAAGGCATTTATATTTGCAGGTTGTGGACAGACTGAAACGTGATATTGAGAATGGGATTTACAAAGAAAAAGAAAAATTCCCTTCTGAATTTGAGCTTGCAAAAACTTTGGGCGTAAGCAGAGCTACTTTAAGAGAGGCGCTGCGCACACTGGAAGAGGAAAATGTCATCATAAGGCGTCATGGCGTTGGGACATTTGTCAACAGCAAGCCGCTTTTCAATTCAGGCATTGAACAGCTCCACAGTGTGACCCACATGATTCGGCAAGCTGGAATGAATCCAGGAACAATTTTTCTAAGTTCAACAACTCAATGTTCAACTGAAGAGGATGCAAGGCGTTTTTCCTGCACGCAAGACGAAGAGATAGTAGTGATCGAACGTGTTCGAACTGCTAACGGAGAGCCTGTTGTTTATTGTATAGACAAGCTTCTGCAAAATATTCTGCCTGAAAGATTTTCGTATGAAAACGATTCAATTTTTCAGTTTTTGGAAGCGGATGCCCAAAAGAAAATTACATATGCTGTCGCGCAAATCGAGCCGATCGGCTATCATGAAAAAATCTCTCCGATCTTACAATGCGAGCCTGAAACTGCACTGCTAGTCTTAAAGCAGATGCATTATGATGAAAAGGATGAGCCGGTGCTTTATTCAGTCAATTACTTTAGAGCCGATAAGTTTAGCTTTCAAGTGCTAAGAAAACGAATTTATTCGTGACAATCGGAGAAACTATTGTTAAAGCATTTCTCACTATGAAAACAAAAAACAAAAAAAATTAGGGGGTACAAACCTTGAAAAAGCGTAAATTTGGTTTAGCGCTGTCCTTAGTACTTGCTGCTGGGACTGTTTTAGGGGCTTGTGGTAAAAACGATGATAACGAAGGATCTTCTGGAGAAGAAAAGAGTGATTCTTTCAGCGTTGCAATGGTAACAGATGTCGGCGGTGTTGATGATAAATCATTCAACCAGTCAGCATGGGAAGGCCTGCAAGCTTTCGGTAAAGCAAATGGACTTGACAAAGGAAATGGTATCGACTATTTACAATCTCAATCAGACTCTGATTATTCAACAAACTTGAACAGCTTAGTACGCCAAAAATATGACTTAGTGTATGGTATTGGTTTCATGATGGAAGGGGCAATTGATGAAATTGCTAAACAGCAAACAGATGCTCATTTTGCAATTGTTGATGCTGTAGTTGACGAACCAAACGTAGCAAGCATTACATTTAAGGAACAAGAAGCAGGCTTCCTTGCTGGAGTAGCTGCTGGTAAAGCAACAAAAACAAATAAAATCGGATTCATCGGCGGAGTAGAAAGTGAAGTTATCACTCGCTTTGAAGCTGGCTTTGAAGCTGGTGTAAAAGAAGCTAACCCTGACGCTACAATTGATTCCCAATATGCTGGTGCATTTGACAAGCCGGAAGTTGGAAAAACAATTGCAAGCAAAATGTACTCTTCTGATGTTGACGTAATTTTCCACGCTTCAGGCGGAACTGGTGCTGGTCTTTTCACAGAAGCTCGTGAGCTAAAGGAAAAAGATCCATCAAGAGCAATCTGGGCAATCGGTGTTGACTCTGACCAAGCATCTGAAGGTGTTGTCGGCGACCACAATATCGTATTGACTTCTGCACTTAAAGGTGTGTCTGCTGCAGTTCAAGATATCTCAACTAAAGCTCAAGAAGGAAACTTCCCAGGCGGAGAAACTTCTGTATACGGACTTGCTGAAGACGGTGTTGGTCTAGCTGAAATCAACGAAGAAGCAGAAAACAAAGCAGACATCGAAGCTGCTGTTAAAGAATGGACAGACAAAATTAAAAACGGTGAGTACACTGTTCCTGATACTGTACAATAATTAGATTTAAGAAGTTTTTACAGGAATAAGTGGTTTGCATGGCAAAACACTTATTCCTTTTTTACGACCATAACTAGAATTTTAACTAAAAGGCAGAAGCCTTCTGCTTTTTATTAAAAATTTTACGATGGTGAAATTATAGCGAAATAGTTAAATATCATAGGTTGCAGAAATTCCTCTTACTGCTGACACTTAAATATTTTTTTGCCAGCTGTATTTTTAATTATTTGACATTCGTTTGTGGAGAAGAAGGAGTGAATGAGATGGAATATGTTATTGAGATGCTGAATATCCGAAAAGAATTTCCTGGAATTGTTGCCAATAACAATATAACCCTTCAGTTAAAAAAAGGGGAAATTCATGCATTGTTAGGGGAAAACGGTGCAGGAAAGTCAACATTGATGAACGTATTGTTCGGACTTTATCAGCCGGAAAGAGGAGAAATCAGAGCAAGAGGGAAAGTGGTCAACATCTCCAACCCTAATGTAGCGAATGATTTGGGCATCGGGATGGTCCATCAGCATTTCATGCTGATCGATACCTTTACTGTTACAGAAAACATTATTTTAGGAAAAGAAACAGTAAGTAAAGGAAAAATAGACTTAAAAAAGGCAGAAAATGAAGTAAGAGAAATCAGTGAGCGTTACGGGCTTGCAGTAGACCCACGGGCGAAAATTTCTGATATTTCTGTAGGTATGCAGCAAAGGGTGGAAATCTTAAAGACTTTATACCGCGGAGCGGAAATCCTTATCTTTGATGAGCCTACTGCTGTGCTGACACCTCAGGAAATTACAGAACTCATTGGCATCTTTAAAACATTGATTAAGGAAGGAAAATCCATCATCTTAATCACTCATAAGCTGAAGGAAATCATGGAAGTTTGTGATCGTGTAACCGTTATCCGCAAAGGGGAAGGAATCGGTACATACGATGTAAGCGGAACAAATCCAACAGAGCTTGCAAACTTGATGGTCGGCCGTGAAGTTACATTCAAAACCGACAAAAAAGCACCGCAGCCTAAAGAGACAGTTTTGGAAATTTCTGATTTGACTGTTAAAGATTCTAGGGGAGTACCTGTTGTAAATTCGCTTAACTTGAATGTCCGTGCCGGCGAAGTAGTCGGAATTGCCGGTGTAGATGGTAACGGGCAGTCAGAGCTGATTGAAGCGATAACAGGGCTGCTAAAAAAAGATAACGGAAGCATTAAACTGAACGGCAAAGAGCTCAGCGTGCTGACACCTAGAAAAATCACAGAAAGCGGTCTCGGCCATATCCCGCAAGACCGTCATAAACACGGCTTAGTTCTTGATTTCCCAATTGGTCAAAACATGGTGCTGCAAACGTATTACAAACAGCCATTTTCTAAGGCTGGCTTCTTGAACAAACGGGAAATTGATTTAAAAGCGAAAACGCTGATTGAAGAGTTCGATGTAAGAACACCTGGCGCACATACTCCAGCGAGAGCTTTATCAGGCGGTAATCAGCAGAAGGCAATCATCGGAAGAGAAGTGGACAGAAACCCAGATCTTTTGATTGCGGCACAGCCGACACGCGGACTTGATGTTGGAGCGATTGAATTTATCCATAAACGTCTGATAGAACAAAGAGATAAAGGAAAAGCGGTGTTGCTTGTTTCCTTCGAACTAGAGGAAATCTTAAATGTTAGCGACCGGATTGCTGTTATCTTTGAAGGGAATATTATTGCGGAGGTAGACCCGAAGAATACAACAGAACAAGAGCTAGGATTATTAATGGCAGGATCGAAAGATAAAAAAGTGGGTGTGGAGAAGAATGTCTAATACAATAAGAAAAATAAGTATACCTGTTATATCTGTATTGCTGGGCATTATAGTTGGAACAATCATCATGCTCGTTACCGGCTATGATCCTGCTGCAGCATATACTGCACTGTGGAACGGCGCATTCGGCGAAGTCTACTTTGTCGGTGAAGTAGTGCGCCAGATTACTCCGTTAATCCTTGCAGGACTTGCAGTGGCATTTGCCTTCCGTACAGGCTTGTTTAATATCGGAGTAGAGGGTCAATTAATCGTCGGCTGGCTTGCAGCAGTGTGGGTCGGAGTCGCTTTTGATTTGCCGAAAATCATTCATTTGCCGTTGGCAGTGCTTGCAGGAGCAGCTGCAGGTGCATTATGGGCATTTGTGCCAGGATTTTTAAAAGCACGCTTCCGAGTGCATGAAGTAATCGTCAGCATTATGATGAACTATATCGCATTGCATGTATCAAACTATTTAATTCGTAATGTATTAACAGATAAGGCAGACCGTACGGAAAATATTCCGGCATCTGCGTCTCTTCGCTCAGATTTCTTGAGCAGCATGACAGATTATTCCCGTTTACACTGGGGAATTTTAATAGCTCTAGCATGTGTGCTTATTATGTGGCTTATTCTTGAGAAAACCGTTAAAGGCTATGAATTGAAAGCAGTTGGCTTTAACCAGAATGCTTCGCAATATGCCGGTATGAATGTTAACAGAAATATCGTTCTTTCTATGGTAATCTCTGGTGCCTTTGCAGGTCTTGCAGGTACAATGGAAGGATTAGGAACATTCGAATATGTCAGCAATAAAGCTGGATTCACAGGCGTAGGATTTGATGGAATCGCCGTTGCTCTTCTCGGTGCAAATGGACCATTAGGTATTGTCTTTGCAGCCGCTTTATTCGGCTTCTTGAAAGTCGGAGCGTTGAATATGCCGCTCGAGGCTGGTGTGCCGAATGAAATGGTTGATATCATCATCGCATTAATCGTATTCTTCGTGGCAGCAAACTATATGATACGCATCTTCTTAGAGAAAATGAGCAAAAATAAAAGTAAAAAGGGGGAGAAGTAAGTGGGATTAATGGATGTATTATTAATTGTCATTCCTTCTTCACTATTATGGGCTGCTCCGCTGATTTTTACTGCGCTTGGCGGTAACTTCTCAGAGCGTGCCGGTGTTGTTAATATCGGGCTAGAAGGTCTTATGCTGATGGGGGCATTCTCTTCCATCGTATTCAACTTAACTTTTGCAGACAGCTTAGGAGCATGGACTCCATGGGTAGCCTTATTGTGTGCAATGGTCGTTGGCGCAGTCTTTTCCTTGCTGCATGCTGTTGCGTCCATCACATTCCGCGCTGATCAGACTGTTTCCGGTGTTGCGATAAACTTGCTTGCAGCAGGTTTGGCAATGTTTTTGGTTAAACTGATTTATGACAAAGGACAAACTGCAACAATTCAATACAGCTTCAAAAAAGTGGATATTCCAGTATTGAAAGATATTCCAGTCATTGGAGAATTGTTCTTCCAGAATACGTACTGGACATCTTATCTGGCTATTATAGTAGCTATTATTTCTTGGTTTGTAATGTTCAAAACACCATTCGGTCTTCGTCTCCGTGCTGTTGGGGAGCATCCGATGGCAGCTGATACAATGGGTATCAATGTTACTAAAATGCGCTATATCGGTGTTGTTTTATCTGGTGCGTTAGGCGGTATCGGCGGCGGTGTGTTCGCACAGTCGATTACAAATGACTTCACTCATTCTACAATCAGCGGACAAGGGTTCATGGCTCTTGCAGCATTGATTTTCGGAAAGTGGAATCCATTAGGAGCGATGGGTGCGGCCCTGTTCTTCGGATTTGCCCAATCATTGAGCATCGTCGGAAGCAGCTTGCCATTCCTTGAGAACATTCCGAATGTATACTTGCTGATTGCCCCATATGTGCTGACAATCATCGCACTTACTGGCTTCATCGGCAGAGCAGATGCACCGAAAGCTTCCGGTGTCCCATATATAAAAGGAAGCAGATAATTATATTACAAAAATCTCCTAGTTGCATTTATGCAACAGGAGATTTTTTTGTTTTAAGGATTATGAAGTGGTATTAAAACATACGATTTGATAAACACGGTTGTGATTTGCACGAAAGAAACTTGAAAACGTGTGCTTAACAAAGTTATAGTAAGAATATCCTTTGTATTAGAGTCAATACTATAGTTATAAAAATATGCATTTTTTAGTGCAGTGAACTTAGGAGGTAGCCCATGAGTGTTGCTGAAGAGAAAGTCAGGAAATACGGCGGATATAATCTGCATACTGTTAAGACAGAGAAGTTTAAAACAAATAATATTGTCGTAAAGTGGAAGGCTCCCATTACAGAAGAAAGTGCTACATTAAGGGCTCTTTTGCCGTATGTCCTGCAAAACAGCTCCAATAAGTACCCAAATACCGCAACACTTCGTTCATATTTGGAAGAGTTATATGGAGCGACATTTTTTATTGACCTTTCCAAAAAAGGTGATTATCAAATTATTTCCTTCTCCTTAGAAATAGCTAATGAAAAGTTTTTGAGCAATCCAGACCCGCTGCTGAAAAAAGGCGTCGATTTTTTGGCGGAAATTCTTTTTAACCCTAACGGAGATGGAAAATCCTTTGTAGCAAAAATAGTCGAAGATGAAAAAAGGGCCTTGAAGCAAAGAATTCAATCCATTTATGATGACAAAATGAGGTATGCTAATTTCCGTTTAGTAGAAGAAATGTTTAAAGGAGAGCCATATGCTTTAGGTGTAAACGGCATTGCTGATAAGGTAGATCCTATCACAGCAGAAGAACTGTATCAATACTATGAGAAATCGCGACAAGAGGATCAAATCGATGTATTTGTTGTAGGAGATATTGATGAAGAGGAAATAGCCTCTTATATAAGCACAAAGCTGCCATTTGCTGATAGAACGGCTTCCGAACATACGAGGGCGGTACATAAGGAAGTAAAGGAAAAGGAAGTAAAGGAAGTTCAAGATGTGAAACAAGGCAAACTTCATATCGGTTACAGAACAAATGTTGTGTATGGGGATGAAGATTATTTTGCTTTGCAAATATTCAATGGCATTTATGGCGGCTTTTCCCACTCCAAGCTTTTCCTTAATGTAAGAGAAAAAGAAAGTCTTGCTTACTATGCTGCAAGCCGGATTGAAAGTCATAAAGGCTTGTTGATGGTTTTGTCAGGGATTGACCAGCAAAATTATGAAAAGGCTGTATCTATCATTAAGGAGCAGTTAGAGCTAATGAAAAAGGGTGATTTCACTGATGATGAAATTATGCAGACAAAGGCAGTCACTCATAATCAAATACTTGAAACACTTGATACAGCAAGAGGTATGATTGAGGTGTTCTACCATAATGCAGTAAGCGGTGTAAAAGTGGATATGTCCCAATGGCTGCAATCCATCAGCAAGGTAACGAAGGAAGAAATTCAAAGTGTTGCTAATAAAATCGAATTGGATACAATCTATTTCCTATCAGGATCGGAGGGGAATAACTAATGGAAAAAATCTCTTTTGAACAGCTGCAGGAAGAACTTTTCTTTGAAGAGCTTGATAATGGGCTTAAAGTCTATATTCTCCCGAAAAAAGGCTTCAACAAAACATTCTGTACGTTTACAACAAATTACGGGTCTGTTGACAACATGTTCGTCCCGTTGAACGGAACAGAATATAAAAAAGTTCCAGATGGCATCGCTCATTTTCTAGAGCACAAGCTTTTTGAGAAGAAGGACCGTGATGTCTTCCAAGAGTTCAGCAAAAACGGAGCTTCTGCTAATGCATTTACCTCCTTTACAAGAACGGCTTATTTATTTTCTAGCACACAGAATGTTGAAAACAACCTAGAAACATTAATTGATTTTGTGCAAGATCCATATTTCTCTGAACAGACAGTTGAAAAGGAAAAAGGTATTATCGGCCAAGAAATTACCATGTATGATGATAATCCTGACTGGCGTTTGTATTTTGGCTTGATTGAAAACATGTATAAAAACCATCCTGTTAAAATTGATATTGCAGGTACAATTGAGTCGATATCACATATTACAAAGGATTTGCTGTATGAGTGCTATGATACTTTTTATCACCCTAGCAATATGCTCTTGTTTATTGTCGGTCCGGTAGATCCTAACGAATATATGGAAAGTATTAAAGCAAACCAGCAGAAGAAGGACTATACGAAAAAGTCGGAAATAAAAAGGCAGTTTGAGGAAGAACCACTAGAGGTGCATAAAAAGAAACAAGTGCTTAATATGAATGTGCAAACATCCAAATGCCTTGTCGGCGTTAAAGCAGTGGACACCGAGCAGCAAGGTGCTGAAATGCTGAAGAATGAGCTGTGTATTAACACGTTGCTCGACTTGCTTTTCTCTAACAGCTCCGAAAATTATCAACATCTGTTTTCTGAAGGGTTGATTGATGATACCTTCTCTTATGATTATACACAGGAAAAGGGCTTTGGCTTTGCGATGGTCGGCGGAGATACAAGCAAGCCGGATGAACTTGCAGAGCAAATTCAAAAAATACTTCTAGAGGCAAAATCAACTGCGATTCAAAAGGAAACGCTTGAACGGTCGAAAAAGAAACGAATCGGAACCTTCCTTCGTGCCGTTAATTCACCTGAATATATTGCGAATCAGTTTACAAGATATTCCTTCAATGATATGAATTTATTTGATGTTGTCGGAACGATTGAACAAATAACTGTAGAGGACATTCAGGCAGCTGCACAGCGGTTTATTGACGAAGACAGAATCACTGTCTGCCAAGTTGTGCCAAAGGCATAGCATAAGGCAGTTAACAGCAAAAAGGAAATGGGATGAAACCCACTTCCTTTTTTGCTGTACACATTAGAAATGACGGAGTGAACAAAATGGGGAAACATATTTTAATTACAGGAGCAACAGGGGAAATTGGCACAGCCATTGCAAAATTGCTAGCAAGCAAGGGGTATTCCTTGTATTTGCATTATAACCAGAATGAGGAGGCTATCCGAAAACTACTTGAAGAGATAGCGCCATTTGGTCAAGATTATATAGCAATAAAAGCTGACTTAAGCAAACGGGATGGATATAAACAAGTGATAAATTCGATTTTTTCCCTTGATGGTATCGTGTATGCCAGCGGAGTGAGTGTTTACGGAATGTTGGCGGATACGACTGATGAAATAATGGACCAGCTATGGAATCTACATGTCGCTTCCTTAATATCTGTCACAAGGGAGCTTTTGCCGAAAATGACACAAAAGCAAGCTGGCAATATTGTCGCTATATCTTCGATTTGGGGACAAATCGGTGCATCGATGGAGGTTGCTTATTCCACTGTAAAGGGTGCCCAACTATCCTTCGTTAAGGC
Source organism: Niallia sp. Man26 (assembly GCF_022049065.2). NCBI lineage: Bacteria > Bacillati > Bacillota > Bacilli > Caryophanales > Bacillaceae > Niallia > Niallia sp. Man26. Next base: position 1,501,389 of record NZ_CP095743.1, read on the forward strand.
ATTGAGCAAGGAAGTTGCCAGAAATGGTATTCGCGTTAATGCTGTGGCACCTGGTGCTATCGATACAAAGATGCTCGGCATGTTTACAGCTGAAGAAAAGGAATGGATGGCAGAGGAAATTCCGATGGGCAGGCTTGGAAAGGCAGAGGAAGTCGCACAAAGCGTTTTATTTTTGCTGTCTGGCGACTCCTCTTATTTAACAGGACAAGTATTATCACCAAATGGCGGCTGGCATGTGTAAAAGATTTTTTCCTAAGTTGTTATGCATATAATTCGGTTGAACAATCCAAAATAACTATGTAATACAACTTACAGAATGGAAAGGAGTACCTCTATGTCTATATTGCAAAACTGGGATCAATGGAAAGACTTTTTAGGTGACCGCCTTAATCATGCACAAAACGAAGGAATGAACAAAGGCGTTATTGGTGATCTTGCATTCCAAATTGGTGATTACTTATCAAACCAAGTAGAACCAAAAAACGATCAGGAAAGAATTCTTGCTGATCTTTGGTCTGTTGCTTCTGAAGAAGAGCAGCATGCAATTGCGAACATGATGGTCAAGCTTGTTCAAAACAACGGAACTGACCGTTAATTAGGGTTATTTTTCGAGGCGGCTATATCTATAGGGAGATCCGTAAAAAGCAAGAAGGCAATTAAAGCTATTCCTTTTTTTCATTTTATGGTCACCTTATGGATAAGCTGCCTCTTTTCCTTTTTGAAAAACAGCTTCAAATAATACATAGCTGCACATGCTTCTAATTTTATCGGAAAGTGCTTGGTTTTTTCTTTCATCTTTAGGAACTTTCCTTTATTATTATATAGAGTTAAAAAAACGAACAGAACAAGATTTGGGGAGGATTTTTTTGAGAGAGAAGGAATGGTATCTGGAATATGAAATCCAAAAAAATCGACCTGGACTACTCGGGGAAATATCATCATTGCTAGGTATGCTTTCCATCAATATTATTACCATCAATGGGGTCGATGATGGGCGGAGAGGCCTTTTAATGACAACAACCGATGATGAGCAGGTGAGGCGTCTGGAATCCATCCTTTATACGATGGACACGATCAAGGTGTTCAAGCTCCGTGTGCCGACTCTTCGGGACAAAATGGCTGTGCGTCATGGCAGATACATACAAAGAGATGCAGATGACAAAAAAACATTTCGGTTTGTCCGCACTGAACTGGGGCTATTGGTCGATTTTATGGCAGAACTGTTTAAGCTCGAAGGACATCGGCTAATAGGGATAAGAGGAATGCCCAGGGTTGGCAAAACAGAATCGATTGTCGCAGCAAGCGTCAGTGCTAACAAAAGGTGGCTTCCAGTCAGCTCAACGTTATTAAAACAGACTGTCAGAAGTTCACTGATTCAAGATGAGTATAGTGAGAACAATCTTTTTATTATAGATGGAGTTGTTTCTAGCAAGCAGATAAACGAGAAGCATTGGCAGCTGATCAGGGAAGTGATGCGCCTTCCTGCTGTCAAAGTGGTCGAGCATCCGGATGTGTTTGTTCATAATACGGAATATTCACTAGATGATTTTGATTATATTATCGAGCTTCGTCATGAGCCGAATGAAGAAATCATCTTAGATGTCCGCAAAAAGAATGCGCTGCTTTTACAAAATGAGTTTCAAGGATTTGATTTTTAGCAAGTTGGAAGGTGTTATTTGTGAGTGAACTAGGAAACAGATTAAAAGAAGCAAGGCTTGCAAAAGGCTTAAGCCTTGAGGAGCTGCAAGAAATTACAAAAATACAAACCCGTTATCTTATCGGGATTGAAGAGGGCAACTTCAGCATGATGCCCGGGAATTTTTATGCCAGAGCGTTCATTAAACAATATGCGGAAGCAGTAAATTTGCCTGCTGATGACTTGTTTGAAGAATATAAGAGCGAAATCCCGTCAAGCGGCAATGAGGAAATACCAGAGAAGCTCTCAAGGGTGACATCAAGACAAACGATGTCAGAAGGCGGATCAAAGGTATTTGATATATTGCCGAAGATTCTTATCACATTGCTCGTTATTGGTGTGGCTGCCATTGCATGGTATTTCATATCAAAAGGTGGCAATGGTGACTCTGCTGCAGAGAATGAAAACGCCCCAACAGAAGCGAAGTATGGCGAGTCAGAAACGCTGAAGGATACGGAAAACAGCGAGGCGAAAGATGACAATGCCTCTGAAGAAAAAGCGGCCGATACAGCAACTAAAGAAGATGAGCCTGCTGAAGAAGAGGAAGAGGAAACGCCTAAGCAGGAAATTACCGTTAGCGGAACAAGCGGAAGCGCCTCTACATATGAATTGAAAAATGCGGACAAGTTCAGCGTCAAGCTTGTTTCAACAGGACAGACATGGGTGAACATGCAAAACGGCAAAGGGTATTCTTTCTTCCAAGGCATTCTCGATAAAGATGGAGAAGAATCTAAGACAGTAGATTACTCGAAGGAAACAGAAGCGGTGCTTGTCATCGGTAACAGCAGTCAAACAGAGGTTTATGTTAACGATGAGAAAATCGATTTTGCTGTTTCGCCGTCAGATTCCGTACGCCAAGACATCACAATCAAGTATGTCAAGGATAGTGAATAACAAAAAACATTTAGCAAGAAAAAAGGGCTGTGTAATCGGCTCTTTCTTGCTTTTTGCAGACTTCTTTCTTAATATGCAGCATGTTTAGAGAGTCTGCTAGGTCACTATATTTCGCTTTTTTTATTATTATTGGGTATAATACTAATGTTTTCATACTATTTTGGCTAATTTTGCGTAACGTAAGTCTTCTTTGACTGGCCAATGATGAAATAACGCTATTTTTGTACATAAAACGGAGGAAGTAAGATGAATTTACCTAACAAAATAACCATTTCAAGAATACTGTTAATTCCGGTATTTTTAGTCATTATGCTTGCAGACTTTTCTTGGGGCGAACTGGAGCTGCTTGGCGTTTCATTGCCTGTGACTCATTTTGTCGGCGCACTTCTGTTCATTTTGGCATCGACAACAGATTGGGTTGACGGCTACTTCGCACGAAAATATAATCTCGTGACAGACTTGGGCAAATTTCTTGACCCTTTGGCAGATAAACTGCTTGTATCAGCTGCTCTAATTGTACTTGTAAGTTTTGATATGGCTTCTGCCTGGATTACTATTGTCATTATCAGCAGAGAATTTGCTGTAACAGGGCTGCGTGCTATTCTTGCAAAAGGCGGAGAAGTGGTCGCTGCAAACATGCTTGGGAAAATAAAGACATGGGCACAAATCGTCGCAATTTCCGCATTGCTTTTGCACAACATGATTTTTGAATTGATTGGACTACAATTCGATCAAATCGCTTTATGGGTTGCTTTAATCTTTACAATCTGGTCTGGTTGGGACTATTTCGCTAAGAATAAGCATGTTTTTGCTAATTCTAAATAATTTTCAGCAGAAATTAACTTTTGAATTAAAGGCAAGTTGGGAATAAGGAAAGAGACACCCATATATGGGAGAGAGAAAGGGGAAATGAACGGATGAATGCAGAAATCATAGCTGTTGGTTCTGAGCTACTGCTCGGTCAAATCGCCAACACAAACGCCCAATATATTTCAAAGCAACTGGCAAATCTCGGAGTAAATGTTTATTATCACACAGCGGTTGGGGACAATTCAACCCGCTTGGAGGATGCGATTAAGATTGCCGAGTCTCGTTCAGATCTTCTTATTTTTACCGGGGGCCTTGGTCCTACAAAGGATGATTTGACGAAGGAGACAATCGCTTTGCATCTTGGGAAAAAGCTTGTCTTTGATGAAGATGCTCTCCATTCAATCGAGCAATACTTTGTGCGTTCTAAGCGCACGATGACAGAAAATAACAAGAAGCAGGCGCTAGTACTGGAAGGCTCCCGCATACTTGCAAATGATCATGGAATGGCGCCTGGAATGTTCCTTGAAAAAGACAGCCGTTTCTACATGCTCCTTCCTGGTCCGCCTAAGGAAATGCAGCCAATGTTCGATGTATACGGCTATCAGGCACTGCAGGAAAAGCTGACAACAAAAGAGCTTATCGTCTCAAGAGTGCTGCGCTTTTTCGGCATAGGAGAATCGCTGCTGGAAACAGAAATTGTTGATTTGATTGATAAGCAGTCAAATCCGACAATCGCACCGCTGGCTGGCGAAGGGGAAGTCACTCTCCGCATAACATGCAAGCATGATTCACAAGAGGAAGCAGAGCGTTTAATTGATGCTGCTGAAACAGAGATTTTTGAACGTGTCGGCGAATTCTTCTATGGGTATGATGACACGACTCTTGCTAAAGAGCTTTCTAAGGAATTAGAGAAACACGGACTGACTGTCGCTGCGGCCGAAAGCCTCACCGGCGGATTGTTCCAGCAGGAAATGACGAACATCCCAGGAGCAGGCGTTGTTTTTGGCGGTGGAGTGGTCTGCTATACGAATGAAGTGAAGCAAAATGTTCTTTCTGTTAAGGAAGAGACTATTAAGAAACACGGTGTTGTAAGTGAGCAGTGTGCAATCGAACTGGCTGAAAACGTCGCTAAACTGATTGGCACAGATATCGGAATCAGCTTCACAGGAGTCGCTGGTCCTGATGAGTTAGAAGGGCATCCGGTTGGAACTGTTTATATCGGAATTGCTGTGAAAGGAAAACCGACTATTTCAGAAAAGCTTCTTCTTGGAGGAGGACGTTCGGCAAACAGAAGCAGATCGTCAAAATACGGACAATTTTTCCTGCTTAAAGAATTGAAGAAGCTGTAATTAGCACTCCTGGCTCGTTTCTTAGTTATGGTGCAGCATTTTAAAAAAAACGAATGAATGTTCTACTTTTTGCTGTACAAACTCGGAGAAAAAGAGTATATTTAATATATATTCTTGAACACCAAATGAATCTGCCGAATGGGAAATGATTCATTTTTATATATTAAAGGAGGAGAATTTTTTGAGCGATCGTCAAGCTGCTTTAGAAATGGCATTAAAACAAATAGAGAAACAATTTGGTAAAGGTAGTATCATGAAATTAGGAGAACAGACAGACCGGGTTGTCTCCACTATTCCGAGCGGTTCATTAGCATTGGATGCAGCACTTGGGGTTGGCGGATATCCACGAGGCCGTATTATTGAAACCTATGGTCCTGAAAGCTCAGGTAAAACGACTGTTGCTCTACATGCAATTGCAGAAGTTCAAGCAACTGGTGGACAAGCTGCATTTATCGATGCAGAGCATGCGTTAGACCCTGTTTACGCACAAAAGCTCGGTGTAAACATTGATGAGCTGCTTCTTTCTCAGCCGGATACGGGAGAACAAGCGCTTGAAATCGCGGAAGCATTGGTAAGAAGTGGTGCCGTTGATATCCTTGTTATCGATTCCGTTGCAGCACTTGTACCTAAAGCGGAAATTGAAGGAGAGATGGGTGATTCCCATGTTGGTTTGCAAGCTCGCTTGATGTCACAAGCGCTTCGTAAGCTTTCAGGTGCAATCAACAAATCGAAAACAATCGCGATTTTCATTAACCAGATTCGTGAAAAAGTCGGCGTTATGTTCGGAAACCCTGAAACAACACCAGGTGGCCGTGCATTGAAATTCTATTCAACTGTTCGCTTAGAAGTTCGCCGTGCTGAAACACTTAAACAAGGTACGGATATAGTCGGAAATAAAACGAAAATCAAAGTTGTGAAAAATAAAGTAGCACCGCCGTTCCGAGTTGCGGAAGTCGACATCATGTATGGAGAAGGTATATCCAAAGAAGGCGAGACAATTGATCTTGGTTCTGAGCTGGATATTGTTCAAAAGAGCGGATCTTGGTATTCTTATAATGATGAGCGTTTAGGCCAAGGCCGTGAAAATGCGAAGCTTTTCCTTAAAGAAAACAAAGATATTCTTCTTGAAATTCAGAAGAAGATTCGTGACCACTACGGTTTGGATAACGAAGTTGTCTTAAAACCAGGACAAGATGAAGAAGACCAAGAGTCTTTTGAATTAGTAGACTAACGTAAAGGATAGGATAGCGGTCACTAGACTGCTATCCTTTTTTCGTTATTTGAAAAACAGCTAAAGGTGCTGTTTAGGTATTTTTTTCCTGTCTATACTAGTAATACGAATCGATTTTATCTGAGGGTTGGGAATTAGAATCTATTCGTTTCGCAACAGTTTTTTACAAGAAGAGAGAAAGATGTATAATTTACCAGTAAATGCTAGATTATGCATAGGCGAATAAGATGAAACCCCTTAAATTAGTGTCTATCCTCCTAATTCAAGCTCTTGACAATGAATTGGCACAACTATACAATTATATTGTATATTTTACATTTTTATGAGTATGAAAAACCTAGAAACTATGTGCTAGGGCAGTATTTTCGCTTTAAAAAGAACTATAAGCCAATACTTTTAAAATCGTAACAACACAATTTAATAGCAAGAGGAGGTGAAATGATGGAAACCAATACAATTATCATCTCCATTTTGCTTGGCCTAATCGTAATTGCCGTTGTTGGCTTTGTTGTATATTTTATTCGTAAGTCCAATGCTAATGCAAAAATTGCTAATGCGACAATGACTGCTGAACAAATGATTGAAACTGCAAAACGTGAAGCAGAAGCATTGAAAAAAGAAGCTTTGTTAGAAGCAAAGGATGAGATTCACAAGCTTCGCAGTGAAGCAGAACTAGAAGTTCGTGATCGAAGAAATGAACTACAAAAACAAGAAAATCGTTTATTGCAAAAAGAAGAAAACCTTGACCGTAAGGGAGAGGCGCTTGATAAACGGGAAACAATTTTAGAAAAGAGGGACGATTCTCTTAATAAAAGACAACAGCATATGGAAGAGATGGAGAGCAAAGTGGATGAGATGGTTCGCAAGCAGCAAACTGAACTAGAGCGCATTTCCGGTTTAACTCGCGAAGAGGCAAAATCCATCATTTTAGACAAAACAGAGCAAGATATCGCCCATGATATCGCTATAATGATTAAAGAAAGCGATACAAGAGCAAAAGAGGAAGCAGACAAGAAAGCGAAAGAAGTTCTGTCGCTTGCTATCCAAAGATGTGCCGCAGATCATGTTGCCGAAACAACTGTATCCGTGGTTAACTTGCCTAATGATGAGATGAAAGGCCGAATCATCGGTAGAGAAGGGCGCAACATTCGTACGCTTGAGACACTTACTGGAATTGATTTAATTATTGATGACACACCAGAAGCTGTCATTCTTTCAGGTTTTGACCCTATCAGAAGGGAAACAGCAAGACTGGCCCTTGATAAGCTTGTGCAGGATGGCCGCATCCATCCAGCTCGCATTGAGGAAATGGTCGATAAGGCAAGACGTGAAGTTGATGAACATATCCGTGAAATCGGTGAACAGACAACATTTGAAGTTGGTGTACATGCACTTCACCCTGACTTGATCAAAATTCTCGGCCGTTTAAAATTCAGAACAAGCTACGGCCAAAATGTGCTGAAACACAGTATAGAGGTTGCACAGCTTTCAGGTATACTTGCTGCGGAACTTGGGGAAGATGAAACACTTGCGAGAAGAGCAGGATTGCTCCATGACATCGGAAAAGCTATTGACCATGAAGTCGAAGGAAGCCATGTTGAAATTGGGGTAGAACTTGCCACCAAGTATAAAGAACATCCTGTGGTTATTAATAGCATTGCTTCCCATCATGGCGATACAGAGCCTACTTCTATTATTGCGGTACTTGTTGCTGCTGCTGATGCACTTTCAGCTGCAAGACCTGGTGCCCGCAGAGAGACACTAGAGAATTATATTCGCCGTCTCGAAAAATTAGAAGAAATCTCTGAATCATATGATGGTGTTGAGAAGTCGTTTGCTATTCAAGCAGGCCGTGAAATACGAATAATGGTTAAACCTGACTTGATTGACGATTTGGAATCACATCGATTAGCACGTGATATCCGCAAAAAGATCGAAGAAGAGCTGGATTATCCAGGACATATCAAGGTTACAGTTATACGTGAAACAAGAGCTGTTGAATACGCAAAATAAAAAAACGGTGCCATGTGCACCGTTTTTATTTTGAAAAGCTGTATAAGAGAAAAAGAATGAATGTATGTTAAACTTAAGAGAACCTAGTTTGGATAGGAAGCTGCCATATTTGGCAGGGCTTCATAGAAAGGATTTATATTATGCATATTTTATTTATAGGCGATGTGGTCGGATCGATGGGAAGGGACATGATTAAAGAATATGTGCCGAAGCTGAAGGAAAAATACCGCCCTCAATTGACGATTATTAATGGTGAAAATGCTGCTGGCGGCAAAGGGATTACAGAAAAAATTTACCGCGGCTTTTTAGAGGTAGGAGCTCAAGCGGTGACTTTAGGTAATCACACTTGGGATAATCGGGAGATTTTTGATTTTATTGATGAAGCCAAATATTTGGTGAGACCAGCCAATTTTTCGGAGAATAATCCTGGCAAAGGCATGGTTTTTGTCAAAATCAATGATATAGAAGTAGCTGTCATCAATCTGCAAGGAAGAACCTTCATGAATCCAAGTGATGATCCATTTGTAAAAGCAGATGAACTGATTGCTGAAGCGAAAAAACGAACAGATATTATCTTTGTTGATTTTCATGGAGAGGCAACAAGTGAAAAGCAGGCAATGGGCTGGTACTTAGATGGCAGGGTTACAGCAGTTATCGGAACACATACCCATGTACAAACAGCTGATAACCGCATCCTTCCGCAAGGAACAGCATTTATGGCAGATGTCGGCATGACAGGCCCCTATGACGGCATATTAGGAATGGAACGGTCAGCTGTCATTAACAGATTTTTGACAAACTTGCCGACACGCTTTGAGCCGCCAAAAGCAGGAAGAGCGACTTTGAGTGCATGTCTGATCGAGGTGGACAAAAAAACCGGCAAAGCGAAAAAAATCAACCGAATCCTTATTAATGAAGATCATCCATTCTTCTCTTAATAAAGTGGAAACCGAAACGTAAAGTTTCGGTTTTTTTATTTTGTTATACAGTGTTTTACGCAATTTAGGATTATTTTTCCTAAATTTTTGTCCAAGCTGGAATAAGTGTTTTAAAAGCAGAATATAGTAGCAATGGAATGATATATATCCTGATGTGTTCTATTAATATGCTGAACATGCGGGGGGGTTAACAAGGAGGAGCTAGAAATGGAGATATTAAAGGTTTCAGCAAAGTCTAGTCCCAATTCTGTAGCTGGTGCGCTTGCAGGTGTTCTGCGTGAAAGAGGCGGAGCAGAAATCCAAGCTATTGGTGCAGGTGCATTGAATCAAGCTGTTAAAGCAGTTGCTATCGCAAGAGGGTTTGTAGCACCTAGCGGAGTGGATTTAATTTGTATCCCAGCCTTCACTGATATCGTTATTGACGGTGAGGAACGAACAGCCATCAAGCTTATTGTAGAGCCTAGATAAACAGGCGAAAAATAGGCAAATGAACAAACCATAACCCTGTTAACACTGCTCTTTTACATAGTAAATAGCCGGCAGAGGAATAAGGGACTGAACCTGTATGATTAGCCATACAGGTTCTTTTTTTAGCAAGTAGGCGCTTTTGGATAAAAGCAGAATATAATATAGTTAATTATGATTTCACGAGGTGAGAAGATGGCAGCATTGCCTTTTTTTGATGGACATTGTGATGTGTTGTTTAAAATGTTTTTAGACCAGAAGATTCACTTTCATGAAAGCAACAAACTGCAAGTTACCTATAAGGGATTACGCAGCAGCGGAGCAAAGGTTCAATGCTTTGCGATTTATCTGCCTGAATCCGTGCATCCTGATGTGCGCTTTGATGCAGCCTTGAGAATGGTTGATATCTTTTATGAACAAATCTTAAAACCGAATCCGCTTTTAAAGCTAATTAAAAGCCAACAGAATATTGATTCCCTATTGCCGGATGAAATCGGTATTGTCTTAACATTAGAAGGGTGTGAAGCAATCGGGGAGGATTTAGTTAAGCTTAAAACCTTGCTGCGTCTTGGCGTTACCTCTGTTGGACTGACTTGGAATCACGCCAACGCTGTAGCCGATGGAGCGATGGAGCCCAGAGGGGCTGGGCTGACTGTCTTTGGCAAAGAAGTAGTGAAAGAGCTTAATAGTCAGAAAGTCTGGTGCGATGTCTCCCATCTTTCAGAAAGAGGCTTTTGGGATACACTGGAAGTGGCAGACTACCCATTCGCTTCTCATTCGAACGCGTACACATTATGTCCTCATCCAAGAAACTTGCGAGATGATCAAATAAAAGCGCTGATTGATGTGAACAGTGTTATCGGCATCACATTTGTTCCACCTTTTTTGAGCGGAACAGACTCTGCGGCGCTAACAGATGTGATTCGGCATGTAGATTATATTTGTTCATTAGGGGGCGAGGATCATGTGGGATTCGGCTCCGATTTTGATGGCACAGACTCATTTGTGTGCGGCCTCGAGTCCATTTATGGCTATGAAAATCTAATCAATGAACTGTTAAAATACTATACTACCAGTCAGACAGAAAAGTTTCTGTTTCAGAACATGAAAAAACGGTATCCACACGAGTAGCCAACATTCGTTCATCCAGTATGCTCTAAGAACCTTCCTATTGTGTTCATAGCTTGAAAGGCTTATACTAATATAATGTAAACTTGTCAAAACTAGCATATGAATGCGTTAATGGGAAATTTTTCAACAAAAGCTTATGGATGATAATGACATCTCATCGATAAGAGAGGAGTATGTTAAATGAACGAAAAACAGCGTTTAGAAACTCAAAAATTGGATACTGTTACTTCAACGGTTAAAAAACCTGAAAAAGACTACAGCAAATATTTTGAAACTGTCTATACACCTCCATCCTTAAGGGATGCAAAGCGCAGAGGAAAGGAAGAAATCCGTTATGAAAATGACTTTGTGATTTCTGAACAATTCCGCGGTATGGGAGAAGGACGGAAGTTTTATATCCGCACATTCGGCTGCCAGATGAACGAACATGATACAGAAGTAATGGCAGGTATTTTCTTAAGTTTAGGCTATGAGCCGACGAATACAGTAGAGGATGCGAATGTCATCCTGCTGAACACATGTGCAATTCGTGAAAATGCAGAAAATAAAGTGTTCGGTGAGCTTGGTCATCTTAAGTCTCTGAAAACAGAGAAGCCTGATCTCCTACTTGGCGTTTGCGGCTGTATGTCTCAAGAGGAATCTGTCGTTAATAAAATTTTAAAAACATATAACCAAGTTGATATTATCTTTGGAACTCATAATATTCACCGTTTGCCAAACATCCTTCATGAAGCTTATATGTCCAAGGAAATGGTCGTAGAAGTATGGTCGAAGGAAGGGGATGTTATTGAAAACCTTCCGAAAGTACGTAATGGACAGATTAAAGCATGGGTTAATATTATGTACGGCTGTGATAAGTTCTGTACATACTGTATTGTGCCTTATACTCGAGGCAAGGAAAGAAGCCGACGTCCTGAGGATATTATTCACGAAGTCCGTCAGTTGGCAGCACAAGGCTATAAGGAAATCACACTCCTAGGACAGAACGTTAATGCATATGGTAAAGACTTTACAGATATGAACTACCGTCTAGGTGACTTGATGGATGAAATCAGCAAAATCGATATTCCGCGCATTCGTTTTACAACAAGCCATCCGCGCGACTTTGATGACCATTTGATTGAAGTTTTGGCTAAAGGCGGCAATATGGTTGAGCATATTCATTTGCCAGTACAATCAGGTTCTTCTGATGTATTGAAAATCATGGCTCGAAAATATACGAGAGAGCAGTATTTAGAGCTTGTTCGCAAAATGAAAGCAGCGATTCCAAACTTGACGTTAACAACAGATATCATCGTCGGCTATCCAAATGAAACAGAAGAGCAATTCCAAGAAACACTTTCTTTATATGAAGAAGTTGGCTTCGAAGCTGCTTATACGTTCATTTATTCACCGCGTGAAGGAACTCCTGCTGCCAAAATGAAGGACAATGTGCCGATGGAAGTGAAAAAGGAACGTCTGCAGCGCTTGAATGCATTGGTGAATGCAAAATCAGCTGAATCCATGAAGAGCTATAAAGGCCAAATCGTGGAAGTACTTGTAGAAGGCGAAAGCAAAAAACAATCGGATGTGCTTGCAGGCTATACGCGCAAAAACAAGCTTGTGAACTTTGTCGGTCCGAAATCAGCAATCGGCAAGCTCGTATCAGTTAAAATTACAGATGCGAAAACTTGGTCATTAAATGGTGAAATGATTGAGATTATCGAAGCTGTAGAGGCAAACTGAGATGGCTAAATATTCTAAAGAAGAAATATTGAAGCGGACAGAAGAGCTTGCCAAAATGATTCAGGAAACAGAAGAGGTTGATTTTTACATACGTGCGGAAAAACAAATCAACCAAAACAGTAAAGTGAATGACCGAATTGCTCAGATTAAAAAGCTGCAGAAGCAAGCAGTAAATTTGCAGCATTATGGAAAAATTTCAGCACTGAAGGAAACAGAAGCGAAGATTGATGCACTTCAAGCAGAAATTGACGAGATACCGATCGTATCAGAATTTAAAGAATCACAAAAAATTGTCAATGACATGCTGCAGCTCGTGACGAAAACAATTGCCAACAATGTTGTTGATTCCTTTGATGATATAAATACAACAAACAAAAATAAACTTCATTAAGAAGCATGTTAAAAAGCCAACAATGTTGAACTGCGCCCCAATTGGTAGACTCTGTCTAACAATTGGAGGTGCAGTTTTTTTATGACTAAATACAAGTGATATAAAATTAAATATTGTCCAAGGCTTCAACCCGAAAGTAATTGCCACTAATGGATACTGCATTCTTTTTAAAATCCCTAGTTATACAATGGTGTATAATTAGCAGAGATAAATGAAGGTTGGCGATATAGAAGCCCCTGAACCGCAAGAAAAGGGGCATCCATCCGTAAAAAAACCAACCTATTCACTTGTTTCGGAGATGTTAGAGAAAGCCCTTGAACGTTCACCAGAAGAGCAAATCAGATCAAGGCTGGCATTACCAGATGAAACAATATCATCATGCCCTCCAAAAAAGAGGAATGAAACAAAGTATGTCTCATAAAGGAAACTGTTACGATAGCTCAGTGATGGAGAATTTCTTCGGGATGATGAAATCAGAATTCCTTTAATATAAGGAATTCGAATATGTAGAACATCTTAAATAAGAACCTTGAAAAATATATGGAATATTATAATGCCAAACGGATAAGGCAAATTCAAAATGAGTCCGGTACAATACCGAACTCATTTTGAGCAAGCTGTCTGATGAAATAACCGTACATAACTTTTAGGGGTCACTTCCATGTTGTTGGCTTTTTATCTTTTACAGTTATTTATTATTAAGAATGTTGATTGCTTGCAGGAATGCTTTCCTGTATTCCTGCTGTTCCTTCATCGCAGTCTCGAGAGTAGTCAGCAAGGATTTGTTTAGCTGTCTTGTTTCTCTATCTCGATTGTTACTTTGCTGAATAGTATTTAAAAGAAAGGTGTAAACAAGCATTAAGCTCGAATAATTGTCCACATAGGTTAAACTGACTGCACTGCCGCCATTTCCTCCTTCTGCGTGTGTGTTGACAGAAGGTGCTCCTGATTCAAGGATTTTGTCAACAAGCTCCTCTGGCACGCCTAATTCCTGCAGCTTTTCCTTCGTTAAGCCAATGTTCTTTTCCGCCATGTTCCCACTTCCTTTCGTTTATGTAATATATATAAGATAAGAAGGGCAGTCATGCCCATAATTGACGAATCAATCACGGAAATGCTGCCCGGAAATTTTGATTAGTATTAAGCTTCGTTCACCTGTTCAGGGTTGTTCTCGTTGAAAGAAACAGCAGTAGCATCACCAGCACTGTTTGCATTTACAAGAATTCCGCCAATGAAGAAGTTCAACAAGTTTACACCTACAGCAGCTCCTCCAGCAGCACCAGCAGCAGAAAATTGGTTAGCTAGGTTACCGTTACCTTGAGTAGCGTTTGTAAATGCACGAAGTTCTGTACCGTTACCAGAGCCAGAACGGCTTCTTTTGTGAGAATCAGATGTGCATCCAGACAACATATGATTTCACCTCCTTTCAAGCAACATTTCTTTTTTTGTTATTTCTTTATGAAATTAGAAAGGTCTAATGAGAAAAGTGATTTTCCATTTACATTTACTTTTAAATTTCCTTCCTCATTTGAAGCGTCAATGACAGGTAGCTTTTCTTTCAGCTTGCTGAGGTTATCCTCATTCAGCAAGTCTTTAATGGAATTAATATTTAGTGTATTGACTGCTTTTTCCTTTATCGCATCCACACTTTTATTCGCAACAGTGTCTGTGACCTTGCTGCTGAGCTTTTTTGCCAAGCCGCCCATTTCTTCTGTCATCTTGTTCATGAACTGCTCGACATATGCTGCTCTTTCTTCATTTGAAACTTCTTTTCCATTTACATTAAACTTTAAATCGAATTGATCTTTTATATTGAATTTCCCTGCCAACTCCCTCACCCCCTTGCCGTATAGTACAGTATATAAAAACGAGACCAAGCTGTATCCGCGAATTAATCAGTGCAAACGCATATTTTTAAGACAACAATACAAATAAGCCTTGGAAAGCGTTCTTGAACCTTAAAAAACAACAAAAGGGTTAGAGTTTTCAGCATTTGCTGCTTAACATCACTGCTTTTTTCTTTATTTTTATTTTTATCATTCATTTTTATTGAGCCACTTGCCTTTGCAGTCAGACTGTCAGGTGCAAGTTGTTCGACAGGGAAGAGTATGAAGAAGGGCGAAGAGGAGCAGCAGTCATTTACTGCAAGCCTCATAAATAAAGCGCCGAATATAGAAGACACTTGAGTATGTGAAAAAGCAGGAACAAAGTGATGATCCATTTATCAGCAGAGAGGGGCACTCATCTATATGAAGAAGTTTGTAGTGTTCATCCTTGTGCCGAAGATGCCTTAACATAAAGAATCACAGTTGAATGGTTATCCGTACACAGCTCCTGTTCAACCCTCGTGCCGCATACTAAGTTCATCGTGTGACACAGCAGGATTTCAATGAGTATTGCTAGAATGTAAACGATAGGAAACTTATCTTTGCTGCTAGAAAAACAGGATCAAATATTTGGAGGTATGTTATGTCTGAAAAGCAAACTTTTGAGCATATAGTCTATTACACGGAAGGTAATAATCTTGTAATAGAGAGAAAGTTTAAGGCACCTAGAGCAGCGGTTTTTAAGGCCTATTCCGACTCAGCACTGATAGAGGCTTGGTGGGGACCAGAGGGCTGGAAAACTAAAAATACAAGCTTTGAATTCAAGCAAAATGGCGTATGGCATTATTGCATGACTTGTACAGATGAAAATCAGGGAGATTTTTTTGGGCAGGAATCTTGGGGACTTGCAGTGTATAAGAAAATGGTTGCACCAGAAGTCATACTCTATACAGATGCGTTCTCAGATAAGGACGGAAATGTTGCTCCTGACATGCCGGAAATGCAGATCAGCGTCTTTTTCAAGGAAGAAAGCCAGCAAACACTTCTTGAAATTAAGAGCGCCTTTGCTTCAGAGGAAGCGCTGATGCAAGTGTTGGAAATGGGTGTTGTCCAAGGCATGGAATCCCAATTCTGCCGTCTGGACGAATTGCTTGCTAATGGCTTATAAACTAAACAAACAGAATGCCTTTAATAACAGCATTCTGTTTTTTATTTATTGTTTATTCCTTCATACCGATGACTCGAATTCGTTTATAGTCGGCTATCCATGTGCCATCCACATATAAATCTGCTCTTAATTTAGCTTCTACACTTTTAATAATCTTATTTTTTGTGCTCTCTGCCATTCCTGCAAAAAATGCTCCACCAAACATCTCCAGCCAGTTATACAGACCGTTTTCACCAATAAAAGGTGTTGGCCTGTCAAAATGCTGTGCATAAATACAGCGGAATCCTATTTGCTCCATTTTGGTTGTATACTCAGCAATACTCGGGAAATACCAGGGATACTTATCCCAGTCAAAGGTCAACCCGCAAGCAGCGATTTCTGATAGAACTGCTTCTGAAATCTTTTGCACATTGCCTTTTCCACCGAATTCGGCAACAAACCTTCCTCCTTGCTTTAAACTTGTATAAATGGAAGCTAATGCTTGCTCAGGAGGCTTAACCCAATGAAGTGTCGCATTGGAAAAAACAGCATCAAATTCCTCGGTATATGGAAGGTTTGTCGCATCGCCTACAAGGAAGTTCAGATGAGGGTACTTCTTTTTTGCGGTAGCAATCATATTCGGCGAGTTATCCATGCCAAGAACTTCACAGTTGCTCGCAGATAACTTGTTTGCCAAATCTCCTGTGCCGCAGCCAAGATCCAATATTTTTTCCCCAGCTTTCGGAGCAAGGAGGCTGACTAAATCACCTCCGTAGTTTGATACGAATGAATGTTTTTCATCGTATAAGCCTGCATTCCACATGTCTTGCTTACTTATGCTGTTCATCGTCTTTCCCCTTTCTTTCGTATATGTATATTTCTGTAATTAGATTATAATGGGAATAACATTGTTTGGAAATTAACAAAAAACGAAGAAATTAATAACGGATAGTTATTAGAGAGTAGGTTAACATGGATATTAAATGGCTTAAAACGTTTATTGTTGCTGCAAAGCATGAGAATTTTCGCATCGCATCAGAGGAGCTGTTTTTGACACAGCCTGCTGTCACAAAGCATATTAAAAGATTGGAAGAAACATTGCATACAGAATTGTTTGATAGAATCGGCAAAAGTATTTCGCTCACATCAGCTGGTCATCATTTTCTGCCCCTTGCTATGGAAATGATGGATAAATATGAGCAAGGCTTGGAGAGTTTTGAATCGTGGAAGCAAGGTTATGTAAAAAAACTGACTATCGCAGCAGCACCGCAAATCGCTTCAAGCATTTTGCCGTCGATTTTACGCAGCTTTATGGACCAATACCCGGATATTGAGGTACTTGTCCGCGTGGTGAGCTCCTATGAAATGGGGGAAGAAATCAGCCTATTAAAAGCAGATATCGGATTATCACGTTTAAAGCCTATCCAAGCTAGTCTACATGTCGAAACCCTTCATGAAGATAAAGTAATGCTTATAGCGCCTCCTCAAAAGCAAAAGGAGGAAGGGGAGGTGCTAAAAAAATATAGGTTAATTACGCATAATCATCCAGAATATTGGGAGGATCTGCTACATGTCATTAAAAGAAATTATCCTGCTGTCAGGACGATGATGGTAAATCAAATGGAAATAACGAAGCGATTTATAGGAATTGGACTCGGTGTATCTTATCTGCCTTACACGACTGTTATGGAAGAAATAAAGGAAGCCAGGCTAATGGAAGTAAAGGCGGATAAAATATCGCCCCCAGCATCAACTACCTATTTATTGTCGAAGGTGATAACAAAGGAGGCAAATTTATTCATTTCGTTTTTAAAAAGACAGATTGCGACCATGTAGGAGAACTGCTATAAGTTCTCTGCTAGAATAATTTTTTCTAGTTCTCTATGAAAATGCAGCTTTTGAACATGGTCAGCTAGAATCTTGTTTACATCCGTTTCTTTTATGAATGCACGAACAGCACTATTCATTTGCAGCATTGTTCCATATTTGTTTAAAAGCTGCATATACATTGTCTCTTTTTGAAGCAGCTTGTATTTTTTATAAAGTGATCGAGAGGGCGAAGCGGAAAAAATACCTATTATCAGGCTGAACAATAAATCTAACAATTTCATGCAACTCCGTTTATATTAAAGTTTTTTGTCTTTGTTACTATCTACGTGCAAGCAGTCAAAGAAGTTTCTTTATTAAAAGAAAATAATAGTTTTGCTTACTCCAAAAGTTTCAGCAAGTGTGAATAGTATGGTAGAATTGCATTCGAGGTGGTAAAAATGGAGCAGCTGATTTATACGCTGTTGGCATATATCAACAATTCCTTGAACAAGGATATTAATTATCATGTAGCAAGAGGTCTTCTTGAACATATTCATGAGATTGAAAGCTTCTCACTCGAAAGCGCTGCAGATGCTTGTCATGTGGCACCATCTACGATTAACCGCTTTTGTAAGAGAATTGGATTCCGGAATTTTTCTAGCATGCGCAACAGTGTCAATATCCCAATTGATGCATCACTTAACGAAACGAATCATACTCCACTACATACACATGAACTGTTTCAGCAATTAAACGAAAATCTTGCCATGATTGATCAAATACCGCTAGAGCAGATTGATCGCATTGCAACACGTATCAAAAAATCAAAAAGAATCATCATACTAGGTTTTGAGAAATATCAAGTCCAAGCGATGGAACTGCAGAAGAAGTTGCTTCTTTTAGGTAAGCTGAGTGAGTGCGGCACCAATTTCTTTAAACAAATGGATGCATTAGCAGAGCTCGGCGAGGATGACCTCATTATTACGATTTCCATTCAAGGGAATATATTTTCTGCCTATTTTCCATTTATTGAAAAATTCAAGGCTGCACAAGGTCAAAAGCTCCTTATAACGTTTTCGGACGAGCTTGGTAAATTAGGCGTTTTCGATGAAATCATCCAATGTGGCAAAATAGAAAACTCAAGCGTGAGCAGTTATACACTTCTGAGGCTGTTTGATGTGCTCTTTTCCCGTTATTAACTGGTCTCATTCAGACCAGTTCCCCCCGTTGACAGCAGATAGGTGTTGGTCTATCAGCTTTAATTCTTAGTGACGTGAATAATAGTTTTTATAAAGCCAATAAGCTGGTCTTAATCAGACCAGTTTTTCTTGTGGAATACTAGTATCATAGATTTATAAACATACTAGGAGGCATTGATATGAAAAAAAGTCATTTTCCTGAAGGATTTTTATGGGGCGGAGCAACAGCAGCTAATCAGCTCGAAGGGGCTTATAATGAAGGCGGAAAAGGATTATCTATTTTCGATATGGTAGCATTCGTGCCGAAGGAAGAAAGAAATCATGAAATTGAAATGGATGTAAGAAGTGAAGAGGAATTAGAAGAGCTGCTTGCTGGAAAAGGCGGAGATAACTTCCCAAAACGCCGCGGCATTGATTTCTATCATCGTTATAAGGAAGATATTGCGCTTTTTGCGGAAATGGGCTTCAAAACATTCCGTATGTCGATTTCTTGGCCGCGTATTTTTCCAAATGGAGATGAAACGGTACCGAATGAAGAGGGCCTAGCATTTTATGACAGAGTGTTTGATGAACTGCAAAAATACGGAATTGAGCCATTAGTAACATTGTCTCATTATGAGCTTCCACTGAATCTTGTGCAGAAGTATAATGGCTGGACTGACCGCAGATTAGTAGACTATTTTGTGCATTATGCTGAAACCGTCTTCAACCGTTATAAAGATAAAGTGAAATACTGGCTGACATTTAATGAGATCAATGTTTCCACAATTTCACCGTATATCGGCAGCGGTATCCTCGTAGACCGTGTTGAAAACCGTGAACAGGCTGTTTACCAAGCACTTCACCATCAATTTGTGGCAAGTGCAAGAGCAGTTAAAGCTTGTCACGAAATCATTCCAGGTGCGCAGATAGGCTGTATGCTTGCCCGCATGGAAACATATGCTGAAACATGCAATCCAGATGATGTGCTTGCAGCATTGGATGAAGACCAAAAAAATCTTTTCTTCACAGACGTACAAGTGCGCGGTTATTATCCTAGCTATATGAACCGTTATTTCGAGGAAAATGATATCAAGATTGAAATGCTTCCAGGTGATGAAGAAATTCTGCTTCAGCATCCAGTTGATTTCTTGTCCTTCAGCTATTACATGACAATGGTATCAAGTGGTTCACCTGATAAAATGAAAGAAAAAGGTAACTTCTTTAGCGGCATTCCAAATCCTTATTTAGAAGCATCTGATTGGGGCTGGCAAATCGATCCGAAAGGATTGCGCATTACGTTGAAGAAAATGTATGACCGTTACCAAGTACCATTGTTCATTGTTGAGAATGGACTGGGTGCTTATGATAAAGTAGAGGAAGACGGCACTATTCAGGATGACTACCGAATTGATTACTTGCGTGCTCATATCGAACAAATGGGCGAAGCGATTAAAGATGGCGTAGATGTAATGGGCTACACTAGCTGGGGCTGTATTGATTTAATCAGTGCAGGTACGTCTGAAATGTCTAAGCGCTACGGCTTTATCTATGTAGATCAAGACGATTATGGCAATGGTACATTGGAAAGAAAGAAGAAAAAATCGTTTGACTGGTACAAAAATGTTATTTCCACAAACGGGGCAGAACTATAATTAAAATTAACGCCTTCTCACATGGAGAAGGCGTTAATTTTTGCTAGCAGGAATTTTATCCCTTTTGCTTGGTGCTTTTTTTACTAACAGGATGAACAATATAATTATGGGGATAAAAAATTGCAGCGGCAAGTTTAGAAAATAAGGAATAACCTGAAATCCCTCGAGGACATGATCCGCAATTCCCCGTGCAATAAATACCGTAAATAGCGTAATAATGCACATAATCGGCATAGTAAAATATCGATACGGAATTTTACATACATATTCTAGTCCCTTTAATCCAGCAAACATAAACACAGAGCTTTTCACCAATATGCCGAGCAAGATAATAAATGCTGTTATCGCATCAATTCTTTCGATAAATTCCCCAATTGCAACTAAGCGGGTTGCGCTTAACAGCGGAAAAGTCGCTCTTGATGCGATATTGCTTCCTAATGCAAGGGTAACGATTAATGTCGCCACAGTCAGAAAAAAGCCTGACATAATAACACCAAAGATTAACACATTATTGCTTTTTTTGAAGTTAGCAAGCAAAGGAAATATACAAGTAAATGCAATTATTTGACCGTATGGGCGCACAAGCTCATATGGAAATATTACTTTCAAAAGCGGCTTAACTCCACCTTCGAGTATAGGTGTTATGTTTTCAACAGAGAAATTTCTGCTTGCATACAGAAAAACGGCCAGTAAGATGAAAAAAATAATCGAATACGGCGTGAATATTTCAGTGGTTCTTCCAAGTACTTCAATTCCTGAATATAGGATATAGGCAATTGTCAGCATAAGTGCTAATGTCTGAACTTCGATAGGTGTGTTTGGCAGAATAACCGTCGATGTCATTTCAATAAAATCTCTGATGACACGGGCAGCCATATAAAAAAAATAAACGATGTATACAAAGCTAATCAAGACAGCAAGCGGTCTCTTAAAACAATACTCCATCAGTTCATATAAGTTCTTTTCTGGTAAAAACGAATGCATATAGTGATAGGCTAGTACAATCGCTATCCCAATAATGCAAGAGATTAATACAACAATCCAAGCGTCCTGCTTCCCTTTTAAACCGATACCAAGCACGACAGAGCTTCCCAAATTAAAGCAAATGACTAGGGCAAGCAGCTGATTTAATGAGATATTTTCCTTCATCATATGGGAAGTTTTCCCTCTTTCTTGGCCGATTTAGCCTTCTTGCACAAGAGTAGTATGTGTTAAAAATTTGTGATTATACTAATTGTTTCCATTCATCTATCTCGCTTATTAAAAGAGTAAAAAAGGCAGTAAAATCCTTCATTGTGAAAAGTATCAATATTTTTACTTTTCTGGTAAAATGAAATCATAAAAAATTTCCAAAAGAGAAAGCTCTAATGGTTGGCAAGTTTCCAATTACCGTTGTTGCAGCAAAAGTTTAACTTGTGTCTATTTTTAGTTTGAATCAAGTAATCTATCACTCACACAAAAACACTAATATCGGAGGCTTTTATGAGACAATACCAAACGCTCCAAGAGACTTATTCTTTTTCGGAAAGTTATCAAGAACAGTTAGCTGACACGATGCGAGAAACATTTGATATAGTATCGATTAAAGACAAACCGATTGTCAGTTTATTTAAATTAGATTATTCCCTTAATACTAAAAATAAAAAGCCGAGTTATAATACGCTGCAAGTAAATAACATAGCCATTATCTTCGACCCGGAGTATAACTATAAAATAGAGATGAATCAGAAGCATCGTTTTCCGCTTCGGTCCACTTCATATTATTCGGAGGATGTGTCCTCTGATAATAAAGTAAAAGAATTCTTTAAGGATTATATCGACGACACGCTTACTGCGTTGTTTGCGAAAAGAAAGTCGGAAATAATAGACATCTTCTGCAGTTTCATAGAAAGTGAGAATACGGTTGTTATAGAAGTAGTGGAAATGAAAACAGGAGAGTTTAAAAAGTACAGAAACAGTGGATTTTTTCATCAATTAGTTTCAGATTCTATCGTATATGCGAGCAAGCCTCTTATTCATGAAGGAATGGAACATTATATTAGCACAAATAACATCGTCCGAAATGTTGCTGAGAAATATATTAGCAATACATTTTTATCCATTCTTGAAGTATTTGATTTAGCAATCTATCAAAAGTTAAATGAGATTGCGACGAGTTACTACGAAGGAGCTGAATGCTGCGGCAAGATCCTCTTTTGCAAGGAGAATGATATAGTTAACAGTGCTGTAATGTTTGTTGATAGAATGCCGCTCACTAATTATAAAGGCGTTCGTAAATTACTAGAGATAGCCCAAGAAAATATATATCTCCTATCTAATGGCAAGGAAATAATCGGCTTCATTGAATGGACTAATGAGCTGAATAATCGCATAAACGGCTACTCTGTGACTTTTGTAAGTCATGCTAATTGGGATTTAGAAGAAACAGGAAATAGAAAGAAAAAGATATTTCATGTTAGTTATGGCATTCCCCAATTCCCAAAAGCGCCTTTAGAAGAAGCGGAATTTGCAGCATGCTTCAATCAAGCCTTTTCGAATCGGTATCATTACCGAGCGATTTGGGATTTGTGTACACAAGCTAAAAATCAACAAAAAGGTACGATGCTCGTTATTTCAGAACAAGCTGCAGCAGAGGCTAGCCGCCTGTCGAATCAATGCATACGCTTAGAATATAAAGCAGATAACAAAAATTTCTTCAGCTCTATCAAACATATTTCCGCTATTGATGGAGCGGTGCTGCTTCATCCAGATGGGAATTGTCATGCTATCGGTGTTATACTAGATGGCACTGCAGATACACGTTTCGGTGATCGATCAAGAGGTGCAAGATATAATTCTGCATATCGCTATTTACATAGTACTAAGTATAAAAATTGTCTTATTCTTGTAGTTTCAGAGGATGGAATGATTGATTTGATACATACGAACAAATTATAAGGAACAGCCTTGGGATAAGAACCCAAGGCTTTCCTTTTTAGGATGATAAATAGTATAGAACGAATAGGGAGGCAACAAATGGAAATAACTACATTGTTTGTTGGAATTGATACAAATATTTCCTTACAAAGAAATTTAGATAAAAGAAAAAAACGGCAAATTAAGAGGACAGATTTAATAGAACTAACTCCGAATGTTTCTTATGCCTCGTACAGAAAAGACGAGACGATAATCCGTACCTATTTTTTAAAAAAAGAAGTTATTTTATTTGTTGAAGTAACACCCTTTATAAAGGAAATGGAAGAAATCTTTGGAATATGCAGTTCTGACTTGGATGTGATCACTACAGATCTATCACATGAAGCCCTTATACCAAAATTTGAGCATGTGTTAAAAGAGTATGAAAACCAAACGAGGCACTTTCCTATACTTCATGCATACGGGCAAAAATCCTGGCATGATGAAGCCTTGATTGTTGCTAATAAGGAGGCATTAATAAAGCTGAAAAATGCCATTGATGTTGCCTTAAAGTATGGAGAAGGACGCCTCTCTGCATCAACAAGTGATGGTGAAGGATATGACCTATACGTAAAATGTCTTAATGGGGATGCAGAAACGAATGAAGTTTGGAGAAATTTGGAGCTGCCTTATCATGACAGAGAGATGTATGCTCCACAGGAGGAAGAAGTCGATCCATACTCTATAAATTCTGTTTACAGCCAACTTTTGAACAGGCAGTAAACCAGCAAAAATAGGCTAATAGTAAGATGAAAACGCTATATTGATAAGGTAGAATATCGTTGTAAACGCTTAAAATACATATGGACATTAGGAATGTTACCTAACGGGCATAACCTAAACAAATGCATGGCTAAATCCGTGTGTTTGTTTAGGTTTTTTGTTTTTCTCCCGTTAGGTAATCTTCTAAAATCCAAAAAGAGGGGATGAAAAGGATGAAAGGAAAAGGGTTAATTACTTTGTTGCTGATATTTGCTATCATTGCAGCGGGCTGTTCAAACAGCAAAGAGGAAACTAATTCATCTAACGAAACAAAAACAGAAAACAGCAGTGACAGCAAACCAGCTGAAAAGCAAAAAGCCAGAACGGTTATTACAACAGATGGCGAAGTGGATGATATGAACTCTGTACTCCGCTACTTAGTGTATGCCAATGAGATGGATTTAGAAGGAATTGTGCTGACAAGCTCTGTCTACCATTATGCAGGTGATAAAGCAAAAGGAATTGAACCTTTTAGATGGACAGGGACCCAATGGCTTACAGATATGATTAATGCGTACGAAGAGGGTTATCCTAATTTGGTGAAGCATGCTGACGGCTATCCTGAACCAGATTACTTACGCAGCATTACAAAAATCGGTAATATTTCTAATGTAGGGGAAATGGAAGAAGAGACAGAGGGATCTGAGTTCTTGAAGGAACTGTTCCTCCATGATGATGACAGTGATTTATATGTGCAAACATGGGGTGGAACAAATACAACGGCCCGTGCATTGAAATCGATTGAAGAAGAATATAGCAAAACAGATGATTGGGAGAAGATTAAATCGAAAGTAAGCGATAAGCTTGTTTTATATATCATTTTGGACCAGGATGACAGCTACAGTAAATATATTGCTAAAAACTGGCCAGATATCCGCATCATTAATGATACCTCGAATTTCTGGCATTTTGCATACGCGTGGAAATTACATTCTGAGGAATTAAACACAAAGCTTACTGGTGATTGGCATAAAGAAAATATTGTCGGTCATGGTCCGTTAATGGATATGTATGCATTAATGGGTGACGGCAAGATGATAGAGGGAGAGCTTTTCGAAGAGCAGCGCGGTACGGAAGAATACTTACAGAAAAATCCTCAATATCAAAAGTATGATTTTATTTCAGAAGGTGATTCTCCATCCTTCTTCTACTTAATCGACAATGGACTAAGAAGCTTGGAGGACCCGACATATGGAGGCTGGGGCGGCCGCTTTGACGCTGTGAGCAGCAAGGTGTATAAAAACACTGTTACAGACTTTAATGTGTACGCAAACCGCTATGAAGCAGAGTATTCTTTAACACGCTGGTTTGATGATATACAAAGCGATTTTGCAGCAAGGGCAGATTGGCTGACTGCAGAAAGCTATGAGGATGCAAACCATAATCCAACAGTTGAGGTAGAAGAAGGTTTGGATTTGGCGGTTGAAAAGGGAGAGGAAGTGACGTTGCATGCTAATGGCAGCGATCCAGACGGTGATGAAATCTCCTATAAATGGTGGAGATATTTTGAAGCAGATACGTACGAAGAGTCAAAGGTAGCTAAGAACGACACAGTTTCAGATGTAACAGATGGTCTTCAGCTTGGCCTTCATCGTGAATTGGCAGAAGGAGAAGCAACGGATACGATTGAATTAACAGGCAAGGACACAAAAACAGTGAGCTTCACTGTGCCAAAAGATGCGAAATCTGGAGATACACTTCATATTATCGTAGAGGTGCAGGATGACGGTGCACATAAGCTTAAATACTATCAGCGTGTTATTCTAACTGTAAAATAAACAATTGTCTAAAGGCGGTGGAAGCTATTCTGCCGTCTTTTTTCCTATTGTATAGAAGTTATGGAAACTCCTTCCTCTGTTGTACAACAATATTTTCAAATGAAGATGAAAAGTGATTAATTTTCACAAATTTGGACCGATACAACCATTAGCATCATTAAATTGCTAATTTTTTAAGGGATGGGAAAGTGTATGAAATTACAGCTTAAGATGAAATTAGGCACAAAGATTAACTTAATTGT
This sequence comes from Niallia sp. Man26, assembly GCF_022049065.2. Taxonomy (NCBI): domain Bacteria; kingdom Bacillati; phylum Bacillota; class Bacilli; order Caryophanales; family Bacillaceae; genus Niallia; species Niallia sp. Man26. The sequence goes on from NZ_CP095743.1 coordinate 1,527,384, forward strand.
TGTTGCCATTATTATTGTTTTATCCGTGGTAGTCGGGTATGTGGCAAATAGTGAGATTACAAGGGGAATAAAGGAGTTTGCAACAGAAAAAGCAAAAGGTGATCTTGCGCTTAGTTATAACTATGTAAATAGTGAATACCCTGGCGAGTGGAAAGCGGACGGAGATAAGCTTTTAAAAGGCGAGACAATAATCAATGATAATAATGAATTAGTCGACATAATTGGCAAGGACACGCACGATACAGTTACATTCTTCTTAGGTGATACAAGAATTGCGACGAATGTAATGACAGACGGCAAGCGGGCAACAGGTACACAAGCATCACAAGAAGTAATTGACACCGTTATTAATAATGGAGAAACATACTACGGCGAAGCAAATGTAGTCGGGAAAAACTATCAGACAGCCTATATGCCTCTGAAAAATGCAGCAGGGGAAGTTGTAGGTATCATGTATGTTGGTGCCTCAGAAGAAATGATTGATAATATCCTGTCTTCTTTCTTAACGAAATTTGTGATTGTATTAATCATTATGGTTGTTATTGCAGTGGCAGTCGTTCTTTTATTTACAAATTCAATAAGAAAAAGACTGAAAAAGCTTACTGCAGCCTTGGAGTTGGCAGGCAACGGCGATTTTACTTCAAAAGTGGAGGATAAATCGACTGATGAGCTGAGCCTATTATCTGTAAGCTATAATAAAATGACAGACAGTTTAAAATCGATGATGAATGAAGTTATCTCAACATCTGAACAGTTAGCTTCTTCTTCAGAACAGCTGACGGCAAGCTCAGAAGAAACAAGCAAAGCGACAGAAGTAATTACAGAATCAATCCAGCAGGTCGCAAATGGTGCAGACCAATCAGCATCAAATGTACAAGACAGTGCTGCTGCTCTTGTTGAAGTAACAGAAGGCATTCAATCAATTGCTGATAATGCTCAAGCAGTTTCCGATGTCGGCTTGAAGGCGACTGAAAAAGCGAAGAATGGCGGACTGTATGTGGATAAAACGGTTCAGAAAATCACTGAAATCAATCATTCTGTTGCCAAAACAGGGGAAGCGATTAAAAATTTGGACTCCCGTTCACAAGAAATCGAGAAAATTACTAATGTGATTACAGATATCGCTAATCAGACAAATTTACTAGCGTTGAATGCTGCAATTGAGGCTGCCAGAGCAGGGGAAAACGGAAAAGGCTTTGCTGTTGTTGCAGATGAAGTCAGAAAGCTTGCCGAACAGTCTCAAGCATCTTCTGCTCAAATATCAGCACTTATTAAGACAATCCAAGCAGATATGGTCCAATCTAATGCGTCAATGGAACAAGTGACATTGGATGTAAAAGAGGGCTTGGAAATCGTCGAGCAGACGAAAGCGAACTTTACAGAAATTATGGACTTTATGCAAAATCTTACAGAGCAAATTGAAGGAATGGCTCATACTTCGGAAATACTTGCTGCAGGCACACAAGAAGTGGCGACAACTGTTTCAGAGATACAAAATATTTCTGGACAAACATCGATGCATTCACAAAATGTTGCCGCCTCAGCAGAGGAGCAGCTAGCATCCATGGAAGAAATTGCTGCATCTGCTCAAGCTTTGTCTCATTTAGCAGAGGACTTAAAAGAAGTAATCAGCAAGTTCAAAGTATAATTGATTGCCAGTCTCCAATAATTGGGGACTGGTTTTTCAGGTTAAAAGTATATCTCTTCCATTTCCCTCCTTTTCCAAGTATGCTAAAGAATAGCAGAGATGGGGGATATGAGATGAAAAAAGTTTATGCAGATGTCATGCAATTTCGTGGAACACATTATGACTTTGGTTATAAGCAAGGAGAATATTTTAAAGAATCAATCCTTGTAAAGAACAGGGAAAGGCAATGGAAGGTAAGAAAGCCGAAATTCAAGATAGATATCGAGGAAACCCGACTTATCTTTGCTAAATTCGCCCCGTTAATCTGGGAGGAATTTGAAGGCTTTCGTGATGCATTAGGATGGCCGATGGACAAGGTGCTCCTTGAATTTTGCGGCTATCGTCTTGATATTGACAAGTCAGGCTGTTCAATTTATGTCGGCGGTGATTATTTAATCCGAAACTATGATTATCATCCAAAAACATATGATGGCCGCTATACCATTTTTAAGCCGACTGACGGAGGATATGCCATCATCGGTCCAAGCCAAAGAGGCACAGGCAGAATGGATGGCATGAATGAACAAGGCTTGACGATGGGCTATAATTTCATGAACAGGAAGAAACCGGGCACGGGCTTTGTGTGCAATATGATCGGCAGGCTCATCTTAGAGCTTTGCAGTACGGCAGAAGAGGCGGCCGCTTTGCTCAAAGAAATTCCCCACCGTCATTCCTTTAGCTATGTATTGTTTGACAGAAGCTGTGAAACACCATTTATAGTGGAAACCTCTCCAAGAAGAGTGGAAGTGAGAAGAGGCTTTTCTTGTACAAACCATTTTAATATTATGACAGAAGAAAACCGCCATGTTCTAGATGATTCGAAAAGACGCCTCGAAATTATCGAGACCCATCAAACCAGTTTGATAGGTGGAAAGGAAGCCTTCAGTTTGTTGAATGACTCCAATGCAGGCATATTCTCCAATTTGTATGGAGCTTGGGCTGGAACCATTCATACTTCTGCTTATTTCCCTAAGGAAGGAAAAGCTTGGTTTGCACTTGGCGGTGACCAAGACCCAATTGAATTCAATTTTTCAAACTGGCTTAAAGGAGAAGACTTGCCGATTGAAAAGGTCGAAGGCTTGATTGATACAGATATCCCATTTGTTCATATGGAGCAAGCTGACTGGTATAAATAAACATGTGCACCTGCAATTAAAAAGACCATGGTTCTTTTAATTTGCAGGTGCCTTTTTTACAAACAAAATAATAAGGAGCGGGAATGAATGAAGCATGCATTAGTAGTAGGCGGGAAAGGAATGCTTTCGGAAGTAACGATTTGGCTGGCAAAACAGGGTTATATCGTCTCTGTAATCGGAAGAAATAAACATAGAATGGACGAGATCAGAACCATTTGTCCAAATTCTATCATTCATCCAATTTTGGTTGATTACAGCAAGCTAGAAGATCTAGAGTCAGAATTGCGAAATACTATTCGTATTCATACCAATATTGAGTTAGTGGTTGCTTGGATTCATTCTTATGCAGAAGAAGCTGTTAACCTTATTATAGATACAGTTTCTAAGGATTCAAGCACTTGGCAGTTATTTCATGTGCTAGGAAGTAATGCAGATTTGCAAGTCTTGCAAAGCAGGCTTACAGACAAGCGAAATATGATATATCATCAAATTCAGCTAGGCTTTATGATGGATGATGGTCATTCACGCTGGCTGACGAATAAGGAGATAGCAAGTGGTGTAATCCAAGCTATGATAAACAAGAAGTCTATTCATATAGTTGGAGTAACAGAGCCAAGGGAGCAAAGGCCATAAAAATATTTTTATTTGTGAGTGTTTTAGAGGTTTATATGATATATTTGAAGGAAAAACAAAAGAAAATAAAAACAAACAAAGAAATATGTCTAAATCTACTAAAAAGGAGCCTGCCTGTGAATAGTGCTGAATTAAGAGCAAAGCTTGAAAGCTATAATAAGATGGACCCTCCAGACTGGAATTTTATCAAAACTACTTATCAGGTTGAACCGATTGCGACAATTAATGGCGAGCCGTTGTATGAATTTAATATGATATTTGATCCATCACATAATCCGATTGAAGATAATATCTTCCTGTCCCAATGTCCTGCAAATGCATATGTTCCCATGCATATTCATCAATATATTGAGCTGATATATGTGTATCAGGGCAAATGCAAAATCATTCTTCAAGATGATGCCATCGATATTCTGGAAGGAGGTATGATTATGATAGACAAAAATACTCCTCATACGGTACAGGCGACGACAAGCTATGATATTGTGATTGAAATTAAGCTGAAGCATGATTACTTGTCGACGAATTTCTTGAGCAGATTTACAAATAAAAGTATTATCTCACAGTTTTTAGTCGACTCTCTCATCGGCAGCAGAAGTGCTAATAAATATCTTTTTTTTCCGTTTGAAGCTAGCTCCAACTTTAATAACATTATGGAGCATATTATGTGTGAGTATTTTGATGAAGATGCTTTTACATCAGGCTTGATAGATGCCTATTTGTTTATTATGTTTACGGAGTTGATCCGGCACAGCAACAGCTATACAAGCATGAAGATGAACCATCGAACAGAAAGAGACGTAATTATTGTTGATTTTTTGAAGTATATCGAAAACCATTGGAAGGACTGCAGCCTTGCTTTAATGGCAGAGCAATTTAAATATCACCCTAACTATATTTCTGCTATTCTAAAAAAAGCTACTGGCAAGTCGTTCACTGATTTGCTGCAAATTCAGCGGATTAATAAGGCTGCGCTTTATTTGACGAATTCGGATATGCCGATTCCAGACATTGCCGAAGAGGTTGGTTATTCAAGCGTTTCTTTTTTTTATAAAAAATTCAACGAAATTTTCCTTCAGACACCAAAGGAGTACAGAGAGCAAAACCGTTAATGATAACTTAAGTCTCTTAACTACCTAATATCTTTGAATCGAGCAAACATTTCCTTTGTATTTGCCATTAAATCAATTGAAAACGCTTGCTACAATAAAAGACATAAGAGTAAGCAAAAGATATTAGGGGTGTATACATGATGAGTTTTTCATTTCCAAAGCAATTCCTCTGGGGCTCAGCAACGGCAGGCCATCAGGTGGAGGGCAATAACGATAACAGTGATTTTTGGGCAGAGGAGCAAGTCGAAGGCTCGCCGTATCAAGAAAAATCGGGGGATGCAATCGACCATTACAATCTTTATAAAGAAGATATCGCCCTAATGGCAAGCCTTGGCTTAAAAGTGTTCCGCTTTTCTATAGAATGGTCGAGAATTGAGCCAGAGCCAGGACAGTATTCACAAGCTGCCTTGGATCATTATCGGGACGTTCTTGAAACATGCTATGCCAATAATATGACACCTTTTGTCGCGATGCATCACTTTACATCACCAAAATGGCTGATGCAATTTGGCGGCTGGGCAAGCCCAGATGTACCTGAACGCTTTGCCAACTACTGTGAAACAGTATTCCGTGAGCTCGGTCATTTAATTCCGTATGTTTTGACGATGAATGAGGTGAATCTGCCTGTCATGCTTCGTGAGCTGTTTACGGGCATTGGGTTTATTCCGCCGGTCGGAATTGATCAAGATGCATGGACAGCGCCTAAATGGCGCGAGGCTGCAGCTGAACGTTGTGGTACGACAACAGACAAGTATTTTACTTTCCATATGATATCTGATGAGAAATCGATGAAGCTTCTCCACAAAGCTCATGTTAAAGCGCGCCAAGTGATCAAGGATATTTCTCCTGACACATTAGTTGGCTTTTCCATGGCGCTGTCTGATGTACAATCCATCACAGGGGGCGAGAAAATAGCTGCGGAAAAATGGCATAGCTATTTTGAACAATACTTGCCGATGATGGCAGGTGATGACTTTTTTGGTCTGCAAAACTACACGAGAGAAGTGTACGGTCCAAATGGTCAAGTGCTGACAGAGCATGCAGAACGAACACAAATGGGCTATGAATATTATCCGGAAGGCTTGGCAAATGTCATTCGCAAAGTATCAGCTGCCATCACCATTCCAATCATTATTACAGAGCATGGCATTGCTACAGACAATGATGAAAGACGTGTAGAATTTATCCGCAGAGGATTAGAGGGTGTTCAGGCTTGTATAGAGGATGGTATTGATATAAGAGGTTATTTGCATTGGTCCACTTTTGATAATTATGAGTGGAATTCAGGTTACTCCAAAAAATTCGGATTAATTGAGGTAGACCGCACTACACAAAAAAGGACGGTAAAAGAAAGCGCCAAATACCTTGGCCAAATCGCTCAAACCTGCTCCCTTGTTAACAATTGACCTTACCACTTGCTCCCAAGCTTTTAGGGAGCAAGCTTCTTATTATAGTTATTATTCGATAATCTTTGAATCAAGCAAAAATATTCTTTGATTATCTCATTCATTCGTTTGAAAGCGCTTGCTATAATGTGAAAAAACAATACTAAGGACAAAGTTGGAGGGAAAATGATGGAGACAGTTGGCTGGAAAAGGACACCGTTTAAGAGGTTGATAGTAGCGGCAATGCTTGGTGTCGGTACTGCTATCGCACCACTAGTATTATTAGGATTTGGTCTTTCTACTTTTATTGTAATAAGAATTGTAGGTTCAGAGGATGCGACTGCTGTTTATGGAACGGCATCAGGGATTACAGGAATTGCCATTGTTATTTTTGGATTGTTTGGAGGGGTGATTGCTGATAAGACAAGGCTCAAAATGGGGAGAAGAAGATTTTGGATGGTAGCAGGAAGCATTCTTGGTGCGATTTCCATGCTGATGCTTACCTTTGCATCATCCATTCCTATATTCATTATTTCTTTATGCTTGGTGAATTTCTTTTACGGCATGGTTTCCCTTTCCAGTTATGCAATAGTTCCAGAGCAGGTAGATCCGGATAAATTCGGCCGTGTGTCAGGTTTGATTGGAGCCGCTGGACCTGCGTTAGTTATGTCTGGTCAAATGCTGATGGGGGTGCTCGCCAATTCAACGATTGAACAAAAGATGATTGCATTGATTATTGTCCAGCTGATCGGCGGAATAACGGCGGCACTTTTAATTAAGGATAATTATTTGGCGAAAACAGCCACAATCAGCAAAAAAAACCTTGGTATTCGCGGCTTTTATCCGAGCTATAAACAGTATCCTGCATATACTTGGGCCCTTTTAACAAAGCTGTTCATCAATTTCTCCAATGCAGGATTGAATATGCTCACTTTGTTTTATATTGCCAGATTTCATTTAAGCGAAGCGGAAATTTTTCAAATTATGGGGCTGACTGCGCCTACGATTATCATGATGGTTGGAGCCGGCATTCTCGGCGGGTTTTTATCAGATAAAGTGAAAAAGCAAAAGCCGTTTGTAATGGGAGCGGCCCTAGTTACCGCACTGTGCCTTGTTGCCTTTGCATTCTCCACAAGCGTGGCATGGGTTATTATCGGTAATTTCATCTTTAACTTTGGGTTCGGTATGTACAATGCTGTCGATAATGCCCTTGTAAACCGCATCCTGCCTTCTAAGGAAAATGCGGCGAAAGATATTTCTATCATGAATACAACAACAAATATGGCCTCCACATTAGTCAGCTTTGCAGCTCCAGCTCTGATTGCTTTTGGTGCAAGTACATTTGGCGGTGATGGATACACGCTGTTTTTCCTAGTGCTCGCTGTGTTTTCCATTCTCTCTGCTATCGCTGTTCTTCCGATTCCAGAAATGGAAGGAAAAGGGGATGTTGATGACGAACCTATGGATGAAATCGTCGTTTCCTAAATGTTGATTGGGATGAATATCTATTCATCCCTTTAAGGAAAGTGACGCATAAAGCTGCCAAAGGGGAGAAGCATGTATGAAAATCGAAAAGATTCAGTTATGGGAAGATAATGCTCATGTTACCTTGACTGCCTATCTGCTAGAGAATTCTCAAGAATTTCAAACAGATAAAAAGCGTCCTGCTGTTATTATTTGCCCAGGAGGGGGTTATTTAAATACATCTGACAGAGAGGCAGAACCGATTGCTTTACGGTTTGCTTCAAAAGGCTACCATACATTTGTGTTGCGCTACAATACGTACTTTCGTGAGTGGGTGAAAGATTTCAAACAGCTACCGGAGGTAAATGAGCGCTCTCTCTATCCCAATCCATTACTTGATTTAGCGAAAGCGATATCTTTAGTAAGAAGAAATGCGAAAGAATGGCTTGTAAATCCAGATGCCATTGCTTTATGCGGCTTTTCTGCTGGTGGTCATTTGGCAGCAAGCATGGCTGTTCATTGGCAAGACAGCTTCCTCCAAGAGTCTATTAAAGCAAGCAGCGATTTATTTAAGCCAAATGCTGTTATATTAGGATATCCGCTCCTTGATTATGAATGGATGAAAGCAAAAGTAGAGCGTGATGCGGATGAGAATAAAAAAAGCTTTTGGGAAATATCAAGCAAGGCAGTTTTCGATACAACCACACCTACTGACCAACAGCTAAGAGAAGCAAGTCCTGCCCGTTATGTCACTATAAATACACCGCCTGTCTTCCTATGGCATACAGCCGATGATGATTTAGTTTACGCAGAAAATGCTTTAGTTTTTGCTGTAGAACTAACAAAGCATCATATTCCCTATGAATTACATGTATTTGAAAGTGGTGTACATGGATTGTCGCTAAGTGATGAAACGACAGCAGGCAACGCTGAACACATAAACGAAGCATGCCAGCCATGGTTTGATTTAGCGGCCGCATGGCTGAAAAGGCAGTTCTAATAATGACAGAAATTTTACTAGAAAGGAAGTTACTATGACACACTTAAAAGCAGCATCCTTAACAACTGAGTACCGAACAAATCCACTCGGCATTGATTGTAAAAAACCACGGTTAAGCTGGAAAATCATTTCCGATGAAAGAGGAACATTGCAGCAATCCTACCAAATTCAAGTTTCTGAACATCCTACTTTTGATACATTACTGTGGAATACAGGCATCATTCACTCACAAGCGTCCTTGCATCTTCCATATGAAGGTCCAGATCTAAAAGAAAGAACTAGATATTTTTACAGAGTGAAAGTCTGGGATAATAAAAGCCGCGAATCCGCTTGGAGTGAAACAGCTTGGTGGGAGACTGCTTTGTTTGCCGAATATGACTGGAAAGCACAATGGATTACACCAGATGAAGAAGTGATAGACCGTTTGAGTGAGCCGGCTTTTTGTCTAAGAAAAGAATTTCAGCTGCAAAACGACATTGTATCTGCCCGCATATATGGCACAGGCTTAGGTCTGTATGAGCTGTATGTAAATGGAGAGCGTGTCGGTGATGAGCTGTTTGCTCCCGGCTGGACCAGCTATCACAAACGTCTTCAATATCAGACATATGATATCACATCCCAACTTCAATCGGGACCGAACGCCTTTGGCATCATGCTTGCAGACGGCTGGTATAAAGGGAATATGACATGGGAAAACAAGCGTCATATATACGGCGACAGGCGAGCAGCATTTTTTGAGCTGCATGTAAGATACAATGATGGCACGGAAGATATTATTGTGACAGATCCATCATGGAAAGCAGCATTAGGGCCTGTTGTATATTCAGAGATTTATCAAGGAGAAAAATATGATGCAAGACTTGAGGAGGGTTTCAGTCTGCCTGACTTTGATGACAGCAGCTGGTCTTTAGTGCAAGAACAACAAATGCCTGTAGGTCAGCTGATTGCACAAGAAAATTGGCAGACAAAAGTGACCGAGGTTATTAAGCCTATTGCGGTATTTACGACTCCTTCAGGAGAGACGGTAATCGATATGGGGCAGAACATGGTCGGCAGAATTCGCTTTTTTGTTAAGGCTGATAAAGGAACGAAGATTATTTTAAAGCATGCAGAGGTGCTGGATAAGGACGGAAACATATACTTCGGCAATTTGCGCAAGGCAGACCAGCAAGTAGAATATATTGCAAAAGGAATCGGGCTGGAAAACTATGCTCCGCACTTTTCTTTCCAAGGTTTTCGATATGTGAGGGTGGAAGGGTATCCGAACCAGGAAAACGGGCTTTCTCTCGAGCACTTTGTAGGCGAAGTCATCCATACAGATATGGAGCCGACTGGAGAGTTTGAATGCTCCAACCCGCTTGTAAACAAGCTTCAGGAAAATATTAAATGGGGGCAAAGAGGCAATTTTCTTGATGTGCCGACAGACTGCCCGCAGCGTGACGAGCGCCTTGGCTGGACTGGTGATGCACAAGTATTTATACAGACGGCTTTGTTCAATTATCATGGAGGTCCTTTTTTCACAAAGTGGCTTCGTGACCTCAAGGCAGAGCAGCATCCAGATGGAGGAGTTCCCTTTGTTATTCCAGCTGTAGTCGGCGGTGCCAATGCGGCAGCCTGGGGTGATGCAGCAACAATTATTCCATGGGAGGTTTACAAAGCATACGGAGATAAGCGGTTGTTAGCAGAGCAATATGACAGCATGAAGGCATGGGTTGAGTATATGCGCAGACAAGGGGAAAATGAGTACCTCTGGATTGTCGGCTTCAATTTCGGTGATTGGCTTGCCCTTGATGCACCGTCAGGCAGCTACAGCGGTGCCACACCAAAGGACTTTATTGCAACAGCTTTTTATGCACACTCCACGAGAATTCTGCGTGATGCTGCTAAAGTGCTTGGCAAATGGGAAGATGCTAAAAGTTATGGTTTGCTGCTTGAAAATATAATAGAAGCATTCAATCATGAATTTGTCTCTAAATCTGGCAGGCTAGTGTCACCGACGCAAACCGCCCATGTTCTGGCATTGACTTTCGATCTCGTCGATGGAGGCGTAAAAAAGCGCACAGCACATGAATTAAACGAGCTCATTATTAACAATAATTATCATTTGACAACAGGGTTTGTCGGAACTCCGTATTTATGCTTTGCTCTTTCAAAAGCAGGTCATCACGAAACAGCTGTTAAACTATTGCTGCAAGAGGGCTATCCTTCCTGGCTTTATTCTGTCAAAAAAGGGGCTACAACCATATGGGAGCACTGGGATGGAATTAAAGAGGATGGTTCGTTTTGGAGCGATGATATGAATTCCTTTAATCATTATGCTTACGGCGCAATCGGGGATTGGATGTACAGAAAAGTTGCAGGCCTTGATATGGATGAAGAGCTGCCAGCCTACAAACGAATCCGCATACAGCCAGCATTTGCCGGAATTCACTTAACCTATGCAAAAGCTGCTTTTGAGTCGATGTATGGCAGAATCCAATCCGCTTGGAGCATAACAGCAGACAAGATTGAACTGAAAGTAGAGATCCCAGCAAATACAACAGCAGAAATTGTCTTGCCGTTTGCACAAACAGCGAATGTGTCAGAAGGCGGCAACCCGCTTGCACAAGCAAATGGAATTTATACGTATAAGGAAAAGGATGATACAGTCACGTTAACCATCGGATCTGGCAGCTATCATTTCCAATATGATAACAAGAACGGATTAATGGTTGAATTTACGAAGAACTCACGATTGATTGATGTGCTAGCACATCAATCATCAGCAGCTATTCTCGATAAGCATGCACCATGGATTGCTAAGCCGCCAGGCATTTTTGCGATGAGAACAAAAACATTGCAGGAATTAGCAGAGTTTCCAGAAGCGAACCTGACAAAAAATCAAGTGGATGCTTTAATAGAAGAGCTTAACACCATTGAGTGGAAAGCAGAGTTAGTGAAATAAAGCATTATAAGTCATTCATCAATTGATGAATGACTTATTTCTATTTTAGTAGAAGGGATATAGCCATCTGGTGGAGAATTATTCCAACAAAGACTATGGCCACTTGCAAAAATTACGAGCCTGTGAAGAAAGTAAGGGAAAAATTTTTTCGGATGATATGAATATATTTGGTAACAGCAATATGGATAGGATGCATGATGCACTGAAAACTTTGTCGGACAAATAGAAAGATCGATGGGGTGAAAAGGAGAATGAAAATTTGCAGAGAATCTTATCAAGAAAATAGTGATTTTCTCCGAAAGAGGGTAATAGAATACAATCTTTCCCGCTTGCCAGATGCGGTAAAGCATCCAGTTAACAAACTCTGCTTTACTGCCAGAGATGATAACGAAAAAATCGTTGGCGGTATTTCGGGAGTGATTTTTTGGCATCATTTGCAAATCGAATCATTATGGGTGGATGAGAAAAAAAGAGGGGAGGGATATGGCAGCAGCCTGCTCAAAACAATCGAGGAAAGTGCTATTGAATGCAAATGCACCCATATTCAACTGGATACCTTCAGCTTCCAAGCCCCAGAATTTTACCGGAAACATGGCTATGAGATTGCTGGACTCATTAGTGAACATCCTACAAAGGAAAGCAGCCAGTATATTTTAGTAAAACGTTTAAAAAGATCTTAAGCGAAAAAATAGCATAGAGAAGAGGGATAAACTATGGAGAATTTTGGATTATTAGGAAAGTTTACGGCTAGGGAAGAGAATCGTGATATGCTTGCAGCCATTCTAATTGAAGCCGCATCGCAAATGGAGGCAGTTGAAGGCTGTCAACTGTATACGATTAATCTGCCAGAAACTGAACTTGATAGTGTGTATGTTTATGAGGTATGGAGCAGTAAAGCCGCCCACGAAGCTTCTTTATCCCTTGAAGGAGTGCAAACGCTAATTAATCAGGCGAAACCATTGATTACAGGGATGGAGAGAATGGAAAGCTTTAAGCAGGTGTGGGGCAAGGGAACATTCCGGTGAGTCTGTCTTATTCCCGATAAGTATCAGGTAGGAAGGAAGAATACATCATGAAGTTTGTTCTTATATTTGGACCGCAGGCTGTTGGAAAGATGACGGTTGGCCAGGAGTTAGCCGCCATTACAGGTTTAAAGCTTTTTCACAATCATATGAGCATTGATTTAGTCAGTAATTTTTTCGGATATGGAACGAAAGAAGGAAGCAGGCTTGTAAATCTTTTTCGGCAGGAAATCTTTGAAACAGTCGCCAAAAGCGATTTACCTGGATTAATTTTCACCTATGTGTGGGCATTTAATTTGAAAGAAGATTGGAATTATGTTGAAAAAATCTCTAATATTTTTAAACAACAAGGCGGAACAGTCTATTACGTCGAATTAGAAGCAGATCTCGACGAACGGCTATACAGAAATAAAACTCCGAACAGATTAGAACATAAGCCAACAAAAAGAAATATTGAATGGTCGGAATCAGAGCTAAAAAGCTCTCTGGAAAAATATCGATTAAACTCCCGTGAAGGAGAGATACAAAAAGAAGAATATTTAAAAATAAACAATACAGATAAAAGCCCTAAAGACGTTGCTGCGTTGATTAAAGACAAATTCAAGCTGTAAATTCATTGCTTTGCTTCTTGAATCAGAAGCATGGCTTTTTTTTTTGGCTTTTAGTCAATATCATACAAGAGCAGCTATAAAGTCTTATGCTACACTAATTTTAAGAAAATGAACGAAAAAGGAGGCACGACTCATTGAAGGAAAAAAGAATGGTGAAATTTGATTCTCAGCTGCAGGTGGAAGCATACCATTTTGATGGGATCATGCAGAAATTCCCAAACCATTTCCATGAATATTATGTTATCGGCTTTATCGAAAATGGGCAAAGGAAACTCACTTGCAAAAATAAGGAATTTATTATTAACAAAGGAGATATGGTCATCTTTAATCCTCTTGATAATCATGCATGTGAACAAGTTGATCTTAATGCGTTAGATTACCGCTGCTTGAATATTAATGCTGATATTATGAAGAAAGTAGCTAAGGAAATTATGGGAGTAGATTATCTTCCTTACTTTACTTCACCTGTTCTGGTGCAAACAAGCTTTGCACCACTGTTAAAGGAAGTGCATGAGATGATTATGTCTACCAATGAAGAGCTGGAAAAGGAAGAAAGCTTTTATTTTTTAATGGAACATTTAATCAAAGAATGCAGCATTAAGTATGAAGAAAGTACATCAACAGATGAGCGTCTGCATGCAGTATGCCGCTATATGGAAAAAAACTATACAGAACATTTAACATTAACTGACTTAGCAGAGGTTTGTGATATGAACAAATATACGCTCTTGCGGTCGTTTACACGCAATTTTGGCATTACTCCATATAGATACTTACAAACTATTAGGATTAATGAGGCAAAAAAACTGCTTGAGAGCGGGCGTAAGCCAATAGATGTTTCAATGGAGACAGGGTTTGCAGACCAAAGCCACTTCAGCAATTTTTTCACTGAATTTATTGGTCTGACACCGGGCCAGTATCGGGAGATTTATCAACATAAGAAACAAGCATGACGAAAAGGGCGAGGACAAAAAATGAGAAATCAAACTACAAATGGTCATATAGCAGCACTAGTGACTATTTTTATCTGGGGCATTACCTTTATTTCGACTAAAGTTTTACTGACAGGTTTTACACCGACTGAAATTTTGTTTTTTCGGTTTGCTATTGGCTTTATCATGCTGCTGATTATATTTCCAGCGAGGATGAAAGTAGCAGACAGAAAGCATGAGCTGTTATTTATCTGTGCCGGGTTATGTGGCGTTACCTTATATTATTTGTTGGAAAATATCGCTTTAACGATGACAATGGCCTCTAATGTGGGAGTTATCAGCGGAATTGTCCCGTTTTCAACAGCAGTTCTGACGATGCTGTTTTTGAAAGATGAACGTTTAAAAGGAAACTTTTTTGTTGGTTTTGCAATGGCGATGATTGGCATCTTTTTAATCAGCTATAATGGAAAGGCCAATTTTCAGCTAAATCCACTTGGAGATATGCTGGCAGCTGTCGCAACATTTGCGTGGGCAGCCTACTCCGTGCTGACAAAAAAGATCTCAAGCTATGGCTATCATCCAATCCAGACAACAAAAAGAGTATTCTTTTACGGACTGCTTCTTATGGTGCCAACATTGTTTTTCTTTGATTTCAAGCTTGAGCTTGCCAGGTTTGCTAATCCAATCTATCTATTCAATATTCTATTTCTTGGAATAGGAGCTTCTGCCGTCTGCTTCGTAACATGGAATACAGCTGTCAACATTCTTGGGGCAATAAAAACGAGTGTTTATATTTATATGGTACCTGTCATTACAGTCGTAGTGTCTATGCTTGTGCTGCACGAACAGCTGACAAAGCTGTCAGCATTGGGAATACTACTTACATTAGCAGGACTGGTTGTTTCAGAGGTGAAAATTACGATTAAGAAAAAAAGAGCATTGGGAAGCAGTGCAGTGAAATAAGTTGCTTGTTTAAGGAAGTCTTGCTGATAAATAGCCAGACTTCCTTTTTATATATAAAGAAGGGTGAGATATTGATTACCGCTGGATTACGAGATTTCGGTAAAAGATTTATGGGAAGGAAAGGGGAAGTGCTTGTTTAAGAGATGATAAGAATGAACCTTATTGGCCGAAAACACAATTTTTCCTATCTTTTACTATTGGCAATGACATAGCCAAGCCTTGAGGTGAATAATATTAAGGATAGTAAACTATTTGATAAACATGAGAAACAGGGGTTAGCGAATGGTTAGTATAGAAATTAGTGATGCTCATACTAAATCCACTTTTCAAGCATTTGTACAGGCAGTTATTCCTCCTCAAGCATATTACCTTCCCAACAGCACTTCGTTTATCAAGCCAGGTGCCTTTGAACTGCAGGTTTACGAATATCTAATGCAGATACTAAATCAGTCCATGCCCCTAAAGGTCAAAAAACAGTTGATGATTGCATCAATGGCTAAGTCTACAGCAGAACTGCTAGATAGTGGAGCAGTTTATCTGGTCCAATCTCAGAAAAATATATATCCGCTCTGCTGTAATACATTCCCTGAAGGTGGTCCTTACACGTTATTAGCACCATTAGACAGGCTTAACGCAATCTTATATATAGAAAGGCTAGAAATAAATCCGGTAAATTTAAAACCGCCTTATGACAATAATCCAGGACTTATTCAAAATATCGTTGATGTGTTGCATCAGCTGACTTTTTTCGGGTTTTATTCCGAATGGACGGGATATGGCAGTACTGCTTTTTTGCCTCCGGAAAACCGGCAAATGGAATATTTCCCTATTGGCTGGCATCGGGCAGGCTATCCAGGACCAGCTTATGCTTATCGGGATTTTCGCGGTTTTTTAGCTCTTATGCCACATAAAAAGGAGGGATAGTATGAAGTTGCAGGATGTCATCGTAATTGGGTCTGGCGGAGGAGGGGCTGTCATGGCGAAAGAGCTTGGAGAAAAAGGATTAAAGGTGCTTGTTTTGGAGGCTGGTCCTTGGTATGGCAATAAAAAATGGCCACAACCCAATACGGAGTCGAACAGCGAAAGCAGTTCCTCTTTATCTGATCTCGACATTGATCTATACAAGCAGTTAATGGATAAGAAGGAAATGAACATGAATGATTTAGTGACAGGAAGGTATCGCTTTGGACCGGCAGACCGAAGCAAGGCGCAATGGTTCCGGAATATTAAACAAAAGGCAATGATATGGCAGTGTGCCGGCGTTGGCGGCACTACGCAAGTTTATACAGCCAACTGTCCGCGAGCTTATCCGCAATCAGTGGATGGTAAATGGCCGTTT
Source organism: Niallia sp. Man26 (assembly GCF_022049065.2). Lineage (NCBI taxonomy): Bacteria > Bacillati > Bacillota > Bacilli > Caryophanales > Bacillaceae > Niallia > Niallia sp. Man26. The sequence goes on from NZ_CP095743.1 coordinate 1,543,612, forward strand.
TCGTATAAGGAGCTTATCCCGTATTATGAAAAGGTAGAGGAAACCTTACCAGTGAACTTTGCGCCAGTTACGGCAAAGGAAGAACTATTTTATTTCGGTGCCAAAAAACTCGGGCTGCATTTAAATCCATCGCTTGATATTTATTCGCCTGGATATCGACCGCAGCCTAATGCCATTCTTCCACCAAACGAAGCAATCATTAACCCCAATATTACTGATGTCGAGCTATCCTGGATGGAGGGCTGTACATTGTCAGGACATTGTATTAACGGTTGTGCTCATGGACCTTCCATTGAAAAAATGGCTAAACGCTCTACGAATGTAAGTTATATTCCACTCGCTTTAAGGACAGGTAATGTAAGCATAAGGCCAAATGCGTTCGCTGTGAAAATCCTAACCGAAAAGGAGGGTACTGAATTCCGTGCAATCGGTGTAAGAATAAGAGATACATGGACAGGACAAGAAGAAGAATTAACCGCATCCGTAGTTGTGTTAGCTTGCGGCAGTATAGAAACTCCGCGACTTTGGCTGAATTCATCCCTGCCAGAAAATGAGTTTGTTGGCAAAGGATTAGTCACACATTATATGGACTGGATTACAGGAATCTTTGAAAAGAAAGATTTATTGTCTGTTATAGGAGCAACGCAAATAAGACCATATGTAGGAAACACTTGTGGAGCAAGGCTAGACTATCCAGGACTTGGTGCACTACAGACAGCTGGAATGAGTCCAGGATTGACCGCTTCCTTTTATGGCTTGAGTACAGATGGGTATGCTGTTAGAAAAGAGCGAAGCAATCACAGACCATGGGATATGGAGGGACGGCCAGTTGGACAAACTTTACATTACTTGATGGATAATTATGCTCGATCTTTAAGTATATTGGTAACAACAGACGATGAAGTGGATGACAGAAACGGTGTCGCACTAGATCCGCGTATTTCCGATGAGAATGGTTTTGTGCCAGTTATCCGGTATAGAGCTACAAAAAAATCAGCCGAGCGGCGCAGAAAACTTGCTGTACTGGCTGCAGACCTATTACGCAAGGCGGGAGCGAAAAAAATTTTGCGCTCCAATTGGCCGGAGGGTATGATGATTCATATGGAAAGCACGATGAGAATCGGCTCTGTTGTGGATGAAAACTGTGAGGCCTATCAAGTAAAACGGCTTTATATTGCTGACAACAGCGTGCATGCTAATGGTCTCGGTGGTGCTAATCCAACCCTTACAACTCAAGCCTTAGCTGTTAGGACAGCAGAAAAGGTGATAGAGACTTATTTTTCTTAGTATGTTTTTAAAATTTATAGACAAACTAACTCAAAAACATACTTAAGAACGGTGGGATTTACTTATGAAATTGTTTGAAGTCATGTACGATGCGTTTGAGCCATTTTTGGACGGTGAAAAAAGACCATTAAATGTCTTAGAAGTCAGCAATCTGTGGTTTTATTTGTTGGCAACGGAAACAACCCTTCGTAATGAAGAGCTTGCTGTTAACATCGTTCAAGATCCAAAATTAAAAGCAATCATTAAGGATACTACCGATTCTGTGCATATTCCGATGCGTGATGAGTTAAAAGAATTTTTGACAAAAGAAGGAGTTCCGCTCCCACAGACTACCCCAGAAAAACCAGTCGGAGATTTTCGCGACATCCCGGAAGGAGCAAAACTGAATGATGAAGAGACCGCCAACCTCCTTTCTTATAATCTTGCAGCAGGAGTAAATTATGCAGCAAGAGGTCTTACAGAATCTATCCGTGCAGATGTCGGTTTGCTTTTTTCTAAATATATTATGAAGAAGACCATTGCCGGTCTAACTGTTAAGCAATACTTAGATGAGCATGGGTGGCTGCGGGTGCCGCCGTTTTACAACAAATAGTTATTCACTTTAAGTGAAAATATATATAAGTAGAAGGGAGAAGTTGAATGTAAGGAATTCAGCTTCTTTTTTTGGTATAATAATTTGTGCTAAAGACAGTCTGAGTCAAAAGTTGATACAAAAAAATAAAAAATATTAAAAAATGTATTGACGCTCATTTAAATACTAGATATAATAATCCTTGTCGCTGATACATGACAGCGAAGAAAATGAAACGGCCCATTGGTCAAGCGGTTAAGACACCGCCCTTTCACGGCGGTAACACGGGTTCGAATCCCGTATGGGTCACCAATATAATGGAGGATTAGCTCAGCTGGGAGAGCATCTGCCTTACAAGCAGAGGGTCGGCGGTTCGATCCCGTCATCCTCCACCATAATGCGCCGATGTAGCTCAATTGGTAGAGCAACTGACTTGTAATCAGTAGGTTGGGGGTTCAAGTCCTCTCGTCGGCACCATTAGATTTTGCGGGTGTGGCGGAATTGGCAGACGCACTAGACTTAGGATCTAGCGCCGCAAGGCGTGGGGGTTCGACTCCCTTCACCCGCACCATTTAATTTAAATACTCTAAGCGGAAGTAGTTCAGTGGTAGAACACCACCTTGCCAAGGTGGGGGTCGCGAGTTCGAACCTCGTCTTCCGCTCCAAAAATATGCGCCCGTAGCTCAATTGGATAGAGCGTCTGACTACGGATCAGAAGGTTATGGGTTCGACTCCTTTCGGGCGCGCCATATACATTTGCATTTTACGGGGCCTTAGCTCAGCTGGGAGAGCGCCTGCCTTGCACGCAGGAGGTCAGCGGTTCGATCCCGCTAGGCTCCACCAATACGGAGGAATACCCAAGTCCGGCTGAAGGGATCGGTCTTGAAAACCGACAGGCGGGTCAAACCGCGCAGGGGTTCGAATCCCCTTTCCTCCTCCATTAATTTAATAGTTTGGTCCGGTAGTTCAGTTGGTTAGAATGCCTGCCTGTCACGCAGGAGGTCGCGGGTTCGAGTCCCGTCCGGACCGCCATTATATTTCGCGGGTGTAGTTTAATGGTAAAACCTCAGCCTTCCAAGCTGATGTCGTGGGTTCGATTCCCATCACCCGCTCCAATTATGCCGGTGTGGCGGAATTGGCAGACGCGCACGACTCAAAATCGTGTTCCTTTGGAGTGCCGGTTCGACCCCGGCCACCGGTATTATGATGCTGCTTATGCAGTAAAATCAACGTTTCTTACACTCTGTAAGGGGCGTTTTTTATTTTAAAAAGAAAACCACCATTTGATCATAAAAAATTAATCCATAATGAGAGGATTTGATTGTAATGATGAAAGATAATTTCTGGCGTGAACTGCCACGACCGTTTTTTGTACTTGCACCAATGGAAGAGGTAACGGATGTAGTATTTCGCCATGTAGTGAGCAAAGCAGCAAGACCTGATGTGTTTTTTACAGAGTTTACGAACACAGAGAGCTACTGTCACCCAGATGGGAAGCAAAGTGTACGCGGGCGTTTGACTTTTACAGAAGATGAGCAGCCAATGGTTGCACATATATGGGGAGATAGACCTGAAAATTTCCGCCAAATGAGTATTGGAATGGCAGAACTCGGGTTTCGTGGCGTCGATATTAATATGGGCTGTCCTGTGCCTAATGTGGCATCTAAGGGGAAGGGGAGCGGCCTTATCCTCCGTCCAGATGTCGCTGCAGAGATAATCCAAGCAGCAAAAGCAGGCGGATTGCCTGTAAGTGTGAAAACAAGACTTGGCTACACAGAAGTAGAAGAGTGGAAGGAATGGCTAGCACATATATTGAAACAAGATATTGCTAACCTTTCAATTCATTTGCGTACACGTAAGGAAATGAGCCAAGTGGATGCTCACTGGGAGCTGATTCCAGAGATTAAGAAGCTCCGTGATGAAATAGCGCCAGATACATTGTTGACGATTAACGGAGATATTCCTGACTATCAAACTGGCTTGGAGCTTGCTGAAAAATATGGTATTGATGGGGTAATGATTGGGCGCGGTATTTTTAAAAACCCATTTGCATTTGAAAAAGAGCCAAAAGAACATAGCAGTAAAGAATTGCTTGATCTCTTGCGATTGCATCTTGATCTACATGACAAATATTCACAAGAATTAGAGACACGCTCATTCCGAGCTCTGCATCGCTTTTTCAAGATATATGTTAAAGGATTTAGAGGAGCAAGTGAACTAAGAAATCAATTGATGAGCACAAATTCATCGGATGAAGTGCGTGAAATGCTTGATCTCTTTGAGAAAAATGCTGACATAGTTGAGTAAGAATATGTGATTAATTGGCTGATGTGAGTACATTTACCTTGACTCCCATCAGCCAATTTTTTCTTTTATCAATTGTATATGGCTAGACTGTTGCGAAGTATTATTAGTTATACTAAAATTAAGTGCCTGTTGCTTTATAAAAAGGTACTATTATTTAATATAAGGAGTTACATAAATGGAAATTAAAGATATGCTTATTCGCTTGAGATATGCGCTAGAAATAAAAAATAAAGAAATGGTGGAGATTTTTAATCTTGGCGGTGTCGAGGTAACGGTACCTGAAGTGGTGCAAATCCTGAAAAAGACAGATGACGAAGAAGAGGAAAATGACGATCAAATTAAATGTACAACTAGTATGTTCGATTCCTTTTTAAATGGTCTCATTATTTATAAAAGGGGAGTACAAGAGCCTAAACCAGGGATGCCTAATGCTCCAGCTCAACCCTCTCAAAAAGGGGAACATATTAATAACCTCCTTCTAAAAAGAGTGAAGATAGCACTGTCTTTAACTACGGAGGATATGCTGGATATTTTTGCAAACGCAGGGTTAACAGTGACAAAAGGTGAGTTGGGTGCTTTATTGCGAAAAGAGGGACATAAAAATTATAAAGAGTGTGGAGATAAATTCGCCAGAAACTTCTTAAAAGGACTCGCAGTCCGATACAGAGGATAAGGTGATGTAAATGATTCATACGTACTCAGGTTCGACAATTAGCTATGAAGTAAAGTACAAAAATAGAACCTCCATCGGAATATCAATAAATAGCTATGGAGAAATTGAAGTACAAGCTCCGAAAAAGATAGCAGATGAAAAGGTGCTTCAGGCTTTAGAAGACAGATGGGAACTCATACAGGAAAAATTAGCAGAAATGAAGGATAGGTGGAATGGTCCACAAGAAAAGGTCTATGATAATGATGAAAGCTTTCTGTATTTAGGGAAAGCATATCCTATTAAAATATTCCAAGACCGTAAAATTAAGCAGGACTATGTTGTATTTGAAGAAGAAACACTGTATATATATGTGAAGCAGCTTGACGATGAAAAGAGTAAACAAGCATTAAGACGTTTTTATTATCAGCAGTGTAAGGACTTAGTACAAAAAAGTATCTCTGTTTATCAAGGCAACTTTAAAACAAAACCCCGTTCTGTACGGATATCAGATAGTAAAACGAACTGGGGTACATGTGATTCCAATTTGCAATTAACCTTCAATTGGAGACTGGCAATGGCACCACGTGAGGTCATTGACTATGTAGTTGTACATGAGATGTGTCACATGGTCCATTTAAACCACGACCGCTCGTTTTGGCGTCTTGTTGGGAAAATAATGCCTGATTATAAGGAAAAAGAAAATTGGCTAAGCTTTTCAAACTGGAAAATGACTGTTTAGAATACAGGGCTGGAAACAATTCATTGAGCTCTCACGATTGTGAGAGCTCTTTTTTACGTATTTTAGAATTGTTGTAAAGCAATTGCACCAAAAATGTATATAACTTGGTTAGCATTCAAACAATAATAGTTGCCATATTTAAGTTATAGGTGGGATTGATATGTATATCTTATGGAGTACAGTAGGTTTGCTTGTTATCATGCTCTTTTTTATGCCGAAGCAATTAACATGGCGAGAAAATGTCATTGTTGTGCCGATTGTAAGCTATTGTGCTTGGCTTGCTCATTTCTTCATTGCTGTGAAGCTTGATTATGTAGATTTTGGCCCATCCAAGGAGGTAGAATTTACGGATTTCGCTCTCGTTTCATTAGTTCCTCCGTTGCTAACAGTATTATATTTAAACTTTCAAAAAAATAATCATTATCTTCTCTATGTAATCATTTGGACAGCCATCTCTTTTTTGATTGAGTATCTTTTGCATAAAGCAGGATTCATGAAGCATTTCGAGTGGAAGCTTTGGTACTCTATCCCTGTATATTTTATATCTTATCTAGGTTTGTATTGGTTTTATCGGAAGGTGATCAAATGCCCTCCAGAAAACGGCTAAACTAAAGCAATCCCAAAACTCTCCCACCATCAGGAGAGTTTTGTTAATGCCTCAAGAAAAACTATATTTATTAAGCAGCACCCACACCAATTCTCCTCTCGTTGTACTGTTCGTTTTTGTGAAAATCGATTTTAAATGGTCCTGTACTGTATGTGGCGAAATATATAATGCTGCTGCAATCTCTTTAGTGGTATTTCCGAGAAATATATAGTTTACTAGCTGTTTTTCCCGGTCTGACAGTCTGTATAGGGAAGCTGTATTATGTAAAATTTCTTGTGGTGCTGTTTTTTGGCAGGTGACGGCAAAGTGCTGGTCCTGTGATTGCATTAAAGTCGCATGGATTGTGAAAAATTCTCCTGCAGAGGGGTGAATACAAATTTTTGCTTCTGTCTGCACTAGATCATTCGCCTTTGCTTTTGTACATACTGCCCTAACCGGCCGCGGTAAAATGGTGCTGTCTATCTGTTCTAGCTTACGCAGAAAGTCAAGCAAGCTCTGCCCGCCTTTATTGGCTGCGGTTATTTGCATATCTTCATTAAGCAGTATCACACTTTTATCCCAATCTGCTGTATTGCCTGGTGGCAATGGAGCAGCAAAAAAGTCATACAGCTTTATGGAGATCGGCTGCAACAACGAAATTATCTCGTCCATATCTTTTTGGGTAAACATCTGCTGTTTATTAGAACGAAACAATGTCAAAAATCCGCAGCATTTTCCTTTATACATAACAGCTGCACGCAGCTCATCTGAAAAACCAGCAGGCTGAAGAATTTCTTTACTGCGGGTACTCAACGCAAGATTTCCATTTGTAGAGTGACTTAAAACACCAACTGGAACAGGAAGCTTTATGAGATTTTCAAACCGGTTAAAGTCCTTCTGTAAATATTCATTTTCAAATAAAAGAGGATGTATTTTTTCAATCCGAGCATCCGTGAAGGCACCTGTTGATAGAAGTGTTAATGAGTCGACTGTCGTAAAACACCCTGCCTCATAACAAATAGACTTTTTTATATGTATTAAACAGTTATTCAAAAAATCAGTTATAAACGCTGTGTCTTTCTTCAATTTTTGTTCGCCTCTTTCCAGGGTGATAACTATCCCATAAATATGGGATTTTGCTTGTTGTAATTTTTAAATAGAATGATAATGATTATTAATATCATTAATTTAATGATAACAAATGGGAATTACAATTGCATTCATTAAAAAAGGAGGCATTCATATGCCGGAAAGCAAACGAGCGAAGAGCTGGGAGGATCCTAGTGTTAATTCCTATGCTACAACAATAAGGAAAAAGATTGCAGGTTACCCACTATTATATGAGCTGACAGGGAACTTGATGGAAGGTTTTTTAATTGGTGACAGTAATCATACAGTATTAATTGTCGGAGCTGGCGGCGGGCAAGAACTCGTCACATTCAGCAATAATTCGCTCTGGTCATATGTGGCTGTCGATTCCTCAAAGGAGATGCTTAAACTTGCGAAAAGCAGAACAAAGAATATAGCAGATCGAATCTGTTTTCACCACTCAGAATGGGATATGTTTTCTACCGAAAAACAATTTGATGGAGCTACATGCCTGCTTGTTCTTCATTTTATAAAAGGGTTAGAAAATAAACGGAAATTTCTGTTGAATATTGCTAAACACCTTAAACCAGGTGCACCGCTTTTACTTGCTGCCATTCAAGGAGAACAGGTCAGTGAATCTTTCGAAATGCAAATGGCGGGTTGGAGAAATTAAATGATCTCAAACGGCATATCACCTGAAGAGTTCGCAGAATTTGCTGCAACAATTGGGCAGGGGACAGAGGTTAATAGTGAAGAAGAATGGAAAGAATTATTGTATGACTGCGGCTTTACTAATGTCAGCTGTTATTTTGGATCATTTCTTATTAGAGGCTTCATCTGCACAAGAGATAAGGCTCAAGCTACTTAAGAACCAATAAGGGGGTATATTATTCGGCTTCCCCCCTCATTAATTTCCTAAAGATAGCAATATTGATTAGTTGAAAAATCAACAGCAGCGGATAAGCAGCGGCAGAATACCAATAGTTCCAGCCATTATGATAAAAGTAACCTGATTTAACGGAGGCAAACTCATAAATTATACAGAAAATACTCCAATAAATGACATATAAGGATTTATGAAGCACTGATTTTTTATATGGGAAAAAATTTACAAATAATATTCCGGATGCAGGAAAGAGAATGATGATTGGCAAGTACCCGGCAAATTGAATGCCTTGGGAAAAATAGCCATATAGATGGAGCTTAAGATCAAGCAGTACGTCAACAAAAAATCCAATAAACATGGAATATAGGATAACGGCATATTGCTCTGCTTGTGAAATTCTCTTCGGAATTATCCAAGCGATAACAATAAATAGGAGGCAGGAGATAATTAAAAAGGTCATAATACGCATCAGTTCCTTTAGTGTAATAATCCATAAAAAATATCGTTATCCTTTTCTTTCCTTTTCTACAACAAAACGATGAAAGAAATAGTTGCATCCTGCGACAGACAGACTTAAGCAGAAGAGCTGCAGCCTCTTAAGGTTGACCAGCTTATAGATTTTGAACTTTTCAGCGAGTGTACTTAATGGGTAGGCAAACAGAAAATCGGCAAAAATATTCGAGATAATATAAAGCCAAACTTTTTCATATGTAAGTTTAAAAATCCATAAATTTAAGGTGAAAAAAAGGCCGAATACAAAGGTGATGTCTGTAGAGAGTCCTGGAATAATCGGTTTTTTTACTTTCCACCATGTGTAGCTTTTAGAAAGCTCACTGATTAAAGTAATTAGAAGTGAACTAAAAATGCCTGTAGGTAAAAAGCGTCTAAAGGATTTCGCGCCAAATAGTAAAAAAGTGAACCATGGTCCAATCAGCAGCACATACATTTTCCAGTTTCTCATCTTTTTTCCTCCTAAAAATTATCAACATCAAATATAGTATTTCCGTCCTAACCGCATTTAATTAGTTCAAAATAATGCCATAAAATGGTACGATAATAGGGAGAAAAATGTCCGCAAACAAGAAAAGGTAGTGATAGCTTGAAAAATCTGCTGAACAATGAAAATTTTGAATGGCTGAAATCTGCCTTTATAGCGATTATTGCAGTGCTTGTCATTCGCCTATTTATTTTTGTCCCAATCATTGTGGACGGTGAATCAATGGAATCTTCGTTAGATAATGGCGACAGAATGATTGTTACAAAGGTAGGGAAGATTCAAAGATTTGATATTGTCGTGTTCCACGCTAATGAAAAGGAGGATTATATCAAGAGGGTAATCGGCTTGCCGGGCGACAAGATAGAATATAAGGATGATACACTCTACATAAATGGCGAGGCTTATGAAGAGCCTTACTTGGATAAAAACAAGCAAGAATTACGGCAATTATTCGGAAGCGGGGCATTGTTAACAGAAAACTTTACATTAAAGAGCCTGCTAGGGTTGGACCGAGTTCCGAAGGATTCCCTGTTTGTGCTCGGTGATAACAGAAGAAACAGCAAGGACAGCCGTTATATCGGAGTAATCCCGACAAGCAAAGTAGTTGGGACGACAAATATTATTTATTGGCCAATCAAGAATATTCATCTCGTAGACTAACAAAAAAGTGAAAAGGGGAATAAATGTTGGGAAACGATTTTTACTGTGAGGAAGTTCTGAGTAATAAGACAAAGGTGAAAAGAATAATCGAAACAGATAATGTTTTAGCTTATTATCACACTAAACCATTTTATCCGGTACATATCGTGGCCATACCAAAAAAGCATATTTCGTCGTTATTGACACTTGAGGAAAGTGATCAAAAACTGCTGCTTGAGCTTTTAGGTGTCATTCAAAAGCTTGCAGCGAGTGTGACGGAGGAATATGGTGCATGCCGTGTAATTACAAATTTAGGAAATTATCAGGATTCCAAACATCTTCATTGGCATATAGTATTTGGCAATCCTCTAACGAATCAGTAAAAGGAGCGCATAATGTTACGAGCAATCATTTTTGACATGGATGGTACGTTATTTCAAACAAATTCTATTTTAGAATTGGCCTTAGAAGATGCTTTTAAACGTTTAAGGGATCAGCAGTTATGGAATAGTGCCACACCAATTGAAAAATACAGAGAAATTATGGGGGTGCCGCTTCCGCAAGTATGGGAAACTTTACTGCCCTTACACAGCCAAGAGGTACGTGCGGCAATAGATGCTTATTTTTTAGAAAGATTAATAGAAAATATCAACAATGGCAAAGGGGCATTATATCCTCACACACAAGCAGTGCTTGCAGAATTAAAAAACAGGAACTTTGCAATTTTTATTGCCAGCAATGGCCTGCCTGCCTATTTAAAAGCAATTGTCGAGTATTACGAGTTAGATAAATGGGTAACCGAAACCTTTAGCATTGCTCAAATACATTCACTAAATAAAGCCGATTTAGTAAGAGCTGTCATCCAGAAATATGAGATAGTGTCTGGCGCTGTAGTCGGTGACCGCTTGTCAGATATTCAAGCAGCGAGTCGAAATGGCTTCCTTTCAGTCGGATGTAATTTTGATTTTGCTAAACTAGAGGAGTTATCCGAGGCAGATATAGTAATAGATGACTTGCGTGATTTGCCTGCAATTTTTACTAAGTCATTAAAGTGACTCTTTCAAACTATTTGAAAGGGTCTTTTTTTGTTTATACATATATGGAGAGGCTTATGGGAATTATAGGTACATCGGTAATGGGAAAGAGGCTGCTGCTGTTATGTTAACGGAAAAAGTTTCGCTCACACAATTATTTACATTAATATTAGGCTTTAATCTAGGAAGCTCCCTTGTTTTTGGTATAGGCCTTGAGGCGAGGGAAGACAGCTGGCTTGTTATTTTATTTTCTACATTTATCGGTGTTATTATTGCCTATTTATATTATCATATGATTATGTTACAGCCGAACAAGAACTTATATCAAATCCTGGAGTTCTGCTTTAACAGACCAGTTGCAATCATAATAGGTTTTATTTATGCTGTCTATTTTTTTTATATTGCAGCAAGGATTGTCAGAGACTTTAGTGTGTTGACTTCTGCTGCTATCTTGCCGTTAACATCGATAGAATTCATCGCGTTAACCTTTACGCTTCTGCTCGGTTATATTTTATATCTTGGAATAGAAGTGCTCGGTCGAACAACGGAGGTGCTGACACCATACTCTATCGTTTTTTTACTATTGCTGACGATTTTTTTGTATGGTAGCAGAAGTCTCAACCTTGAAAACATTCAGCCTGTATTAGGGAGAGGGATTGGACCATTTGTAAAAAGCATGTTTCCATACGAAGTAGCAAGGCCATATGGAGAAATGATTGTTTTTATGTGCATTCTGCCTTTAGTAGGGAATATACACAAAAGCAGAATCATCTACTTATTTTCCATTATTTTTTCAGGGCTGTTTTTAACATTAACTAGTTTGCTGATAACAGCATCCCTTGGAAGCAGGATTGCCTTAAGAGCAAACTTCCCCCTCTTATCTGCAACCCGTCTTGTATCAAATGGGGAAATTATTGAAAGAATGGATGTTATTACAGTGTTTATGATCATGCTTTTGAGTGTTGGTAAAAAGCTCGGTGTTTATATACGGAGGACTAAAAGGGCTGGTGCTTTCACTTTTTTTATATTTAATTATTTTGATAAAAACGGCAGTCAAACAACGAGGGATCGCGAAGTAAAAATATGGATAAGTTTTGCATGGCGGAAAAACAATTACGCAAAGTGAATTTTTTAATTTTTGTGCAAGAAGATTGCTCTAGACCCACCCGAAATATGCTTGTTATCATATGATTATTATTAAGTAGGGAGAGATTTCATGGAGGAGCAAAAATTTAAGGACTTAAAATTAGGAGAACGAGGAGCATTAATCAGTATTGCTGCCTATATTTTCCTTTCGATTATAAAGCTGTCGGTAGGTTTTATGACGGATTCACAAGCATTGCGGGCAGATGGTCTGAATAACGCAACAGATATTATTGCTTCGGTTGCAGTCCTAATAGGATTAAGACTATCACAAAAGCCTGCAGATAAGAATCATCGCTATGGTCATTGGAAAAGCGAAGGCATCTCTTCTATGGTAGCTTCATTCATTATGATGGTTGTCGGCATTGAGGTGTTAATTGATTCTGTTTCTTCCTTCATGCACAAGGATAGTCAGTCACCTGATATGATGGCAGGGTTTGTCGGTTTATTTGCTGCAGCAGTAATGTATGGTGTATATCGCTACAACAGCACTTTGGCTAAGAAAATTAACAGCAGTGCTGTTATGTCTGCGGCAAAGGATAATATTTCAGATGCGTGGGTAAGTATCGGTACGGCTGTCGGCATATTCGGGTCACAGTTGAATATGCCGTGGCTTGATTCTGTTACTGCACTGGTTGTCGGAATGCTGATCTGTAAAACAGCTATTGAGATATTCAGGCAAGCATCCCATGAGCTGTCAGACGGCTTTGATGTGGACAGGCTGCAAAAGTTAAAGAATGCTATTTTGATTATGGAAGGGGTAAAGGGCATTAAAGAAATAAAAGGGAGAAACTACGGCAATAACGAAGTGGTCGATGTTTCTATTCTCGTTGATTCTACATTGGATATTAAAAAAGCCCATGGGATAGCTGATGATGTGGAGGCAGAGCTGCAGCGTGAATACGGAGTTTACCAAGTGCATGTCCATGTAGAGCCCCAATAAAAAAGCAAGCTTTTTAAGGCTTTGCTTTTTTATTTTGTTTGTTTAAGGCTCTTTGGGCTTGAATAAATTTTTTCATTTCCTTTTTTTCCTTTTTTGACAAGCCATTCAATCGTTTTTGCAAAAGCTCTTTAGCAAACTGATACAGTTCCATATCAAGCTTATTATAGTCTTCTATCAGCTTGATCGTTTCCTTCGGGACATCTGCCCGTCTAAGCTTTTTCTTTGTAATATTGACCTTGTTATAATGAATGTCGTTCCAATTATACACAGATTTAAGTAAATATAAGGATTCATCGAATCTTTCCGTTATCCCCACAGCATCAAATGACTCTAATCTTTCTTTGGCTAAGTTAAGATCATACTGGACAGGATATCCGCATAAAAGCAGTGTCTGACAGTTATTAGCTTCTGGTTCTGTCCTCACAAACTCCTCTAACGTCATATCTTTTAATCTTTCATAGCCTGGATAGTTTCTCAAATAAGAATACAGGGATAAAACCCGATCGACAGGATGGCGAAGCATAGTGAAGTAGTGGTGCTGCTTTTGAAAATGCTCATGAACTCCATACAAATGATGGCCGGCAAATGCATTAATATCGTTTTTTTGCCGTTCTGTCAGCTGATCCAATGGAATAACTTCATTTTGAAAAAGCTCATGATCATAAATTTCCTCCACCGAAAATTGCCGTTTGAAAATAGTATTAAGAGTGGACCCGCCTGTTTTAGGTATGTGGAGAAAAATAATCAAGTCTTGTTCTGTCATTACAAACATCTCCTTTTTATTAGTAAATGAAATTTATAAAAAAAAGGGAATGGCGCAAGCATCATCAGCTAAAAAAGGGCGAAGCTTTTAACATGTATCTATTAGCAAACATTCATAATTCTTTGGAGTTCAGGTGACAATATGGAAAAAGCAGTTGGAGGTTATGATGGCATTTGCAATTTATTTTTTTATAGGGTGGCTGACCATTATTTGTTTTTTTGTTCAAAAGAAGAAGTACAGCATTGTAGAAAATACGGTTTTAATTTTAAGTGTTTTAATTATAAATCTTAATTGGACTTGGCTTGTTTATGAGGAGTTTGAGTTGATTACCTATTCTCGTGAACCGTGGGATTTTGTTGCTTATTTGATTAAGAGAAGCATTGTTATTCCGGTGATTGTGTTAATTTGTTTGAATTTTGGTCGCAAACAATCTTCCCTAGTGAAAAAGCTAATGCATATCCTCGTGTCATCATTAGTGATATTAGGTATAACAATTATCAGTCATTTATTAAAGGTCACTACAGTCAAACACTGGTCGATATTTTATGATTTGGTTTACTATCTTCTTCTCCATCTTGTAGTGTTAGGGATTCATAAATGGTATCAAACATATATGGTGGATAAAGAGAAAGAGGTGCTGACAAAATGATTTGGATTGGAAAATTTGATATTAATGAGATATCCTTATTGATTTTGACGGTTGCCGCCTATTTGTTCGTTATGTTCACACCGAAAAAGCTGAGCAGGGAAATAACCTGTATGAGTATATTATGGGGAATAACTACGGGAATATTATATGACTTTACAATAGGGGGAGGATTACTCGATTTATATCGTGAAAATGATACGAACCACTACGAGCTTTTTGACCTGTTTTATTATGCTTTATATGGACCTTTTGGCTATGCCTTTATATATTTTTACGAAGTATTAAAAATACGTAAAAAAACGTTTGCGTTTTATGTAGGAGGATGGGCTCTATTTGGGGTTATTGCACAATGGCTTTTCACCTTGTTGCATATCATCACCTATCAGAATAATTACAGCTTGCCTTATTCCTTCCCGATATTTTTGTTAACCCAGACGATTACTGGGTTGTTTTATCACTATGTTACAACAGTCTACCCTAGCGGAGATTCCGTCCAATAAGAGCGAATGTAGGAGGATTAATAGGACTAAACTATTATTCCAAGTAAATCAATCAGAATACCCTAAAAAATGATTGACAACGACTTTTAGATGCTGTTAACATAGGTTTAACAGATATTTGTAAATATTTTAAAGGAATCGACTAGATCACTAGAGATTCAGCGAAATACATGTCAAGACTTGTATTTTGTTGGTCTCTTTTTTTATCAACTTAAATTACATAATACTTATACAGGAGGATGGCCATGAGATTTAGCTACATACACCATCTGGAATGCCCAAAATGCAGTAAATATTATTCTGCCGAAGAAATACAGCAATTATGTAGCTGTGGTTCCCCACTACTCGCTCGATATGAATTGGATAAATTAAAACATGACTTATCGAAAGAGGATTTGCAAGGCAGGGAAAACACTTTATGGAGATATCATGAGGTGCTTCCAGTATTGAACCAAGAGAATGTAAAAACTTTAGGCGAAGGGATGACACCGCTGCTTCCATTAGAAAGGGCAGGAGCAGAGTTAGGCTTTCAGCATCTTTATTTAAAGGATGAAGGACTTGTTCCAACAGGTTCATTCAAAGCAAGAGGCGCTGCAGTCGGTGTTTCAAAAGCTTCAGAGCTTGGGGTGAGGGAGCTTGCGATGCCTACAAATGGGAATGCAGGTGCTGCATGGTCCCTTTATTCTGCAAAAGCGGGAATTCGCGCACATATCGTCATGCCTCTTGATGCTCCAGAAATTACGCGCAAAGAAGTGAGCGTTTCTGGAGGAGAGCTATATTTAGTTGACGGCGTTATAAGTGATGCAGGCAAAATCACGGCACAGCTGGTAAAGGATAATGGCTATTTTGATGCATCAACCTTGAAGGAACCATATCGGATTGAAGGGAAAAAGACGATGGGCTATGAAATTGCTGAGCAATTTGGCTGGGAACTACCAGATGTCATTCTCTATCCAACTGGAGGCGGTGTCGGTTTAATTGGTATTTACAAGGCATTTCTGGAAATGCAAGAGCTTGGCTGGATCAGCGGTCGACTTCCCCGTTTAGTCGCCGTACAAGCAGAAGGCTGTGCGCCTATTGTCAAAGCGTATTTAGAGGGGAAAGAAGAGTCTGATTTTTGGGAGAATTCAGAAACGAAAGCATTTGGAATTAATGTACCGAAAGCTTTAGGAGATTTTTTGGTTTTAAAGGCGATATATGAGACAAATGGCTGTGCAGTGGCAGTATCAGAAGAAGAATTAACGAAAGCTCAGCAGCTTGTCGCAAAGTCAGAAGGTCAGTTTATATGTCCAGAGGGTGCCGCAACAATTGCAGCAGCTGATAAACTTCGGGAAGCAGGCTGGCTTGGCAAGGAAGAAAAAGTCGTTTGTTTAAATACAGGAGTTGGTATTAAGTATCCAGATACAGTGGAATATACCGCAAAATATATAGAAAAAATTCGTCCATAATTTTTTTGTGATTTAATACCCAGTAAAGAGATTAAAATAATTAGTATTTAAAGAGATTACTAAGGAGCGATGAAAAATGTCTGGAAAATTAAGAGAGTTGGTAGACAGAAGAAAAAGTTATTTAATCCATTCCTTGATAGCTGCAGGCATTTATAAAAAAGAGGGACAGCATCTGTTTGAATGGACACTAACAGATCTGGAAAAGGAATATTCACGCATAAAGAATACAAAAGAATAAGCAAGGTGCTGATCAGACAACTGAAGGCCGCTTCCCAATATTGGAGTAAGCGGCTTTTTTAAATTTATATAGGGGGTTATTTAAATGGCCGAAGTAACTTACGAAAATGAAAAATATATCATCTCCATATTAAAGGAAATTGAGTATGGTTCTGTCACCATTACCCTTCATGCCGGGAGAATAGCACAAATTGAGAGAGAAGAAAAAATCCGTATACAAACAGACACAAAAAAATAAAAGATGCTCTTGCTACCGGACCACCGGAGAAGACACGGTTGCTGATTTTTTTGCTTCGTGTCTTTTTTTTATCCATATTCCAATCGTAAATAGGAAGATTGAAAGGAGAGGAGAAGTTTATGACATTATTAGCAATCAATCAATTAAATAAAAAATTCAGCTCGAAAAATGGTGATACACATGCATTAAAGGATATTGACTTAGCAGTAGAAAAAGGTGAACTGATTACCATTATCGGCCCGAGCGGCTGCGGGAAAAGCACCTTGCTGAAAATCATAGCAGGCCTTGATACGGAAGTGTCCGGCTCTGTATCGATTGAGGGGGTGGAAGTAACCGGGCCCAGCGCCGATAAGGGCTTTATTTTCCAAGAACCACGCCTCTTTCCTTGGCACACGGTAGAAAAAAATATCGCCGCAAACTTCTCCCTAAAAAACAAAAAAGTTCAAGAAAAGGTCGCAGAGCTGATTAAGCTCGTTAAGCTTGACGGCTTTGCAAAATCATACCCAAGGGAGCTATCAGGAGGAATGGCACAAAGAGCAGCAATTGCAAGAGCTCTGCTCCGCAATCCGAAAGTCTTGCTATTAGATGAACCATTCGGTGCGTTAGACGCATTCACAAGGACACATATGCAGGATGCTTTGTTGAATATCTGGCAAGTAAACAAAACGACCATGCTGCTAGTAACACATGATTTAGATGAAGCCATCTATTTAGGAGGCAAAGTTGTCATTATGAATGCAAGACCAGGATCGATACAAAAGGTTGTAGATATTCAACTTCCGTACCCGCGGAAGAAAGCGGATAATGCATTTCAAGCATACCGTCAAGCGATTTTGCAGGAGTTTGAGAAATCAGAGCATGCAGTGATGGGAGGGAGGTCACATTGAGTAATAATAGTGAACTGTTATACGGAGACTCAGTTGTAAAAGCTAAGCGTAAAAAAAAGATAAAAGGAAAACAGCTGCCTTCTAAAACGGTTATTTTTTTGCGGGGAATGATTTTCCCTGTTCTATTAATAGCAGTATGGGAAGCAGCGGGAATATATGGGTTTGTATCAGAGACACTGCTTCCAAGACCGAGTGAGATTTTCATGGCTTTCATTGATTTATGGACAACAGGGAATTTGCTCTACCATTTCCAAGTCAGTTTTCTTAGGGCAATCGGAGGGTTTATAATTGGAGGTTCTCTTGGTCTATTAGCTGGATTAGCTGTTGGATTTTCTAGCAAAATAGAGCATACCCTTGACCCGACTATGCAGATGCTACGCACAATTCCGACATTAGCTGTCATACCGCTATTTATCCTATGGTTTGGTTTTGGAGAGGTTTCAAAGGTTCTTTTGATTGCCAAAGGTGCTTTCTTTCCGCTATATGTGAATGCTTTTTTAGGCATACGCAGTGTTGATGGGAAAATGTATGAGGTTGCGAAAGTTTTACAGTACAGCAAATGGAAACAAATAACTAACTTAATTATCCCATCAGCACTTCCTAATATTCTGCTCGGCCTGCGTCTTGCCTTAGGAGCAGCCTGGCTTGCGTTAGTGGCAGCAGAGCTGATGGGATCATCTGAAGGTATCGGCTATTTAATTACAGATGCGCGGCAATTTTCACAAACAACAGTCGTTTTTGTAGGAATTATTATCTTTGCAGTGTTTGGGAAGGCTTCAGATTCGTTTATAAGGATATTTGAAAGAAGATTGTTGAAATGGCAGGACAGCTTTAAAGGCTAATGAACAAAGGGAGTGAAATCAAATGACATACCGTACAAAAGGGGAAAAAATGCGCTTAAACTTGTTTTTAACAAGCATGGGTCATCATGAAGGAGCTTGGAGGCATCCAGCCTCTGCAGTAGAAAGTGTGCAGGATTTCAGGCTTTATCAAGAAATTGCTGCTAAAGCAGAAAGGGCAAAATTTGATTCTATCTTTATGGCAAACAGGTACTCTGTTTCGACTAAAGCAGTTACATACGGAGAACTCGGTGGAGGGGGGATGGAACCGCTCATCCTCTTGTCCGCGCTGGCAGCTGTTACGAAGGAAATCGGCTTAATTGGAACAGTATCAACCTCCTTTACAGAGCCTTTCAATGTTGCCAGAAGTTTTTCCTCCCTTGATCATTTGAGTAAAGGAAGAGCAGGCTGGAATGTTATCACGTCTGGAACAGATGAAGAAGCGAAAAACTTTAATTTAGAAGAAATACCAGATCATGAACAGAGGTATGTGCGGGCACAGGAATTTTTAGAAGTGACCAATAAGCTTTGGGACAGCTGGGAAGCAGATGCACTTGTCAAGGATAAGGCAACAGGGGTTTATGCGTTAAGCGAAAAAGTCCATGAAATTAACCATAAAGGTAGCTATTTTTCTGTTAAAGGCCCATTAAACAGCCCAAGATCACCGCAAGGCAAGCCAGTAATTGTTCAAGCTGGCTCCTCTAAAGACGGCATTGACTTTGCGGCACAATATGCAGAAATTGTTTTTACAGCACAGCAAACACTGGAAGACGCACAAATCTTCTATAAAAAACTAAAGTCCAGAGTTCAAGATTTTGGACGTGATCCAAGCAAGGTCATTGTTCTTCCGGGAATTTGCCCTGTAATCGCAAATACGGATGAAGAAGCAAAAGCAAAAGAGACAGAGCTGCATAAGCTTACAAATCCAGCGTACAGTTTGCTTCAGCTGTCCAACAGAGTCGGGTTTGATTTGACTTCTTACCCGTTAGACGGTCCTTTCCCAGAACTGCCTGATATAAAAGAAATAAAGGGGCATCAGAGCAGAACAAAACTAATCAGCGACCTAGCTAAAAAAGAAAATCTCACATTAAGACAGCTGCTGCTCCGCTTAGCCGGCGGTCGCGGGCATTTCACTATTGCCGGAACACCAGAAAGAATTGCAGACGAACTGCAGGTCTGGTTTGAAAATGGTGCTGCTGACGGTTTTAACATCATGCCCCAGCAGATGAGTGAAGGCTTGACGGAGTTTATCGAGTCCGTTATCCCGGAACTACAAAACAGAGGCTTGTTTAAAACAGAATACACTGACGGCACGCTTCGAGATAAACTGGGCATATAAGAAGACACCTCTCATAAAAAGAGAGGTGTCTTTCATTAGCTTGATAGAATGTAAGAGACAAGCATTCAGAAGGAAATCTATTAGCTTATTCGTATTCTTTTAAAACTTTTTCAATGTAACGGTTATTAACAACCTCTGCCACATCCAATTTTTTTGTCAATCCACCTTGTTCCAAAAGCAAATCAGCAGTTATTTGTTGTTCCTTGATAATGTCAGCGCTAATAGGTGTGTTTTCAGGAACAGAATTTTCAAGGACTCTGCTGATTATTTCTTCGTCCGTATTCTTTAAGTCTGCATAAATTTTAATTGCTTCTTCTTTATGTTCATTTTGCCATCTAGTTGCTTTTTCCGTAACTTTTAAGTACAGCTCAACAAGTTCAGGGTGTTCTTTTGCAAATTCAGATCGAACAATTTGGAAGCCTGGGCTGTAGCTGCCGATATCTTTTCCTGTTGCGATTACTTTCGCCTTCTTGTTAATCACCTGAATGGACTGATAAGGTTCCCAGATGGCCCATGCATCAACAGAACCAGTTTCAAATGCAGGCTGAGCTTCATCTGGCTGAAGCTGGATAATTTCCAGTTCAGATGGTTTAATGCCTTCTTTTTCAAGCAGTCTGTATAAAAGACCATATGCACTGCTGCCTTTAGCAACAGCAATTTTTTTGCCTTTCAAATCATCTGCTGTTTTAATCGGGCTGTCTTTGGGAACGATAATGGCATCACCAAGCTCCCCGGTGCTTGCTGTTGCGATTTCCTCGAATTTTATTCCCCCGCCTTGGCCAGCTAAAACGGGGATATTGCCGACACGGCCAAAGTCAAGGCGGTTAGAAGCAATTGCTTCAAAGTAAGAAGGCCCGCTCTGAAATTCTACCCAGTTAACTTTAGCACCAGCCTTTTCAAACTCACTTTCAAACCAGCCTTTCTCTTTCGCAAGCAGAATTGGCCAAATGCTTTGCTGTACCCCGATATTTACAGTTATTTCGCCAGCCTTTTCGTCAGACGAACTGTTTGATGCAGAGGGCGCACCGCAGGCGGCACTCACAAAGATTAACAGTAAAACAGATAGTAAGAAACTTGCTTTCTTAAAATAAACCATTATGTATCCTCCCATACGATTTTTATAAACAAACAAATCAGAGCCTATACAGTTCTCACCACCTTTCAAGCTGAAAATAAAAAGGCCCTAAGTATAGCAAACACTATACATTAGGGCCTTCAGGCTGACTGATCGGCATATTCATTTAGATTAGCAGATTATATTTATATCCAATTATTCTTACTTGTTAGGTTGGTTTTCGAGTAAAAAATTATCTTTGCTTTTTCCACTTAATAGAGCCTGTTCCATCATGAGGATGCACTGCTGCCATACACTCATGGTATCTTTTATTCAGTTCAGGAAGAGAAAAGCTATTTAAGGCATCAAACGAGTAATTGCCATACACTGCTAATTTTTGAATCATTAATCTTCTTTTTGCATCATTAAGATTTACCATGGTATTCCCTCCTATGGATATTCTATATCAATATGTGTCTATTACTGTATAACTCTGATTTTGTTTGTTCGTATTATCATATATTCATTATACAACAAAAAAATACACTAATCCAAGTGGTTTAGATGGATTTTAATAAAAATAATAAAAAAATCTAAGTTCCTATATTAAAAACAAGCAGGGGAAGCGGGGGATTAAGCGAACTTAATAAGTTAATAGCAGTATTTAGGAGGGAAACATGAGAAACGAACTTGCAGCAGCATTAAAGTGGAGAGAGGACGGGGAGTATTATAAATCAAGCGGTGTGCTGATGGAATTAGTCCAAAGCTATCCGGAGGATTCGTTTATCCTTTATCAATACGCCTGGAGTCTAGATTTATTAGGAGAAGAAAGGAAGGCAGTGTTATTTTATGAAAAAGCTATTCAGTTAGGACTTCCCGAAGCGGAATTGGAAGGAGCCTTATTGGGGCTTGGCAGCACATACCGAACATTAGGAGATTATGAGAAGGCAAGCGACATTTTTTCACAGGCAATTCAGAAGTATCCGGCCAACAGAGCACTCCAAGTGTTTTACGCGATGACTTTATACAATCTGGAGAATCACGCAAAGGCGATGGAGTTCCTGCTTACTGCCTTAGTGGAGACAACAATGGATGAAAGTATATTACAGTACAAGAAAGCAATTACCTTTTATTCAGATAAATTGAACGAAACGTGGAAGTAGGGATTTATTAGCTAACTTTTAAGAGGTGTTACTAATATATGAAACTATATGGAGACTTTACGGAAGAAGATTGGCTTCATGCTGTTGGCATCCAAAAACACCATGTTCCTGATGCTTTAATTGTTCATGGGGAATGGAATCATGCAGATAATATCAATAAGTGGAAGGGAATCTTGAGCCAGGAAATGCTTTTGCCAAAGTGGAATACAGTCATTGGGAGAAATAAGGCTGTCTTAACAGGATTTGCTAATGTATACGGAGGAGCAATGGCTGCAGCAGTTTCCCACCAGTTCGCAGCAATGGGCACTGACATATTTATCCAAACAGGCTATTTTGGCGGTTTGTCAGCTAAAGTCAACTATGGTGATATTTTGATAGTGACTGAGGCAAAAATGGACGATGGAGTTTCAGCTGCTTATTTGCCAGGCTGTGAAACGGTAACATCCGATGAGGAACTGGCAATGAGGGCCATTGAATTTTGCCAGAAAAAAAACTACAAGTATGTTACAGGCAGTGTTTTGTCTGTGAGCACTCCGTATTTAGAGACAGAAAAGATGGTTCTAGCCTGGTCAACAGCTGGGCATTTAGGTGTTGATATGGAGTCAGCCGTTACACTTGCTGTTGCGAACAAATTTAACAAAAAAGCAGTCAGTTTATTAAATTTATCGGACCATTTGCTTAAAGGTGATACTTTTTATTCCTATAGTAAGGAAAGGGAAGCAAAAGAAGCGGAAATAGATGAAAGGATACGAGACATTGCCTTATATTTAGGGAGATCTTTTTAAGAAAAACGAAGAAGCTCATTAGTTAGCAGGCTTCTTCGCTGTTTCTGTCTTTTCTGACCCGTTCAGAAGAAAAACACCGCCAATAATAAGCACAATTCCGCACAGCATGACTGTGTTCATCAGCTCATCCCATAAAATGACGCCTATTATCGCAGTCGCAGCGGTCCCAACACCTGACCATATTGCATAGGCTAAGCTTAGCGGCAGTGTTTGGAGCGCTTTTGAAATGAAATAAAAGGCAAGTACATAGCCGATAATTACACCGACAGACGGGAGCATAACGGTAAAGCCTTCTGACAATTTAAGCATTGTTGTGGCAAATACTTCAGCTATAATCGAGATTGTTAAATAAATATATCCTTTCACAATGGAAGTCTCCTTTCAATTAATGAGCTCCGCCAAAATTCAATAAGATTACCCCGCCGATGACAAGTAAGAGGCCGATTACTTTTTTGCTGTTGAAGCTTTCTTTATAAAGTACGGCTCCAGCCACCGCCGTCAGTGCTGTGCCAACACCTGCCCAAATTGCATAGGCTGTTCCAATCGGCATGGTCTTTAATGTCAACGATAAAGCATAAAAGGCAATTCCATATCCTAAAGCGACACCAACAGACGGTAGCAGCCTTTTGAAGCCCTCTGTTGCTTTCAGCATCGAGCTTGCAAACACTTCACTTATAATGGAAACTACAAGTAGTAAATATGGATTCATTACACATCCTCCTTCCTTGTCATGAGTGTGAGCTGATCAAGCACTGCTGTTTGCATTTTTTTATCCAATGGAGCAACATGGAGCATTTGCGAGTAGTACAGTCCATCAAGGGCGAGACGGATAACTGAAGCTGTCACAGGAGAAATGCCGTCGTTTTCCAATTTTGTTAAAGCTCTTTGATAGCTGTTTGAAATACCTTCAGCTACATCCTTATCCAATAACGAGGAAGCCATCACTGCAACATTTAGCTCGGCACGGTTGTATAAATCATCCTTTGTCACTTCAATCATTGCCCTTGTCCACTTGCCTGTTTCAACGGGGTCTTTTTTTGCGTATTCCGTTAAAGCTGTATCCAAGTCTTCAAATATAGACAAAGCAATCCCCTTTATTAAAGCCTCTTTGCTCGAATAATGATACAAAAGACCGCCTTTGCTGATATTAGCTTGTTTGGCAACAGCATCCAGGGTTAAGGAGGTAATGCCACTCTCATGAATAATTTGTTTCGCTGTATCAATAATAAGCCGGCGTTTAACATCAGCTTTTGAATCCATTGTAATGTCTCCTTCCTGTTTTTTTATTATTGTACCGTCTGGACGGTTTTTTGGTCAATAAAAGAATTTGTTGACACTGCTAAGAAAACCTTTTATGTTTTTCCATATATATCTATTCTTATAGGAGGGAAGGATATGAAAATACGGACATATAATGGCTGGATATTGGAAATAGATGTGGAAAAAACAAATAAATTTTACAAAACAGATATAGAGGTGTGTGATTGTCTCTATTGCTGTAATTATGCAGAGGCGGTCAAAAGTGCCGATGCTTCTGTCACCTCATTTTTTGCTGAGCTTGGCATCATACCAGAAAAACCGGCAGAAGTTTCAGAGTTTGCAATGGAAAACGCAGAGCTGCATCATTATATAGGCTTTTATCATATTGTCGGCAAGGTTTTGAAGGGCAACACATGTACAATGTCTGATTGGCAGGATCATCATACATACCAGCTCGGCCCTTTTGAGTTTTGTCTAGCACAGGAAGCAGAACAGGTACAAGCAAATTTTCCTGAGCCCATTCTTCAGCTGAATTTTGAAGTTTTTCTTCCATGGGTGTTGGAGGAATATCCAGATTGACTGGAAAAATACAAAAAAGTTTACAAATAATGTATAGTTTGAGATAGTGGATTAGCAGTTTAATGAATGTTTTTGGTGGTGTACGATGGTAAAAAATTATGTTTGGTTTAACTGGCTCATGCTTGCAGTGTTCGGATTATCTACCGTTTTAGCTATTTTTATTGTTTATTTTCATAATGGTCTTGCCTTTGCAGAAAATTTTATTTATGGATATATAGTATTTATTTTGCTGTATGCTTTGTACCTCGGTGGTAGTGCTTTAAAATATTGGAGAAAGGCAAATCGGACAGAAATTAAAAAGAGAATGCTAAAATTCCTCTCTTGGTTTGTTGTGCTTGCCATTATTTCTTTTTTTATTAATAATGTTCTCAAGCAAGATAATAACGGTGCATACTCTTATTTATTTATCCCGTTGGGCTGCTCATTCGGTATAGTATTTTTGGATGTTCTATTTATGAAGAATAAAGCAAAATAGGTAATTAGAAGTAGCATATCCTTGCAGACATTAGAAAACGGCATTATTATATAATTATAATTTAATGGAAATGGATGATTATAATGTCTAATGAAGAGTTGGAAGAAACAGCAGCCATTTTAAAGTTATTAGGTGATAAGACTAGGTTGTCCATAATCGGGATGCTGAATATCCATGATTGCTGTGTATGTGAATTTGTTGACATTTTTCAAATGTCTCAACCGGCAGTCAGTCAGCATTTAAGAAAGTTAAAGGATGCAGGACTTGTGAAGGAACAAAGACGAGGGCAATGGATGATATACTCTCTTGAACGCAATACGAAGTATTTTCCGATGATTGAAGATGTGCTCCGGTATATCCCTGACCAAACGGAAAGATTTACTTGGCTAGAGGAAAATGGACTGAGAATTTCATGTGATGCATAACTTCATTAAAAAATATAGGTAGCGGGGCTCACCGCATATAGCAGAATTTGCAATTGTTATATGCGGTGAGTCTTTTTTATGAAAGAAGGGATGATATGAATAGCTTAGAGAGAATTCATGAAATAGATATAGTAAGAGGTTTTGCTGTTTTAGGGCTTGCTTTTGCGAATATTGTGCCGTTAAGCAGTCCCGTATTATATGACAGCTTTCCAAGCAGTCTTTGGACAGGACAAGTTGATTTATTAATACAACAATTATTATTTATTTTCGTACAAGGAAATTTTTATCCTTTATTTGCTCTTCTGTTCGGATTCAGTTTTATGCTGTTTATGGACAAGGCAGCGGCAAGGGGAAAAAATCCGTACATACTATTTTCCAGAAGGCAATTCGTTCTACTTTGCATTGGGGCAGTGCATGCTATTTTCATTTGGTACGGAGACATCCTAACCACCTATGCTCTGTTTGGCTTTTTGTTGCTGCCACTCTATAAGGCGTCTAGTAAGACAATTAGCATTCTGCTAATACTGTTATATTTGCCAAATATGTTGCTGCTTTTTTTATTTATTCATTTTCCGTATAATCCGGCTGAGTACTTTGATTACGATTACTTACTAACCGTTATTGAAAATTATCAGACAAGTGGAATCACAGCTTTTTTACAAAATTTTTATGATTGGCTGTCAACCTTTGAGTTTTTTTCTATTGTATATTTATTTCTAAGCATTTTTCCGATGTTTTTAATCGGGGTTTTACTAGCGAAAAATAAATCAACTATTATACATATAACGAAGAAGCATGTGTTTGTATGGATTTTGTTTGGAGGACTAGGGTTAGGCTTGAAAATATTGGCTGTGCTGCACCCTGATTCCTTGCTGTTTATTCAAGCATCTGATGCATTTGGTAATCCGCTTATGTCATTGTTTTATGGGTTAAGTATTTTACTGTTTTTGCAGCTAAGCAAAATGAGTCTAATCTATTTCCGTTATGTTGGCAGATTGGCGATTACTAATTATTTAATGCAAAACATTATTGGGTTACTCATTTTTAGAATTTTTTCTTTGTATGCAACAATACCGCCGTCAAAGTTAATACTCATCTCTTTTGTACTTGCTGTCTGCCAAATTGGCTTAAGCTATCTTTGGTTACAACGTTTTAAACAAGGCCCAGTTGAATTTTTGTGGAGAAAGTTAACCTACTTTAAAATTTATTAAAATCTATAGGAAATTCGAATTTGTAGCATTGAATTACACAATAGTCGAAAAGTTTGATTTTTTGGATTTTTATTTAATATTTTACTAGTTTAGTTGCAAAACCATAGGAAATAAGTACAATGAAGTAGTTGATAAAAATTAGATTATAAAAGGAGTTGAATTTTTATGAGTAGTCATTATTGCAGTGAACCAGAGCCCGAGTCGACCAAGGGGGAAGTCAATAAGGAGTCATTCCTTCAAATATTGAATGCAAGTAAAATTCAACTTGTTTATGGCTAAGTTTTGGCTTCCTCATAATTTTTAGAGGAGGTTTTATCATGTTAAACATTTATCTTTCTAACGAAGAAGGAGTACTTAAAGAAACGAATACGATTACGAGCGGGTGCTGGATCAACATGGTTGCCCCAACGGAACAAGAGATACAGTTTATTGCCCAGAAGCTTGAACTACCGAATGGATTTTTGAAAGACTCTTTGGATGAGGGGGAGCGTTCAAGAATTGAAAAAGACGGTGAAGATATTTTGATCATTGTCAACGTTCCAAATGTTACGATGAATGAAAAAAAGAAACCGGAGTATGATACGATTCCATTAGGAATTATCATTGCGAAAAACTGTTTCGTCACCATTTGTTTACAGGATAATCCGATTTTTCAAGCTTTTTCTCAAGGGAAAGTCAAGGATTTCTTTACATATAAAAGAACGAGATTCGCTTTTCAAATCCTGTATTCTATGTCTAATGCGTATTTAAAGTATTTAAAACAAATCAGCAAAAAGATAGATACGATTGAGGGTCAACTTCTGCAGTCGATGCGAAACAAGGAGTTATTTTCTCTGCTGCATCTTCAGAAGAGCCTTGTTTATTTTACAACATCACTCAAAACAAATGATATTGTTATGCATAAAATGATGAAAAGCAGATTTTTAAAAATGTATGAAGACGATCAGGATCTCCTTGAGGATGTTATTATAGAGAACCAGCAAGCGATTGAGATGGCTGAAACACATGCATCTATTTTAAGCAGCATGATGGATGCATTTGCTTCAATTATTTCTAACAATGTAAGCATGGTAATGAAGTTCTTAACTTCCTTTACGATTGTTCTTTCCTTTCCGACAATGGTTGCGAGCTTTTATGGAATGAATGTAGACATTCCTTATCAAGAATATAAATATGCCTTTTTTGTCGCTATTTTAATTTCAACAATCTTATCTAGTATTACAGCGGTTGTTTTTTGGCGAAAGAGGTTCTTTTAAAGTAGACAGAGTGCATAATAAGATGCACTCTTTTTTATTTTATCCAATAAATTCAAGTAGAGTTACGGATATTTTTAAGGAGAGATTTTCTTACAAAACACATTGACTGAAAAATCTGAATATAATATACTCCAATTATCGGAAAATTTTTTTTGCTTAAATATTTAAGTGTCACTTCAATTTTTTAAACGGATATGAAGTGGTAACAAAATATTTGATATTAGGTTAAAAGGGGAGTGGGGAGGAGAAAACATATGATTACCTCATCTAGGGCAGGCAGAGCAGATAAAAAAATGTGAAGATGGAGTGATATGGATAATGGAGACACAGCCAATACAAGTTCAGCCGGCAGTGACAAAAAAGATTGCCAGTAAAGCATTAATTGCTAGTTTAATAGGCAGTTCCATTGAATGGTTTGATTATTTTCTATATGGCACAGTTGCTTCCTTAGTATTTACAACCTTGTTTTTTCCAAATCATGATCCTGTTGTCGGATTGCTGTTATCTTATGTGTCCTTTGCATTGCCTTTTTTCATTCGACCTCTTGGAGGAATTATCTTTAGCCATATTGGTGATAGAGTCGGGCGAAAAACAACGCTAGTAATGACATTGTCGCTGATGGGCGGCGCAACAGTCTTAATCGGCTGTTTGCCAGATTATGATGCAATTGGTGTTTGGGCACCAATCCTGCTTATTACATTAAGATGTATTCAAGGCCTTGGCATTGGCGGGGAATGGGGCGGTGCTTTGCTGCTAGCAGTCGAGTATTCAAACAAAAACAGCCGCGGTTTTTTTGGAAGTATCCCGCAAATCGGCGTAACAATTGGGATGCTGTTAGGAACATTATCCATTACTATTTTGACTACTGTGTTAAGTGATGCTCAATTTATGTCATGGGGCTGGAGAATACCGTTTATTTTAAGCGCTTTATTAGTATTTCTAGGCCTTTGGATTAGAAAGGGGCTTGATGAAACACCTGCATTTAAAGAAGCTAAAGAAAGTGGAAACGTTGCAAAGGTGCCGATTATTGAGACAGTGCGCTATCACTGGAGAGCAGTGTTAATAGCTGTCGGCGCAAAAGTGGTGGAAACAGGACCATTTTATATTTTTGGAACCTTCATCATTGCCTATGCCACTGAATACCAAGGTTATGAGCGGACTGTTGCTTTGAATGCAGTTACAATCTCGGTCTTAGTTGCAACTGTCATGATTCCCTTGATGGGAAAATTATCAGACAAGGTAGGGAGAAAACCGCTCTACATTGGCGGAACGGTTGCGATTCTTCTTTATGCCTTTCCGTACTTCTATCTTGTATCCTTACAATCAGATTTCTTGCTGATTATAGCAACTGTTATTGGCCTTGGCATTCTGTGGGCACCAGTTACAGCTGTACTTGGCACGATGTTTACTGAAATATTCACTACAAATGTCCGTTATACAGGTGTCACACTAGGCTATCAGCTTGGAGCTGCACTTGCCGGCGGGACAGCACCGCTCATTGCAACAGCATTGTTAAGCGCATACAGTAATTCGTGGATTCCTGTTGCATTATATATTGTTGCTACAAGTGTCATATCTTTAATTGCCATTTACTTTGCGAAAGATAAAAGCAACGAAGAACTGGATTGATGGGGATGGGGGCTATAGATCTGCTCCCAGAAAAATTTTTTAAGGGGAGGTAAAAAGATGCTGATATTATCACAGAAGCAGATTCGCGCCATTTATCCTATGGAAGATTGTTTAGAAGATGTGCGCAAAGCCTTTTTATATGATGCACAAGGAGAGACAATTACTCCTGTCAGGACAGCAGTGGAGCATGAAAAGGCAGGTGGAACTTCCCTTATAATGCCTTCATATTTAAAGCCGCTCGACTATGCAGCGGTTAAGGTTATCACAATTTTTCCGAATAACGAACAAGGCAATCCTGCCTTAAAAAGCGTCATTTTGTTAACTGAAACACAAACCGGCAAGCAAACAGCCCTTATGGATGCCAGTTTCTTAACTGTATTACGAACAGGTGCGGCAAGTGGTGTCGCAACAGACCATCTCGCAAGGAAGAATGCTAGGAGTGCTGCCATACTGGGTTGCGGAGCTCAAGCTCTCGGACAAGTACAAGCTGTGATGGCAGTTCGTAATCTAGAACAGCTGGTTTTGTATAACCGGACGACGGAAAAAGCAGTCGAGTTTGCTGAAGTAATCTCCTCCCTCTATCCAGACTGGAATGGTGAGATAAAGATTGCAAAAACAGGCAATGATGCGGTGAAAGAAGCAGACATTATTGTCTGTAGCACTAAATCGACTGAGCCGCTTTTTGATGGCAGCCATATACGGCCTGGCACACATATTAATGCAATCGGCGCCTTTAAGCCGCAGATGAGGGAAGTTGATTTAGTGACATTAAAACGCTGCAGCAAGATTGTTGTCGATACAATCGAAGGTGCTCGTGATGAAGCAGGAGACTTACTCATACCAGAAAAAGCAGGGCAGTGGAGCTTTGACATGCTTTACGGGGAATTAGGAGAGCTTGTAGCTGGCAGAAAGGCCGGCCGTACTTCGGAGGATGAAATCACTCTATATAAATCTGTCGGTGTTGCTTATTTAGATACTGCCGTTGCAGCTGCAGTCTTTATGAAGGCAGTTGAAAATGGGGTGGGTTACGAAGTTGCATTATAAAAAAATCCCCATCTTATGATGGAGATACTTTAAGTTACGCTTGAGCGCACATATAGTATTTTAACTAATTTATCCGTTCTGTTATACCAGTTATGAGGATTGGTAGATTCTACATGAAAGCTGTCTCCAGGATGAAGCTCGTATTCATCCTCCTCATAGAGGACCGTAAGTATTCCTTCTAGTACATACAGAAACTCCTGTCCTGAATGAGTGAATGTTGTTACTTTTTGATTGCGCGGCAACAATGTGACAATCATCGGTTCAAACACAGGGTTGTTTACATCACCTGTGATGCTTTCATAAATGAATTGGGACGCTTGAATGGTTACCGCATCTTTAACACTGCGATGAACAAATTTTTTCTCTTTGTTTTTATCTGTGAAAAAATAGCTTGGGCTGACATTAAGAGCTTCAGCAATTTTTGTGAGCGACTCAATCGTAATGGAAGACTTAGATCGTTCCACCTGAGATATAAAACTGATAGATAAGCCAGTTTTTTCTGCAATCTGTTTCAATGTTTGTTTTTTGCCGCGCCGAAGCTCATAAATTAATCTGCCGATGTTTTGCTCCATAACTGCTCCTTTATAGACAAAAAGAATAATAATTTTTAAAGCTGTATGTACTGGTCATTTTATTATATACAAGTATTAGAATATTGCAAAAGGTTTGCGTTTTTAAGGAACATACATGAAATCCTCCGGTAATGGGCAAACTCATAAAAAAATACGTGGAGGACTTACTGTGTCAAAAAAAGACTCACATCTATTATCTTCAGCAGAAGTGTCCCAGCTATGGGGATCTTATATGGGAGAAAGCTCTCAAGTATGCATGTTCAGTTATTTTTTGAAAATTGCCGAAGATAAGCAAACAAAGGATATTGTGGAGTTTGCTTATCACACATCGGTTCGCCAGCTGGATGAAATAAAAAAGATCTTTAAGTCTGAGGGTAGGGCAATACCTCATGGTTTTCATGTAGAAGAGGATATATCTCCAACAGCAAAAAAGGTGTATACAGACGATTTTATACTGGAGTATATTCACCAGTTTGCCAGAATGGGTTTACGGGCGCATGGGATAAATTTATCTGTTGTTCAAAGACAAGATTGTATGGACTATTATAAGAAGTGTCTAACAGATGCTATGAAGCTTTATGAAATGCTGGTGGAACTTCTTACACTTAAAGGAAAATACCAGAGCTTACCGGAGGTTCCGCCAGCAAAGGAAGTCGATTATATCCAGCGCCAGAGCTTTCTGTCTGGATTCCTAGGAGATAAGAGACCGCTCACTGCTCCAGAGATTACAAATTTATATGCCAATTTCCACCGAAATGCTTTAGGTGCTGGATTAATGATTGGCTTCCTTCCATCAACACGTTCAGAGGAAGTAAAAAAATATTTAATTCGCGGAAAAGAAATTGCTGAGAAGCATTGCGAGATTTTCCAAGCATATTTGAAAGATAATGATTTGTACGCTAGCCTTCATTGGGATAAAGAGGTCATACCACAGGATTTGAAAGTATTCTCTGAAAAGCTGATGATGTTCATTGCAAGCGCACTTACATCAGCAGGCATAGGCTTTTACGGATTAGGGTT
Organism: Niallia sp. Man26; assembly: GCF_022049065.2. Taxonomy (NCBI): domain Bacteria; kingdom Bacillati; phylum Bacillota; class Bacilli; order Caryophanales; family Bacillaceae; genus Niallia; species Niallia sp. Man26. Next base: position 1,575,858 of record NZ_CP095743.1, read on the forward strand.
AGGCACAAGCTATCGTCGGGATTTAGGCGTCTCTTATAACCGTCTGTTAGGAGAAATTGAACTGTATGCAGAGGACGGAACTAATATTATGATTGATAAAGGCTGGCTGGAGTCACCACCGAAAATGAGAGTTTAGCTGTACAAGAAGGTGGATACTGATAGAACAGTATCCACCTTCTTTGTTAAAGATAAGCTAATTATGTAAACTATCGCATTGCTCCGTTTAGGTACCGTATCCTCCTATGATAGAATAGAATAATATAAAAAAGGGGGCATTATAGTTGGTAACAGAAGTAACTGTTAAACTGCAAATAAACAAGCCTGTTGAAAATGTATTCGCAGCGATTGTAGAGCGAGAAAAAATCGGCAATTTTTGGTTTTCATCCAGTTCAGAAAATTGGGCGCAAGGTCATACTGTCATCCTTAAATATAACGAGTATAAGGCAGAAGCAGCAATTCGTCTGCTGGAAATTCTGAATAACGAAAAAATTGTGTTTGCTTGGGGCGCTGAACGGGAGGAAACAATCGTTACCATTAAATTAAGGGAGCACGAACAAACAAATACAATAATGGAAGTGCGGGAATCGGGCTTCAAGCCCGAAGATCCCCTGCTTGTTGAAAAACTGCTCGGCCAAAAGGAAGGCTGGGTTTACACCCTTACCTGCTTAAAAGGTTACTTAGAACATAACATCTGTGATTTGAGGGCGGCGCTAGTGTTTGATTAAGAAGGTGCAATATTGTTTTTATTCAGGAAGACTGCTGCTTAACTAGCAGTTTTTTCTTTTTTAGGACAATGTGGGTATTCATTGAATTTGAATATGGTAAAATGAGGTAGTTTACAAGCAGAAAGGGATGTTGGAATGAAAACATATAAAGTCATACTATTTGATTTGGATGGAACACTTTCAGATCCTAAGGAAGGAATCACGAAATCTGTTCAACATGCTTTCGCAAAGCTTAATAAACAAGTACCAACATTGGATGAATTAGAATGCTATATCGGACCGCCATTGCATGTTTCTTTTGCAGAATATGCTGGATTTGATGAGGAAACAATTCCAAAGGCAATTGGATTTTATCGGGAGAGATTTAAAAAATACGGAATGTATGAAAATGAACTCTTTGAAGAGATACCAAAATTGTTAAGCCGGTTAAAAGCGAACGGCTGTATTTTGGCAATCGCAACCTCAAAACTGACGGTTTTTGCTGAAAAAATTGCCGAGCATTTTGCAATTGATTCTTATTTTGATATGATTGTCGGCAGCAATCTCGATGGAACTAGATCAGCGAAAACAGACATCATTCAATATTTGCTTGATTATTACAAAGAATATGAACCTAGTGATTTTATCATGATTGGGGATAGAAAATATGACTTAATTGGAGCAAATAATACTGGCATAGACTCTGTCGGTGTTACATATGGATATGGGTCCCGGGAAGAGCTGGCTTTATCCAAGCCTACCTATCTAGCAGACACTATTCAAGAGGTTGAGAATATTTTCTTTGGCGGACAAAGCTCGATTATTCCAAGCATGTATGCAGAAGATAACATCATCATTAGACCGTTGATAGAGGCTGATCTTTATCCGCTTTGGGAACAGGCATATAAAGAAGAGGCACCTGAATGGAAAAACTGGGATGCGCCTTATTATGAACATAAGGCTGTTCCGTGGGCCGAATTTATGAAGCGCAAGAATGAAATAATCGGTCAAGGCGATTATTGGGGGATTGAGGTAGACGGAAAGCTTATTGGTACGGTTAGCTACTACTGGGAGCATAAACCTTCCAATTGGTTGGAAATGGGTATCGTTATTTTCAATCCTCAGTATTGGAGCGGAGGATACGGAACAAAAGTACTAAAGCTGTGGACAAGTCATTTGTTTCAAACACTCCCGCTAGTAAGAGTTGGCTTTACAACATGGTCTGGCAATCATCGCATGATGAAGGTAGGAGAAAAGCTCGGGATGCAGCTAGAAGCACGGCTTAGGAAATGCCGTTATTATAATGGTGTTTATTATGATTCCATCCGCATGGGAATATTGCGGGAGGAATGGGAAACGAGCGCGATTTAGCATATAAGCCGATTCCTTTTTTTGTCATTTATAGTTTGTAAACCATTGCATTGAAAAAAGAGTTTTGTTACACTGTTAGTAACAAAGCAGAAAGGGATGATGGGTGGACGATGATTATCTAATCTTATTTTATTTAGCCTGAAATGCATATTTGCAAATCAAACTAAAATAGGATTAGTCTGCCCATTTTCTATCTATACGTATCAATAAGTCTTACAAGGCTTATTTGGTCATGCTTAAAATGTTCGGCTAATCCTTCCAAAATTACTTTTGGGAGGATTTTTTTGTCCTCCCTATTTAAGAGAGGGATTAATTAATGAAAGAATTATTGAAATTGCATCATATTAGTTATGAAATCAAGGACCATCTTGTATTCGAAGAAGTGACAGCATCGGTGCAGCAAGGGGATATAATCGGCATTATCGGTAATAATGGTGCTGGCAAATCGACACTTTTGCATCTGTTGAATGAAGACATAACTCCTTCTAACGGTGAGCTCCAATGGCTTGTTCCCTTAACTTCTTGGCTTGTTGTTCAGGAATCAGCGACGCATCTGTCTGCAGATAAATCAGTCGCTGAAGTAAAGCTATTAGAAAAATGGCAAGTGCCTGACTCTCCATATGAATACTTAAGCGGTGGCGAAAAACTAAAGGCCAGACTTGCTGAAGGATTCGCACAAGATGCTGATATGTTATTGCTGGATGAGCCGACAAATCATCTTGATGACAAGGGTCTACAGATGCTTCAAAAGCAGGTAAAGGAATATAAAGGCACCATTGTGTTAGTGTCACATGACCGCTATTTTCTTGATGAAGTGGCCACAAAAATTTGGGCTATTGAAGGCAAGAAGCTTGTGGAGCATAAGGGGAACTATACTGCTTATATGGAGGCTCGCAAACAAAAAAGACTTGTGCAGCAGAGGGAATATGAAAAACAGCAAAAGCTGACAGAACGAATAGAAGGTCAGATTAAGGAATTGAATTCCTGGTCAAAAAAAGCTCACGCCGAATCCACGAAAAAGGAAGGGGTAAAGGAGTACTACCGAGTTAAAGCAAAGCGCATGGATGCCCAAGTAAAATCAAAACAAAAGCGGCTTGAAAAGGAGCTGGAGAAGAATAAGGTGGAACCTGTTGAAGGCGAGCACTCCGTTTATTTTTCCCTTCAATCCAACAGTAAGGTCGGCAAACGGTTTCTCGAAGTGAAGGGTTTGGCGAAAGCATATGGAAAGCGGACATTGTTTAAGGATGTGCATTTTACCATTAAACACGGCGAAAGAGTAGCTCTAACAGGTCCAAATGGATCCGGCAAAACGACTCTTTTGAAAATGATTGTTGGTAGTGAGCAAGGAATTGGCGAGATATGGGTATCTCCTACAGCTAAGATTGGCTATTTATCGCAGGAGGTTTTTGATCTTCCCCTTGAACAGACACCCTCACAGCTTTTTCATCGCGAGACGTTTGCAGAACGAGGCAATGTACAAACTTTAATGAAGCAGTTAGGTTTTATTGCGTCTCAATGGAGGGAACCAATCGGCTCGATGAGTATGGGCGAGCGCGTTAAATGCAAGCTGATGGCATATATATTAGAGGATAAAGATGTGCTTTTACTAGATGAACCAACCAACCATCTGGACCTTGCATCCCGTGAGCAGCTGGAGGAAACACTGGCACAATATAATGGAACATTAATTGTTGTTTCACATGACCGCTATTTCCTGGAGAAAACGACAACAAGCTCGCTTTTAATCACGAATAATGGAGTTCGCAAACAATGGCAATCACCTGCTGCAGCTAGAGATGATGTGGAAGAACTGCGGCTGAAGCTTGAAACAGAAAGGCAGGAAATACTAGGAAGGTTAAGTTTCATGATGCCGCATGATAAGGAATATTCTAAGCTTGATGCGGAATTCAACGAGCTAACGAAAAAGCTGAAAGAGCTGTCATAAGGATTACAAGAATAAGCACTTTTCTGTGAAGGAAAAGTGCTGTTTGCTGTAGAAAGAATATTAATGGCAATGATATCTACAAATACAAAGGGGACATGATTAATGCAATTTGTTGTTACGGCATATGATGGTACGGATGAGCAGGCATTGGAACGGAGAATGTTTGCAAGAAAAGAGCATTTAAGTTCCGTAGAAATGCGGTTTAAGGAAGGAAAGCATTTATATGGTGCAGCCTTATTGGATGATCACGGAAAAATGATTGGTTCGATGATGGTCGTTGAATATCCGACAAGAGAAGCTGTTGACGAATGGTTAAAGGTAGAACCCTATGTAACAGGCAATGTGTGGCAAAAAATTGATGTTAAGCCATGTATGGTGGCAGGGACGTTTATGGAATTGTATAAATAAATGGAGGTAAATACATGTGCCTCAAGCATAAAGATTTCCCACTGCTTGCAACAGATCGCTTACATTTAAGAAAAATAACGAAGGAAGATGCAGCAGATATTTATCGTTATCTTTCTGACAAAGCTGTAATGAAATATTATGGAATGGAGCCTTTTCAGTCAGTGGAGGAAACAGTCGAGGAGATCGATTGGTATAGCAAAATCCACATGCAGCAGACTGGAATAAGATGGGGCATTACATTAAAAGGCGAAGACAAAGTAATTGGCAGCTGCGGTTTTTTAAATTGGGAGAAGCGCCATTTTCGCTCAGAAGTTGGCTTTGAGCTTCATCAACAGTATTGGGGACAAGGACTTGTCAGTGAGGCTCTTCACGCTGTCGTTGATTATGGCTTTGACCAAATGAAACTAGTGCGGATTCAAGCACTTGTAGAGCCTCCAAACCGCCAATCACAAAGAGTGCTGGAAAAGAATAACTTTTTACAGGAGGGACTGTTAAGAAGCTATGAATACAGCTGCGGAAAAATGGATGATCTTTATATGTATTCCCTATTAAAGACTGATTTTAAGAGCTAATACTATTTACTCCTATAAAAAATTTATTAAAATGGTAAAAAGCACGAGACATTCTCTATAAAGAACGTTACAATAGAAATGTAATGCTATCACCAATGCCTAGAGTAGTAGCACTTACATTTTTAAAAGCCATGAAAAATGGGGACTAACATTTTTCATGGCTATTTTTAACCTCTATTTTCTTCTTCATTACTGTCTTTTTTATCATCCCATCCATATATTTCATTAATTTCCTCGACGAGATGATCTAAAAATTCATCTGAGATAACTTCTTGCTCTTTTTTCATCTATCAAGGCTCCTTTAAGCAAAATATATTATTTTTGTTTTTTTGCAAGTAAATTACGGTCGATGTTATGCGGTGGCTTGTCCATCCAATTGTGCTCGATTAATAGATTTCCGCCGTCCTCTGCATAGTTTGAAGTTTCCACCATTAGCCGAAGATAGATAGAACCAAGGTCATGGCGCGGACTAACTGCAATAGAATCACCAAAATTTCGTAATTTTGCAGAAGACAGATTGCTGATATGAAAAAGCATCAGTTTTTCAGAGTAGGGCGCTGTTTGGGATGTGGTGATATTAAATTGACTTGGCATTGTCAATGGCAAGTCTTCTGACTTTAGTACATTGGAAAATACGGAATTTTGTTTAATATTTATATGCTTGCCTCTTATAAAATAGTTGCTGATATCCTCTGATTTTGCGACTTGGCTGAAACCGAGCAGCAGCACGGTTTTCATCGTGTTGAACTGGATATTAGCAAATAATTGTGAAATTTCAATACCTGTTAATGGCCTTTTATCACCAAAAAAGCCATTAAAAAAGCTTTGCCGTTGAACCATTTCAGCAGCATCCATCGCAGGTATATTCGGAGGCCGCACATGAATCCCCATTTCGTGCATTAACTCTGTCACCTGATTGGAAAGAGTAGCAGCGTCCCTCATGATTTCGACAATAAATTGACGTATATCTAATCTTGATGTATTAGGCAAGGTAATGCTGTAAAAGATAATTCCCAACTTATACATCATGTCTATGTACTCAAGATAAAACTCATCAGAAAACAGCCGTGGTGCGGAAAGATTTACATCTTTTTCTGCTGAAAAACCGACAGGAAGAGGGATATTATCTGCTTGGAATAAAATGGTAACACGATTAATGATTCTTTGGCTTAAAACATCACTGTCTTTAATAATTGCCTTGATTCTTTTATCCTCCACATTTGTTAAAAAAGGCTGGAACATACAGTGAGACATCGTGTTTGCTATATAAAAGTTCCATAAATTTCCCTGTTCAGCACTTGTTAGCGGTGGTTTGTTAAGTTTCGTCATATATGATTTGCTCCCATCAGAACGATAACGGTCTATATTGTCTAAAAAAAAGTTTTCCCATATGTCTGATTTTCATTCATTGCTGGCTGTAATTGTTTTCTATTATTTTACAAAATAAGCAGGATTATATACACTATTAAGCGAACTGGACTAAAAACGGCAGCACATTCCCAGTTGTGAAACTGCTGTTATAAGTGTAAGAGGAGGGATTTTATGATTGAAGTGCAAGGGAGATTTAACAGCGCCAAAGTTTTTACAGATAAAGTCGAAGAAACAGCATTGTCGCAAATTCAAGAGCTTTGCGATCAGGACTTTACAGAAGGAACCAAAATCCGGATTATGCCTGATACTCATGCAGGCGCAGGCTGTACAATCGGAACAACGATGACTATAACAGATAAAATTGTTCCAAACTTAGTCGGGGTTGCTTGATGTTGGCCCAGACGTTAAACCACTCGCTCAATTGCTGGAACCCCTATTAGGGCAATCAGCAGCCAGAGGCTGTGGCAACATAGTCAAATGGTTCAGAGACTTGCACGCTAGTGGCAGATTTACGTGCAGAATTATTACCAAACCTTATAAATGATGGGATAATTAATACGGCGAGCCTGCGATAGGAGCTGCCTAACTCCGATAACCGCAGAGAAGGTATAGTCCAAACTCTTAAGTAATTAGGAGAAAAATGTGATATCGGCTGCGGCATGGAAGTTGCCGTTATAAATAAAAATAAAACAGAAGTTAATTTCGATAAGCTCGATGAAATAATCCGCAAACATATTCCAAGCGGCTTTGCCACAAGGGAAAGCAGTCAATTCCATCCGTATTCCAAAAAAATTGATTTTCGTAATGTGGTCGCGCCTTTTAACTTGAAAAGAGCTAAATCATCAGTTGGAACTTTAGGTGGAGGTAACCATTTTGTTGAGTTGAACGAATTAGACGATAAAATTGTGATTGTCATCCACTCTGGTTCAAGAAATTTAGGCAAGGTAATTGCAGAGCATTATCAAAACTTAGCATATAATGAGCTGTTAAGTTTGCAGGAAGAACGCCAAACGCTGATTAATGAATTGAAAGCAGAAGGCAGGGAAAGGGAAATTGAAGAAGCGTTAAAAAGCCTTAAAAGTCCTTTCATTAAAAAGGATCTTGCTTATCTTCAAGGAAAAAGCTTTGATCATTATATGAATGATATGAAAATCGCGCAGCATTATGCACTTTTGAATCGTAAAGCAATGGCAGAAGAAATTGTCTCCCGTATGGGCTGGGAAATAGCGGACAGCTTTACAACGATTCACAATTATATTGATATGGAACAAATGATTCTCAGAAAAGGGGCAATCTCTGCCAAAAAAGGGGAAAAAGTAATCATTCCAATCAATATGCGTGATGGCAGCTTAATTGCAATCGGTAAAGGTAATGCAGAATGGAATGAATCGGCTCCTCATGGTGCAGGCAGATTAATGTCAAGAACGAAAGCAAAAGAGATGGTGTCATTGACAGAATTCCAGGATTCAATGAAGGAAGTATGGACGACTTCTGTTAATGAAAGCACATTAGATGAGAGCCCGATGGCATACAAGCCAATGGAGGATATTATTAGACATAGTGTTGATACCATTGAAATTATGAAGGTTATTAAGCCTTTGTATAATTTTAAGGCCAATTAAAACCAAAGAAAAAGAAGGATTGCGCTTGTAATCCTTCCTTTTCTTTGGAGAAGATGACCTTCAAAAAAACACATCTACAAGCAATATGCCTAACCCGATCAAAAAGATAATCATTTAATCAGCTCCCCTCTTTAAAAGGAATACTACATCATATGACAAAAGGGAAAAAACTAATGTAACGAGAGTGGAAATTTTACTAAAAATACATAATTCTTTTGATAAAAAAGCAAAGTGTCCCTTATGTTTATCGCCATGATTTAAGCTCTTCATACATAAGGGGAAGGAAAAAGGGGAGTCTAGCTGGATTCATAGGAGGTTACGCTTAAGCATGCACCCCAAAAAAGGTGCTTGCTTAAGCATGTTTTTTATTTGTTTGTTCTTTGTGCTACTTGCTGACATACTTCATCAGCAGAAAGGCCGTTTGCCTCAATAACAGAGCCTTGTATTTGTGTGTCCTGCATGCCCATTACGTTAGAATCAATTCCTGAGACAACACAGCAATCACAGTTTTGTGCATCAGACTCTTGCTTTAAATCAATCACCTCATGCCCTTGTTCACGGAGAGCCTCTGAAATATTTGTTAGTGATTGTTCTACACCAATTCTTGCCATATGTATCACCTCCTCCAAAAAGTAAGTTGTCCTAAAACAACAGAATTATTCTAAGTGAAACTAAACTGAAAAATCTGATATTTAAAAGGAGGAATTTAACAGGATAAACAGAATAAAGAGATATTGGCATGAAAAATAATTTTTGGTGGTGGCAATAGTTGAACAAACCAATTGTGGAACTATTTCGGCAAAAGCATCAAGCTGAAGTGGTTGACTTGATATTAACGATTCAGCAAACAGAATATAATATCCCTATTACAAAAGAAGACCAGCCTGATTTATTGATGATAGAAACATTTTATCAAAGAGGAAAAGGCAACTTTTGGGTTGCTCGTAGTGAGGAGAAGGTAGTTGGTACCATTGCTTTACTTGATATCGGCAACAGCCAAGCTGCCTTAAGAAAAATGTTCGTGCATAAAGATTATCGCGGCGCAGGCTATAATACAGCGAGACTTTTGTTGGAAAATGCCCTTGCTTGGGCAAAGGAAGTCGATATTTTAGAAGTTTACCTTGGCACTACGCCTCAGTTTTTAGCAGCTCATCGCTTTTATGAGAAAAACCAGTTTACAAGTATTGAGCTGGCCGAACTGCCTAAGGCCTTTCCGCTTATGGAGGTTGATAAGAAGTTTTATAAGTATAAGGTAGAAGAGCACGCAATATAAGAAGCTGCCGATTTTTTGACGGCAGCTTCTCTTTTTTTATAGTTGGACAGATTGAGCGTTCTGCCGTTTAAAAGCAGATAGAAGCAGAATGACACCGATAATGCAGGCTGCGCCAAGCCATTGAAATAAGCCAAATGGCATGTTGAGCCAAAAGACCGTCGTCAACACAGCCGCAAGCGGCTCAATGCTGCCTAACAAGCTGGATTCTTTCGGCAATAGTGACTCTAAACTTTTTATATAAAACCAAAAGGCTATCATTGTGCCAAACACAATCACAAACAATAAATAACCAATGGCTGCACTAGGCAGTTCAGCAGGTGCTGTCTTCCACACAGGTTCTAACGTATTTAAGCAAAGTCCCCCGATTATCATCGCCCAGCCGACAATTACCATAGAATCAAACTTTTCCAGCAAGCGTCCAGCACTTAAAGTATAAAAAGCAGCCGCTATTCCAGAAAGCACACCCCATACAACAGCTTGAACAGGAACAGAAAGCTCGGAAAAAGAACCATTTGTCAGCAGAAGAAAGCAGCCGCCTAATGCAAGTGCGGCAGAATATCCGTCTAGTTTAGACAGCCGCGCTTTTTTGGTTAAAAGATAATATATCATAATCATGATTGGTGCTAAATACTGCAGCAACGTAGCAACAGCTGCATTGCCATGATTGATGGCTGCCATATAAGTATACTGAACGGCCAGCATCCCAAAAAGGGAAAAGGCAATCAATCGGAAAGCGGATTGAGGACTCTTCCAAACAGCAATAATTTGACTGCGCTTTTTGCTAAAGGCTGTCAGCAAAAGCAGCATTAAGCCAGAAAGCAGCAGCCTTACGACAACTAGCCAATTTACATCGATTTGATAGGTTTGAAAGAGCTTCTGGGCAACTGTGCCGCCGACTCCCCAAAAAGCAGCACCTGTAATTACAAAAAACAAACCTCTATTTCTAGTCATTATGTCTCCGCCTTTTATAAAGATATTGTTATAATAAAGGAATAATCAGCGGAAAAATACGATAATAGACGGAAAAAATATAAATATATGGAGGTTGTTATGCAAAACCGTCCTTTTCCTATCGGTGATGATCTAAAAGAGCTGACAGAGCATTATACTGTATTATTGCCTGTAGCCTGCTACGAAACAACCATTAATAAAAACATGTATGGGCACATCCCGCTGCATTGGCATGATGAACTGCAGTTTGTGTACATGCATAAAGGAGAAGCGAATTTCTCGGTAAATGGAGACGATATTTTACTGAAAGAAGACAGCGGCCTATTTATAAACAGCGGTTTACTGCATATGGCAGCGGAGGTCACAAAGGACGCATCCTATATTTGCCTTAACGTCGCACCTTCCTTTATGCTCACACAAGAACTTTTTTCTCAGTATGTTTATCCATATATGCAAGCAAGCAATCTTCCATATGTTCCTCTTGATGGTCATAAAGAATGGGGCAGAATTATATTGGACGCTATCCTAGCCATTAACGAACTCCTTCAAAAAAAGGAGCCGTATTTTGAAATTGATATTAGCATACAGCTTTCCTTATTATGGAAAAGCTTTATGAAAAATGGACTTCCACCTGCCTTTAACAAAGCAGAGTCAGTTAAAAATGAAAGAATGAAACAGATGCTCGACTGGATTCATCATCATTATGAGGAGAAAATAAAGCTTGTCGATATTGCTGCAGCAGGCCATTTGAGTCGATCGGAATGCTGCCGCTATTTTCAAAGGATCTTAAACCGTTCGCCCTTTAATTATTTGGAGCATTATCGCATTCAGAAAAGCTTAATTTTGCTTCAAGAAGAGGATGCCAATATTACGGAGGTCGCTTATCGGGTTGGCTTCAGCAGCACAAGCTACTTTATTCAAAAGTTTCGTAAGGAAATGAAGATAACGCCTTTAGCCTACAAAAAACAGAAGCAGTTGTAACAGCTTTTCCTAGAGACCTTAAATAAATGTATGCGATAATAAGATGGCGAACAAGGAGGTATTTAAATGAAGGAAATAATGTCATTTAATAAGCTTACAGGCAAGGCCATCAGCAATTATAATTCCGTAGCTGCTTATTACACGAATTTAATGCGAACAAATGAACCTGTTAGTATCGGTATAATTCATGTCGAGCCTGGGGGAATGGTAGGTTATCATGATGCTCCGGTTAAACAGGCCTTCATCATAATGGAAGGGCAAGGCTGGATTAAAGGAGCGGACGGACAAATACAGACACTGCAAACAGGTGAGGGAGTGCTGTGGGACAAGGGAGAAGGCCATGAATCAGGCAGTGAGCAAGGCATGACAGTCCTTGTCCTTCAAGGAGAGAATCTTTTTATATAGTTAGGAGGATGACAAATGCATGAATTAAATGAACGCTTTCGGCAGCGAATTGGCTTCCCTCTTGCAGAAGCAATAACGTTGCAAAATCTAGAAATTGTATTGGAAAAGGTGGCAAAAACAGTCCCTTTTGAAAATATGGCTATAATCGGAGGGAAAACGGGCGAGATATCTCCCGCTTATTTACAAGATAAGATCATTGAGCGAAAAGAAGGCGGGCTTTGCTATGATATAAATTCCCTTCTTTACTTGTTTTTACGTGAAAACGGGTTAAATGTCGCCCTAATTAAGGGGATTACCTATGATCCTGCCAATCAAGCTTGGAGCAAGACAGGAGCTACCCACGCTTGTATATTGCTTGAGGATAATGGACGCCAATATGTGGTGGATTCAGGATATGGCGCCAATCTGCCATTAAAGCCTGTGCCCCTTGATGGAGAGCTAATAGTTTCAGATAATGGAGAATTTAAGATAGAGCAGAAGCCGAGTGAGTATGGAGATTATATGTTATATGTCAAGCTGAAGGATAAAGATGAGGACTGGAGGATTGGTTATGCCTTTTGCTCAACTAAAGTTTTCGATGATGTCAAAGAGTTAAATGAAATGCAAGGAATTATCGTTAATCATCCTGCGTCGCGTTTTAATAAAGATCCTCTGCTTAGCTTGTTAACAGATAAGGGAAGTATAGTTTTGACTAATCATTCATTTACAGAATGGTCGGACGGAACTAAACAAAAGGAAGACATAGATTCGCAAGAATTTATATTAAAGGCGAAAGAAAGATTTGGTATTAGGAGCTAAACAGGATGCTTTTGCATCCTGTTTTTTTTATTTAGGAAAGGCATTATCTATCGTATCGCTGAATTGCTGCATATCAGCATCTGCTTTCAGTGATTGAACATGGAAGGCATTTGCCTTTTTATGTCCAGCTTCTGTTCTAATCCCCATCTGATTACTGTTTCCACTTGGGATGACTCCTTCTCTTGGACCATCCTTATGAGATTCTGTTTCCACATGAATATTGTCTGCATCTCTAGGCATTTTGTGATTCCCTCCCATTGCTTGATGTATCTCTTCCTTATTGTTAGATGAAAAAGCGGTTTTTATGTTGCCATTCGTATTCGGAACGTAATAGATATTTTTTTGTTTTGTCATTTTTTTGTAATGGTATTGTCGACAAACACTTCTATAATGTTAATATTCCCTTATAATAATGAAGGTAGAAGGAAAGAAATACATAAAATGGACTACTGAGCAAGAGAAGAAAGGTGACAACATGAAAAAAATAATTACGACTGCAGCTATTGCTTTTATTTTGAGCGGCTGCAGTACGACACAACAAGAGAGTCAGCCAAAAGAGGAAAACACGAACCAAACTTCCCAGCAGCAGGCAGAAAATCAAGAAACAAAGGAATGGACCATACCAAGTGAAAATCTAAATAAAGTAAAGGAAGAAGACGGACATAATGTCATTTTGAATCCTGAAAATATATTAGCGTTAGTTAATAAAGAATATTATTTGCCAAGTGATTATGAACCAAAGGATCTTATCAGACCAGAAGTTTCCTTTTCCTTTGGGAATGAGGATATTGAGAAAAGCTATATGAGGAAGGAAGCAGGAGAAGCGCTTGCTGAAATGTTTAATGGAGCTAAATCAGAAGGTATGATTCTTTATGCCTCTTCAGGATACAGGTCATATGAACGACAATCTGCAGTTTTTGACCAAGAGGTTGCAAATGTAGGGGAAGAACAAGCAGAGCAGGCAGTAGCTATTCCCGGCTCTAGTGAACATCAAAGCGGGTTAGCAATGGATATCACTTCAGAGGGTCAGAATTTCTTATTAACGGAAGAGTTCGGAGAAGATAAAGAAGGCAAATGGTTAATGGACAATGCTTATAAATATGGATTTATTCTGCGCTATCCGAAAGATAAGGTTGACATAACCCAATATGAATATGAACCATGGCATTATCGCTATGTTGGCAAGGAAGCAGCTAAATTAATAAAAGAGAAGAATTGGACATTGGAAGAGTTTTTTGCCAATGTAGAGGATAATTAAGCGGGTTCCAACGCTGTTTTCATTCCTTCCTTTTGGGTATAAACGAAAAAGGGTACAACGATGATATAACAGATTTGCTAGAAATGTAAAATGGCACTAAAACTAAACTGTTTCGTGTCGATATTAAGGATAATCAAGACGAACAAAAGGTGATAAAATGCCACATACATTTACGAGAGAACAAGATGCTTTACTGGCAGAAACGGTATTGAATCATATTCGTGAGGGCAGTACAGCAATTGCTGCCTTTGAAGAGGTTGCCGTTGTATTAAATAAAACGGCGGCAACCTGCGGGTATCGCTGGAACAATACAGTCAGGCACAATTATCGCGGCGCTTTCAGGCTTGCAAAAAAAGAGAGATATGAACTGAAATACGCAAATAATGAGGATTGAGGAAAGCTTGAATTACTTTTTAGAAAGGCATCGAAAACTCGATGCCTTTATTCTTCGTCATTAATTTCATTATCGCCGATTTCATCTTCTCCTGGCTGGTCTGTGCCTGGATTAATTTCATCACAGCCAGTCATCGTTGAGCCAAGAAATACAGCGAGGAGCAGTGCAAGCATTGTTTTACGCATAGCTAGAAAACCTCCTATAAAAGAAATGAAGTCTAGTATAGCATGTTACTTTGGCAGCTCCTATATGTACATTGAATAATGGTATATGCAGGAAAAAGGGATTCTATTTTCTGATTGGTTTTTCCAATATTAAAATTTCATCTTCAATAGCAGAGAATTGCTCTTCCACTAAATTTTTGACATCCATAACGCCAGCATTATAAAAATGAGGAGCAATCGTGTCCTTAAAGAACTCAAGCACGCTTTCCGCTGCGAATTCTGATATTTCCTCGTCCCGTTCAGCTGCAAAAAACGTTTGTATTTCCGAAACCATTAGCTGCTGCTGTTCTTTTGTTAATTTATAAAACAAGTAAAACATTCCTTTCATAAGAAGATAGTTGTACTATACATGGAACTAGAACGATTTACCAGTCTTGCTTTTTTTATAAATTTTTGTCAAATAGCATGAAAAAAGGAGACTGACAATTGCGTCAGTCTCCTTTTTTCTTTAGTTTGATCTATTTATTTAAAGTAGCAACACTCTCTTTGTTAAGCTGCACTACATAGCCGATTATAGCGCCGACTATAGCAGGAAAAATCCATCCTAAACCAATGCCGTACATTGGCAGGAAACTTGCAAAGAACGAATCAAGTGCTGAAATTTTTAATACAGTTCCTTGCAAACTGTCCACTAGGCTGACGATAAATGTAAACAATAGGCTTATTTGATATACTGCTGGTCTTCCTTTAAAAAGTGGATGAAGGAAAGTCAGGAATATAAGCACAATCGCCAGTGGATAAATAATAGTCAACACAGGCACAGAAATCGTAATTAACTCAGTCAAACCGACATTGGCAATTACTGCACTAAATACGGATAAACTGATTGCAATTGCTTTATACGAAATAGACGGGAACAGCTTATGGAAGTAGGAAGAACAAGATGTGATTAGTCCGACGCTAGTTGTTAAACAAGCGACTGTAATCATCAAGCCAAGCAATACTCCGCCGTATGTTCCAAAATAGTAGTCAGAAACACGAGCTAAAACTTCTCCGCCATTGTCTAAATAACCGAGCTTTTCCACACTAGATGCACCCATAAAGGAAAGTGCTGAATAAATAGCAGCAAGGATGACAGCCGCAATTGCTGTTGCCATTAAACAAACCTTCATGATTTGGCCTCTAGTAGTAGCACCTTTTTCACGAATAGCATTGATAATAATTATTCCAAACACAAAGGACGCAAGTGTGTCCATTGTTAAATATCCTTCTTGGAACCCGTTGAAAAACGAGTTTGTCATATAATGCTCTGTTGGAGCTTGAAACTTACCAATAGGGAAAATGACGGAAACAACAACCAAAATCCCGATAAATGTTAACTTGATTGGCGTTAAGAATCTGCCGACTATGTCTACTATTTTAGCTGGGTTAAGAGACAAGAAACAAGTAATAGCAAAAAAGATAATAGTGAAAATAAGAAGGGCAATACCGGCAGAACTTTCTGTCACAAATGGCTTAACACCAATCTCAAAAGATACATTGCCTGTACGCGGTATAGCGAATAATGGGCCAATTGCTAAATAAAGAACCGTTGTAAAGATAATCCCGAAAAGTGGGTGTACACGGCTCGCTAATGACTGCAAGTCTTCTTTCCCGGAAAAGCCGAAAGCTAGTACACCGAGAAGTGGCAAGCCAACACCAGTAACAAGGAACCCAGCATTAGCTGACCAGATTTCACTGCCTGCTGATTGGCCAAGCATGGCCGGGAAAATAAGGTTTCCTGCACCAAAAAACAGTGCAAATAACATCAGGCCAATAATAATAATAAAGGAAAATGGTACTTTAGTTGACACGATAAAACCTCCAGAACTTAGATCAAATATAAAAGTTAACTACTTTTCGAAAATACTCTTCACGATTATTGAATGGCGAAATCGTAAAGATAGCAATTTTCAAAAAATAATAGCCAAATGAAAAAATCACCAGATGCTGCCACTTCGTAAGTCTCAATGCTGTTCATTAACAAATGTCTAACTTTTAAAGAATGATTTGTCTTTAGGGGCCTTGCCGGTCCTTATTAGTATTTCTAAAAATTTCTGAAAATAATCGGAGACATCAAATCTATAAATCATACATTAAGCAGTGGAACATCATGCTGACTAAGTAAGGCTAAAAAAGCCAAAGATTTTGTTTTTTCTGTTAACTATCTATTGTATTTTTTATAAACAACGTTCACTATGTTATAATATTAAAATTAAAATTTCAAGCATTTCTATAGAACTTTCGGTTCTCGGAAGAATCCAGTTAGAGGGGCTGAAAGCAGTTCTGCCCATATTGCAAGGCGTTTGGACAGTTATAAAATAAGTAGTTGGAAATTGATAGTTTTATTGGATATTTTTTTTTATTCTATGATAAGATTTGAGAGAGTGAAAGGAGGGGGAAAAGTTTGGGACATATACATATAACGGCATGGTCGGTTGCCTTGATTCTTTTTGTGGTATCTTTGCTTCTGCATAAGAGCGGCAAAGACAAAGGAAGTAAAATTGTGCATATGGTTTTAAGACTGATGTACTTAGCCATCATTGGCACAGGTGTGACGATGCTTACCTACACTGGCCTTGATGTTATGCATACATTAAAAACATTAGTAGGATTATGGGTAATTGCAATGCTTGAGATGATTGTAATTCGCACTAAAAAGGGAAGAAAAACATCTATTTTATGGATTCAGTTTGTTGTCGCCCTTATTATCGTACTATATTTAGGTTTTACGCTATAAGACAGAACAAAGCCTGCAGCAAAGATTTGCTGCAGGCTTTGTTCTGTCTTATTAATTTTGTGCCCCTTTCCTATAATATCCTTTATCACGGTGATACAAAATAATAGCAATCATTAATATGCCTGCAGCAATCCAAATCGAAGTTTTTCCAAAATAAGTTGTAGAAAACGTTCCAAGCAAAGCACCAGCAAAAAAAGATAGAATGATTACACCGAAATCAATAAACTGCCGCTTAGCTTCCTCATCGTGTCCGACAATAGCCGCATAGGCAGCCTGTGTTGCTGTTCGCAAGTTTCCTGTCGTAATAGTCGAGTTATAGGCCCATTTGTCCACTTTATTGAATGTGGAAATCTGTAAGGAAGAGACAAAAGCGATGCTGACAGTCACAAGCATGTTTGGCACACTTAATGGCAAAAAGCCGACAAACACAAGAACAAAAAACTCCAATATTAGAATAGAGCGTCGGTAGCTGTATAAAACATGCCGTACATGCGGTATTTTCACTATTTCAGAAACAAGTACACCTAATATAAAGGCAATGATTGGCGGGATATACAAAAGAGCCCCTTTCCATTCGCCGTTTGCTGCCTTAACAGCTAAAAGCACCATATTTCCTGTTTGGGCATTAGCAAACACTCCGTCTCTGCTGACAAAAGTATAAGCATCAAGAAAGCCCCCCACAATGGCGAGTATAAGACCCATATAAATAGAATTCGAAGAAAGGGAGGGAATGGTTTTTAGTTTTTCATGCATGTAAATTTCTCCTTCTCCATTAAAAATAATTTCTTGCCATAATAATAAAAAGCATGAATTGCAAATTATAGTTTATCATAATCAGTTTGTTACAACCGAAAAACATCCGAAAACTTTGTGTCTGTTTATTCTTTTTCTTTACAAAGCTTAGGCAGGAAAAGAGCAAACCATCAAGAATTTAATATTCTAGATGTGTTTAACTGATTCTAGGGAGAGTTGGTCATATTTTTAGGTGCTGACTAATATAAAAACATTATCTAAATTCAGCAAACAGGAGGGAAAAGGACAATAATCGAATTGGAATTAATCGATAAAACTTTGCTTTTTAGCATAGACCTCTAGTAGTTGACACAAGAGTTCTTTGCAAAATACATATTGAACAGAACCGACTAAAGAAAGGAAAGTCTATGGCTAATTTAAATTACAAACAAGACGATACAGCAAGCGCTGTGCTGCAAAAAAATCCGTTGGATCGTAAATGGAATCACTATCTGCTCATAAGTATAGTTTTCGGCGGTTTTTTGATTTTTGGTTTTTCGGAAAATATAAAAGGTCCGGCTATTCCGCTTATTCAACAAGACTTTCGTGCTAGTCAGACGCAGATTGGTTTGCTTTTAGCCTTAAACTCATTCGGCTATCTTCTTGCATGCTCCTATACATCCTGGATGTCTGACAGAATCGGAGTGAAATGGACAGGAATCTCTGCATTCCTACTTATGACCTTTTCAGGAGTATTCATTTATCTGTCAGCAAGTTTTCCTTCGCTGTCTGCTGCCTTTTTTGTTTTATATTTAGGGAATGGCATGCTAGAGATTGCCCTTGGCATTATGGCAGCCAGAATTTTTACAAAAAATACAGGTACCATGCTGAATATCTCTCATTTCTTTTATGGATTAAGCTCCACTGTCGCACCAATTTTCGCTGCCTCTGTGATGGATTGGCATTGGGGAGAAGGAGATGTCGGATGGCGCGGCATGTATTTTTTGTTTTTAGCTTTATCCTTACTGCCGATTCTACCGTCTCTTTTTAGTAAATTTCCGGCTGAAAGTAAAAGTGACGGCGACGGTGCTTCCTTTAAGTCTTTGATTAAGGACAGGGTTGCATGGCTGATTGTCGCTGTTCTTTCGTTAGGAGTCGTCTCAGAAATGGCAGTAGGCGGCTGGCTGATCAATTTCTTAGTGCAGGCATATAGCTGGGATATAAAGGAAGCATCCAATATGCTGTCATTATTCTTTCTGTTTTTTATGCTTGCACGGCTTTTGCTAGGTCCTGTAACAGACAAGATTGGCTTTGCTCGGTCCATCATGTACTTTTCGGCTTTTTCTGGTATTTGCACCATTGCAGGAATTCTTATCGGAGAAAAAGGCGCCATCTTCTTTTGCATTTCTGGCATAGGCATAGCCCTGGTATATCCAACGATTATGGCATTGCTCGCCAAAAGATACCCGATTGGAACGGGAGCTGCGATCACTTTTACCGTTACTTTAATGGGAATAGCGAGTGTGATCGGAAATTTCTTAATTGGCTTTATCATTGATACAGCTCGTATAGCTGCAAATAGCCTTGGTGCAGCGAACAGTGAAATCATTGGTTTGAAATTTGGTTATGGATTTATAGGACTGCTTGCTCTCTTATGCTCGGTATGCTGTTATTTTCTGTATAGGTCAACAGAAAAAAACAAAGAAATAATATGATTTAATGCGTTTACACAATTAATAATTGACCTGAAATGCGTTTCATACCGTAAACTAAATGAAAATTAAGCTGTTACTTCAAGTAATAGACATAACAGCGGAGTATTTTTACAGCAGGATTACTAATAGAAAGCAGGGAATGAAATGAACGAGAAAAGCATTATATTTTTTGATATAGATGGGACTTTGCTTACACATGAAAAGCAATTGCCTCAGTCTGCCAAAGAAGCAATTTTCCAATTAAAAGAAAAAGGCCATGAGGTAGCGATTGCTACAGGAAGAGCGCCGTTTATGTTCGAAGATTTACGCAAGGAGCTTGAAATCGATTCGTATGTCAGCTACAACGGACAGTATGTCGTGTTAAATGGCGAGGTTATATATAAGAACCCATTAAATATTCAATCATTGGAAAAGCTTGCCGAAGCCGCATTGCTAAATGACCATCCGGTAGTGTATATGGACCATGAGGATATGAGAGCAAATGTTCCGGAGCATATCTTTATACAAGAAAGCATCCAAACACTGAAAATAGCCCATTTTCCAACACATGATCCTCTTTATTATAAAGACAGAGACCTGTTCCAGTCGCTATTATTCTGCCAGGAGGGGGAAGAAAAGCAGTATGAACAAGTCTCTGAAGACTTCGACTTTGTCAGATGGCATCCTGTATCTGTCGATATTTTGCCTAAAGGCGGCTCAAAAGCTCGAGGTATTGCCAAAATGACCGAAAAGCTCGGCATTGCTAAAGAGAACCAATATGCCTTTGGCGATGGTGAAAACGATTTGGAAATGCTGACAGCTATTGTTAACAGTGTTGCAATGGGCAATGCAGAGGAGCATATAAAGGCTTGTGCCAAATATGTAACGAAATCGGTGGAAGAAGACGGAATTGTTCATGGTCTTCAGTTGGTAGGTCTGCTGTAAGAGTAACTAATCCTTTGTATAATCTGATTCCTTCACGGAAAAAATAAGCAAAACCGACGTGGAGGAATATGCCTTGAATACAATCAAACCGATTAAAATAGGCTCACATAAATCAAGTCCGAATGAACCACTTACTTCGGCAGAAGTGGCAAAGCTGTGGGCAACCTATATGGGAAACAGCATGTCGAGATGCATACTGAGCTATTATTTACAGCATGTGGAGGATGAGGATATTAAAGCATTATTAAAGAA
Organism: Niallia sp. Man26; assembly: GCF_022049065.2. NCBI lineage: Bacteria > Bacillati > Bacillota > Bacilli > Caryophanales > Bacillaceae > Niallia > Niallia sp. Man26. Next base: position 1,596,477 of record NZ_CP095743.1, read on the forward strand.
TGCTTTACACTTATCGGATGTTTTCCTGGAAACGACGAAGGAAATATTTAAAAAAGATAAGATTCCATTTCCTGTCGGCTTCACAGAAAAGGATGTTAATTTAAATGCTCCTAAGCTATTTGAAGATGAATTCTATGTTCATTATTTAAAATACGCAGCCAAAGCAGGTTTGAGCATCTATCAAATAGCCATTCCCCTCGTCTATCGTGAGGATGTTCGTGATTTTTTCGTTTATTGTATGGATGCAACGATGCAATTGATGGAGCAAATTAAAATGATTCTATTAAGGAAGGGCTTTATTAAGAAGCCGCCGCTTATTCCAGTGCAAGACAGGCCTGAATTTGCCAACGAAAATTTTCTGAATGGATATATTGGGAAAGTTCGCCCTCTTCATGCGATGGAGATTACCCATCTTTACGACAATATCGAAAACAATGTCACAAGCAAAGCGCTAATACTGGCTTTCGGTCAAGTTGCAAGACAGGAAAAAGTGAAAAGCTTATTTATAAGAGGGAAAGAGATGACGCATAAGAATGTGGAACGGTACAAGCTTTTACTTCATGAGGAAAACTTGCCGTCTCCCGAATACTTAGACCATTTAATAACAACTTCGACGTTTGCGCCCTTTTCTGATAAGCTGATGCTTTTTCATAAAGTTGACATGTTTTCCATGAAAATAAGAGCGTTCGGAAATTCTCTTGCTGTAAATGGCAGACATGATATCGGAGTTATGTATACGAAATCGCTTATGAATATTATGATGTTTGTGACAAACGGGGCAAAAATAATGATGGAAAACGGCTGGATGGAAGAACCGCCGCATGCAGTTAACCGGGATGATCTTGCCAAACCTTAAATAGTAAGTGGAAAGAGCAAAAGAAGGGTAAACCTTCTTTTGCTCTTTATTTGTACAAAATATCGTCCTTTAAGCCGCCAACCTTTTCTAAAGCGGTCTGGATATCGTTCTCCTCTACACCGTAATGAGCAAGTGCATCATGCAAATGCTTGACGATTGCATTAAAGTGTTCCGGCTGGATATTCATTCCTTCATGCGCTTTTGCCATTGCCTTTCCTGTATATTGCTTCGGTCCGCCTAATGCAAAACTGATAAATTTAGTCTGATGACTGCGTTGTTTTTCCATATTTGTATGCTCAAAAAAATGACTTACTGATTCATCCTTTAATACTAACTCATTATAGAAATAATCAACTACTTTAGAAATTGCTTCTTCTCCGCCAACTTTTTCATATAAAGATTGCTCCATAACTATTCCTCCTTTTATTCACTATGTATAGATTAACCATTCTTACTACTTTTATCCTTTTTATAAAAAAAACAGGAGATTAGAAATAAGCACAGAAATATTAAATGAAAATGAAAGGCAGGATGTGAGCAGGTTGGTTAAAAAGGGGACAGTTAGAGTTAATTCATTTATTAGAGTTGACAAAGGGTAAGGCAGAATACAGTAATTTTATAGTAAGTGAGGTAAATGATCACGCTCTTCGGATAGCTGTCATTGAAGGAGAATATCATTGGCATAAGCATGAGGATTGTGATGAGCTGTTTATTGTGATCGAAGGGGAGCTGTTTATTGATTTGGAAAATAACCAAACAGTAAGCTTAAAGCCAGGTGACATGTATACTGTGCCGGCAAATGTGATGCATCGAACCCGCTCATTAGAACGAACGGTTAATTTGTGCTTTGAAAAGGCAAGTAATGATATATCTGGCACATGAGCTGCATAGACATAGCTAAAAATGCTTTCCTAGTGGAAAGCATTTTTTATAGGAGGGAGAAAAACAAGATGAAACTGGGATTAATTCGCCATGGCAGTACAGCTTGGAATAGAGAGGGAAGGGCACAAGGGAGCAGCAATATTCCTTTAGATAAAGAGGGAGTAGATGGAGCTCGTTTGCTTGCAGACCGTCTTTGCCAAGATAATTGGGATGTAATCTACACAAGTGACTTAATGAGAGCGAAACAAACCGCTGAAATCATGGCAGAAAGACTGCAAATAAAGGTTATTTTTGATTCAAGGCTGCGCGAAACAGGCGGAGGAATGATAGAAGGAACAACAGAACGAGAAAGAATAGCAAGATGGGGCGAGGATTGGCGTGAGCTAGACTTAGGGATAGAGTCTGTTGAAAGTGTCAAAGCACGCACACAAGCCTTTAGAAGTGAAAGATTAGACAAAGCAATACATCAAAATATATTGATAGTCAGTCATGGTGCACTTCTAACTATGCTTATAGCTGAGCTTGACCCGCAAGTTAGTGTGGAACATCCGCTGAAAAATACATCCTTTACAAATTTTTCATTTATTGATAACAGCTGGAAATGCAGCTTGTATAATTGTACAACACATCTAACTTGATGAGGGTTTATAGGTATATAAAACTAGGTAAATACAAATAATTGGTTATATTTACCTTTCTTTAATAGTTCTAAAATACTAGACGGAGGGAAAAAAATATACTAAAATAATCTCGTACATGAGAAGATAAGCCTTCGATACTAGCAAACTTATTGAAAAATAAGGACGCAAAGCTATGGGTCTAAAGCAGTGGTTAAGCTGCAATGATTGCCAGGTTGCCGAAAAGGAGACAGATACCAATCCATCCTTTTTCGGGTGGATTTTTTTTATGAAATTTGGGGGAGTGTGAGCAAGTTGGCTAATCAAGTCAAAATTAAGGGTGTTAGCATTGCCCACCCAGAAACAAAATATGATAATCAGTTTTTTATAGACCATTTTCACGCATTAGGCCTAGAAGCAGAAGGATTGATGAACCATCTTGGCAGGAAAGAACGATATTTAGTTAATCCGGAGAAAGAAAACACCATTACGATGGCAAGCGAAGCAGCAGTAAAAGCACTTGATAGTACTAATACTAAAGCAGAAGAACTGGATATGATTGTTTTTGTCTCTGACACACCTGAATACACTTATCCAAGCAACGCACTTCTCCTTAATCGTATATTAGGGGCGAAAAATGCTCATATTGTCTATGATATGAATGCTAACTGTATTGGAATGCTGTCAGCTATTGATCAAGTGAATGCATTTTTGAAGAGCCGTGCAGACCTTCAGAGAGCACTTATTATCGGCAGTGTGTATGTAAGCAATATCGCCAGAAAAGATGATACTGTTATGTATCCTAACTTTGCAGACGGCGCATGTGCTGTAGTTCTGGAAAAAACAGAAGAGCCTATTGGACTTATAGCAAGCAATTATCACACAGATGCAAGTCTTGCAGACTTCGTCATGTATCCAGCTGTAGGATTTTCTCAACTGTTTAATGAGAACATCCCTGCTGCAAGTAAAAAACTTCGGTTTGATCCCCATGATGTCAGCTTTTTCTCTGACGAATGGAAAAAGCTGATTACTGCCATGCTCTCTCGGCATAATGTGCAGCCAGCGGAGATTGACCACTGGATTTTTTCTCAGTTTTCCAGACCAGAAGTGGAAGAAGCATTGCAGAAACTTAAGGTTGGTCTAGACAACTATACATTTGTAGGTGAAAAGTTTGGTTATACAGGCGTAACCAGCCCGATATTTGCGCTCCATGATGCTCTTGAACGAAAAAGAATAAAAGACGGAGATAAGGTAGTTTTTTGCTCTGTAGCTGTCGGCTATAGTATGTCATCACTTTTATATCAATTTTAGGAGGAAATTATTATGTTTACATTTGAAAAAAAGGAAGCAACAAAGGAATTATTTATTACTGTCAGCGGATTTATGAAAGAAGAAGATGGTCAGTCGTTTCTTGCTGAGTATAATAAGCATGTTAAATCAATCGTTCCAGCAACATATACATTAGTTATTGATTCAACCAATCTTGCTGCATCTAAGCCTGATATGCTCCCAGTTTTAGAAGGATGCTTCAAGCTGTATATGTCTAACGGCTTCAAAAAAATCATCATGATTAATCCATCATCTGCTATTTCCAAAATGCAAATGAAGAAGCTTGCAGCAAGCATCAACTATACAGGAATTTTTGTTGATAAATTAGAAGAAGCAGTAAGATAAATGAATGTAAGCCTGATAAGCCTTTGCTTATCAGGCTTTTTTTGTTAGGAAGGTTTTTTTAAAGTTTAGAAAGAATTATTTATGGATAAAGGAGAGATTTGAGATGAATATACGTAAACTGTCAGTAAATGAAACACCTCCGTTAACACTGCTGCTGTCTGCAGATCCTTCTTCTAGTCATATCCATGATTATTTAAGCAGAGGACAATGTTTTGTGGCAGACAGTAATAACACAATAGCAGGTGTATATGTTCTTCTGCCAACACGACCTAAAGTTGTGGAATTAGTGAATATTGCAGTCGCTGAAGCGATGCAAGGACGCGGTATCGGAAAGCTGCTTGTGCATGATGCCATTAATTGGGCAAGACAGCAAGGATTCAGGCAGATAGACGTTGGCACAGGCAACTCGAGTATCGGTCAGCTGGCATTTTATCAGAAATGCAGGTTCCGTATTGTTGGTATCGATTTTGATTTCTTTAAAGATTATGAGGAAGAAATCATTGAAAACGGGATTATATGCAGAGACATGATTCGGCTTTCGCTGGAACTGTAGCAAAAACATACTTGCAAGAAAATTAAGTTGTTCGTCTAGAAAATCTCCTGTTGTTCGGCACATTTGCCCTCCATTTTCATACAATGAATTAGGCTTAAGCTTTAATTTATCAGCTTCAAAAATTATCGCACACTAGTCTCCTATCCCGCATAGGATGAAATGAAAATGAATGAGGAGGTTTCGCTCGAAAATGGGAGAATATAGAGAGATTATTACAAAGGCAGTCGTTGCGAAAGGACGTAAATTTACAAAATCCAACCATACGATCTGCCCAGACAACAGCCCTTCCAGCATTTTAGGGTGCTGGATCATCAACCATACGTACGAAGCGGAAAAGAATGGCAAGACAGTAGAAATAAGCGGTTACTACGATATCAACGTTTGGTATTCCTATAACGACAACACACAAACAGAAGTCGTAACTGAACGGGTTGAATATACAGATATCGTGAAATTAAAATATCGTGATCCAGATTGCCTTGATGATCATGATGTGATTGCACGTGTGCTTCAGCAACCGAACTGCATTGAAGCAGTTATCTCACCAAACGGCAACAAAATCATCGTTCATGTGGAAAGAGAATTTTTAGTGGAAGTAATCGGGGAAACAAAAGTAGTTGTTGAAGTGTTCCCAGAGCATAAAGAACATGATGGCGATGATGTATGGGGCTTGGATGTTGAGGATGAAGAGTTTGAAGATTTGAACCCTGATTTCCTTGTAGGCTCAGAAGAAGAATAGAACTAGGAGGTTCTCCTAGTTCTTATTTTTTAAAAAACAGTCTGCTTTAAGCAATTGCTTAAAGCAGACTGCTTTTTTTCTGGCAGAAGGAACCACCTGAAACAAAGTGTCCCGATATGCTATAATGGTAGAATAATAAATTTGAATTAATGTGAGCAACATCTTTTTGGAGGATTTTATGACAACGTACACGCCCATGATACAACAATATTTACAAGTAAAGGCAGATTATCAGGATGCCTTTTTATTTTTCCGTTTAGGCGATTTTTACGAAATGTTTTTTGATGATGCAATTAAAGCATCACAAGAATTGGAAATCACGCTGACGAGCAGGGAAGGCGGGGGAAATGAACGGATTCCAATGTGCGGAGTTCCCCACCATTCAGCGAAGAACTATATCGAGCAGCTCGTTGAGCGCGGCTATAAGGTGGCAATATGCGAGCAGACAGAAGACCCGAAGCAGGCAAAGGGAGTTGTCCGCAGGGAAGTTGTTCAGCTGATTACACCTGGAACGATGATGGAAGGGCGAAACCTTTCCGATAAGGAAAATAACTATATTGCCACAATCACGGTATTGGATAACCATACATATGGTTTTGCCTATAGTGATCTGTCAACAGGTGAGTGTAAAGCGACTAAAACAACGGGTTTTGATGCAGCTTTAAATGAATTGTCCTTGTCAGGAGCAAAGGAGGTCATCATCAGCCCAGATTTTCCAGAAGACAGCAAAAAACGCATGCAGGAGCGTGCTCATTTAACTTTGTCCTATGAAAACGATGCTGCTGTTTTCGAGCAGTATGGTGTGTTGTTGGCTGAAGTCCATGATGAAGCACTGCAATCTACTGTGAGCCGATTGTTTGCTTATCTTTACCGTACACAAAAACGAAGCCTTGATCACTTGCAGCCCGTGTCTGTATATGTGATTGATGACTTTATGAAAATTGATTATTTCTCAAAACGCAATCTTGAACTGACAGAAACAATCCGCTCGAAAGGGAAAAAAGGCTCTTTGCTGTGGCTGTTGGATGAGACGAAAACAGCAATGGGAGGCAGGCTCTTAAAGCAATGGATTGACCGTCCGCTCTTGAACAGAGATAAAATCGCTGAAAGACAAAACATGGTAGAGGTCATGATCAGCCATTATTTCGAAAGAATGGACTTGCGCGAAAAGCTGAAGGAAGTGTACGACCTAGAAAGACTTGCCGGAAGAGTTGCTTTCGGGAATGTGAATGCACGGGATCTTGTGCAGTTGAAGAAATCGCTGCAGCAAATTCCGGCAATTCAAGAGCTTGTCGCTCAATTCGGCACTAATGAAGCAAACTTGCTTGCAAGTGAACTGGACCCTTGTGAAGAGGTTACAGATTTGCTGGAAACAGCGATTGTGGAAAATCCGCCGCTATCTGTCAAGGAAGGCAATATCATTCTTGATGGTTATAATGAAGAGCTTGACAAATACAGAGATGCGAGCCGCAACGGTAAAACCTGGATTGCCCAGCTAGAACGGCAAGAGCGGGAAAAAACAGGGATTAAGTCGTTAAAAATCGGTTATAACCGTGTGTTTGGCTACTATATAGAAGTGACGAGAGCAAATGTGCATTTGCTGCAGGAAGGCCAATACGAGCGAAAACAAACATTGGCAAATGCAGAACGTTATATAACACCAGAGCTGAAGGAAAAAGAGAGCCTGATTTTACAGGCAGAAGAAAAAATAGTAGAGCTGGAATACGACTTGTTCACAATCATCCGTGAAACGGTGAAAGACTATATTCCAAGACTGCAGATGTTAGCGAAAACCGTCAGCGCACTAGATGTGCTCCAATGCTTCGCAACCGTCAGCGAAGACCGCCGTTATGTGAAACCTGCTTTTTCTTCTGAAAGAGTGCTGCACATTCAAAATGGACGCCATCCTGTTGTCGAGAAGGTGATGAATTCACAAAGCTATGTGGCTAATGGCTGTTTAATGGATGCTGACAGAGAGCTGCTGCTCATTACAGGTCCGAATATGTCTGGTAAAAGCACGTATATGAGGCAAGTGGCTTTAACTAGCATTCTTGCACAAATCGGCTGCTTTGTCCCGGCAGAGGAAGCGACATTGCCAATCTTTGACCAAGTATTCACTAGAATCGGGGCAGCAGATGATTTGATTTCTGGACAAAGTACCTTTATGGTAGAAATGCTAGAAGCTCGCAATGCCTTGCTGCATGCAACAAAGGACAGTTTGATTTTATTTGATGAAATTGGCCGGGGGACAAGCACCTATGATGGCATGGCCCTTGCTCAAGCAATAATTGAGCATATTCATGATATAGTCGGTGCGAAAACATTATTCTCTACCCATTATCATGAGCTCACAGTGCTCGATCAAGAGCTTGCCCGCCTAAGCAATGTTCATGTAAGTGCCATGGAGCAAAACGGCAAAGTCGTCTTCCTTCATAAGATTAAAGAAGGAGCGGCAGACAAGAGCTACGGAATTCATGTCGCACAATTGGCAGAGCTTCCGCCAGAGCTGATTGACAGGGCACAGGAGCTTCTGTTGTCACTTGAGCAGAAAGAAGATGGCAAGCAAGCTGCTGCACAAGTGATTGTGAAGGAGGAAACTCCAGCAGTTGAGAGTAATGGAGATGCCCAGCTGTCATTCTTTGATGAAATGCAAAACCAAAAACCTGCTGCTAAATTGGCAGGAAAGGAAAAACAAATTCTTCAGAAAATCAAATCACTCGATATTTTAGATATGACACCAATGCAGGCATTAAACACATTATATGAACTGCATAAAAAGATAAAAAACGATTAAGTTCACATAAAAGAAGAGGTGAAGACAGTGGCAAAGATATTTCAACTCGATGATGCACTTTCCAATAAAATCGCTGCAGGAGAAGTAGTCGAAAGGCCAGCCTCTGTTGTTAAAGAATTAGTAGAGAACAGCATTGATGCAAACAGCACCAATATCGAAATCTTTATCGAGGAAGCAGGCCTGCAAAGCATCCGCATTCTCGATAATGGCGCAGGCATTGAGGAAGAGGATGTGCTGACTGCCTTCTCCCGTCATGCTACAAGTAAAATTAAGGATGAAAACGATCTTTTCCGCATCCGCACATTAGGTTTCAGAGGCGAGGCTTTGCCAAGTATCGCTTCTGTCTCCCATGTAGTACTGACAACATCAACTGGAGAAAAAGGTACAATGGTCGAGCTTGAAGGCGGTCATCTTAAGAAGCAAGAGAGCGCTCCAGGGCGAAAAGGCACGGAAATCACTGTTTCTAATCTGTTCTTTAATACACCGGCACGTTTGAAATACATGAAATCCATTCATACAGAGCTTGGCAATATCACAGATATCGTTAACAGGCTTGCATTATCGCACCCTGAGATCAGCTTCCGCCTTGTTCATAATGACAGGAAGCTGCTTCATACGAACGGAAACGGCGATGTTAGGCAAGTTTTGGCAAGTATTTATGGGTTAAATATAGCGAAAAAGATGATTCCGATAACAGGAAAGTCACTGGACTTTACCCTTTCAGGCTTTATGGCGCTCCCTGAAATAACGAGAGCCTCCCGCAATTATATTTCAACGATGATTAACGGCAGGTTTATTAAGAACTACTCCCTTGTGCGCAGTATTCAAGAAGGCTATCATACATTGCTGCCAATTGGCCGATTTCCAATCGTTCTTTTGAATGTGGAAATGGACCCGATGCTAGTCGATGTTAACGTCCATCCATCTAAAATGGAGGTTCGCTTCAGCAAGGAGCAAGAGCTCAATGAACTGGTGAGTGAGAGTATTAAAGCAGCGTTCAAGAAGAAGGAATTAATTCCAGCCGGCTTTATCCGTGAAAAAGCGAAAGCACCGAAGGACGAGCAAACAGCGTTCTCCTTTGACCAAGCCAGGGAAAATCGTCAGGAAATGCCGAAACAGCAGGCACAGCCATTTGCTTTCTCCAATACAAGCATTGATTATGCACCAGTAGACACAGCTCCGCTCCTAAATGCAGAGCTGCCAGAACTGTTTTCAATGAAAGAGCCTCCGGTTGAGGAGCCACTATACACAGAAGAAACTGCTTTTCCAAATGTTCCAGAACCAGTAGTGGATACCAGCGAAGACACGTGGGAAGAGGAAGTGCTCGAAGATGTGGCAGCGGAAAACCGCGTTCCGCCATTATACCCAATTGGGCAAATGCATGGCACCTATATTTTCGCTCAAAACGAAAGAGGCTTGTACATTATCGACCAGCATGCCGCCCAAGAGCGCATCAAATACGAATTTTACCGCGAAAAAGTCGGTGAAGTTCATAACGAGCTGCAAGAGCTGCTGATTCCACTTACATTGGAATACTCATTAGATGAATGGATGAAGATAGAGGAAAACAAAGCAGAACTAGAAAAAGTCGGCGTTTTCCTCGAGCCATTCGGCCAGCAAAGCTATCTCGTCCGCTCCCATCCGCAATGGTTTCCAAAGGACGAAGAAATAGAAACAATTGAAGAAATGATCGAACAAGTCCTTGCCATGAAAAAAGTCGACATCAAGCTGCTCCGGGAAGAAGCAGCCATCATGATGAGCTGCAAAGGCTCCATCAAAGCAAACCGCCATCTCCGCAATGACGAGATTGAAAGTTTGCTTGAAGAGCTCCGCCACACATCAGATCCTTTCACTTGCCCACATGGCAGGCCGATTATTGTTCATTATTCTTCTTATGAGATGGAGAAGATGTTTAAGAGGGTGATGTAGGAGAACCCCTTGTTAAATATTTAAAAAAAGCCTTTAGTAAAATTCTATTTATAGGTCTTTTTACTTGGAATTAGGAATTTTTTACTATATAATAAATATTGCTGATTAAGTTCAAGTATTATTGCAGACCTTATTCTTATGTAAACTTTACGGGTAAGGTCTTTTTTTTACTTAGTATGTTAAAAGCCCCTAATTAGAGGGGCTTTTTGCAATTACATATCCTATTGATTTAAGGGGAAATACTCAGGCGGAGTTGGCCGGGACTTCGTTATCAAGTGATGGCTAAACCTTGCTGTAAGTAGGGGGTTATATTTCTTTTTTATAAGGGGATATCTTTAAAAAGGAAAGCCAGTTATAGCTTTCTTTACTATTTAATAGAAATAATCTTTATGTGAGTAATAAGATATTAATTTCTGTGTGTTATTCTTCAGATTAGCAAAAAAATTGATGAGCTTTATAACCTTCATTTTCATCCTTCTTTATTCATCACTTATCTTCTTCAAATCTATCGGGACTTTTAGCATAGCGTGCTCCATTAAATTTAAATATCTTTAATGCAGTTACTTCAGTAATTTTCCGGTCATATTCCAGTACAGATAGTAAAAATAAACTCAAAGAAGAATCTATATAGATTCTTCTTTTGAATACAGCTGTTAATGAGATTACTTTGGTTATATGTTTTCTACTAAACTATCCAATTCCGGCTGCAATTTATTACGCAGAACATACAGCATAAAGGCACCAACAAGAAATGCGACGGCATCTGCAATGACAATCGACCAAACGACCCCTTCAAATCCATATAAATGATTGGCAATAAACAATACAGGAATCAGCGTAATTCCTTGAATAATGGACATAATAAATGCGGCAGTTCCTTGTGCTGTTGCTTGGAAGATGCCTGTAAATAGTGTGGTCATTCCTGTAATGAACAAGGATAGAAACGTTACATGTAAAATATAGCTGCCCATTTCAATTAATTGCGGGTCAGTTGTAAATAAACCGATTAAGTGGTCGGATACAAAGTAAACTGCGATGCCGAACACGACTGCTAACGTCACAATTGCTTTAATCGTAAATCCAATCGTAGTTTTCATACGTAATTTATTTGCTGTGAAAGCGAAGGCAATTAATGGCACGACTCCTTCACATAAGCCCATTACAATAAACTCAGGAAATTGCAATAAACGAGATGAAATTCCGTATGCCGCTACAGCCTGTTCCCCGTAATCGACAAGAAAATGGTTAAAGATAAGCGACATTGCACCTAAAAAGATGCTCATGATAAAGATTGGAATTCCAACTTTACTTACATTGCTCAAAATCTCTTTGGAGGCTTTAAACCATTTTAAAGAGATCGTTAAAAATGGGCTCTTTTTTCCTATATGGTAGGCGAAATAGGCACTCGCAGCCAAGTTAGAAATAACTGTAGCAGTTGCAACACCAATCACGTCCCAATGGAATACGAAGATGACTAAAGCATCAAGAATAATATTTAAAACAACACTGAGAATCATCCCAATCATCGATGTAATTGCTGCACCCTCTGAGCGTACGATATTCTCCAGTGTGAAAAACAATATAACGAATGGGGAACCAATAATCATAACTGTTACATATTCTTTTGTGAATATAAAGGAGTCTGACATTGCTCCCAAGCCATGAACAATTGAATCAATCAACGGAAGACCTACGACTATCATAATAAGACCGAGAATTAAACTGCTGTAAAAGGCAAATGAAGACACATGCAAGACATCATTATATTTTTTCTCTCCTAGCAAACGGGAAATAAATGTACCGCTGCCCATGCCCACTAAATTGCCAAATGCCATTATGATTGCGAATAACGGCAATGTTAATGCGAGTGCAGTTAACATGGCAGTATTATGGAGTGTTCCAAGGAAATAAGCATTAAGAAGGGAATATATAACATTCATTGATGAACCAATCATCATTGGTACTGCAAAGTGAGCTACAGCTTTTGCGACAGGTGCTTTTTCAAAATAATAGAGGTTTTCTGCATCCATGTTTAATCACTACTTTCTTTATAATTAATAAAAAAATTTAAATACTATACAATGACAACTTTTATCCAACAATTTAATAAACGCGTTTTAGTAGGGTTTCTATCTAACAGTGTAAGGTTGCCTCTTACAGTGTTAGATGATATCATCCTTTTATGAACCTGTAAAGCATAAACTTACACTGTTAGATAAAAGGGTGGATAATGATGAAAAAGCAGCAGCCTCAGATTTCAGAGGATAAAATTATAGAAACGTCGTGGGAGCTTCTTGGAGAGGATGGGATAGAAAAATTTAGTATGAGACGCTTGGCCAACCGGCTTGGGATACAGGCTCCATCACTGTATTGGTATTTTAAAAGCAAGCAGAAACTCTATCAACGGCTAGCAAACCATGTATCGAAGGTAATTATGGAAGAGTTCCACTCCGATGGAGACTGGAAGGAGCAACTGACAGCACTTGCGGTAACAACACGGAGCGTGCTCAGCAGATATCCATGTTCCACACAGATGATGATGATGACACTGCCCCATGAACCGGATATCATTCGCTTCACTAACCGCATGCTGCTCTGTGTTGAATCGACGCCACTTGAGCAAGGGCAGAAAATGCAAGTCGTTACGACGCTTGTAAACTATGTTTTTTACTTTGTCCTAGATGATTATCAGCATGAGCGGAATGTTTCCGTTGCCCTTAAGGAACAGGAAACACTTCCAGGTGATGAGCTGATACAACTTCTGGACAGTATGAGCGAAACAGACGCTGGATTGTTTAAGAGAATGTTCACTGGCGGGCTGTTCGAGTTGATGGGAACCGACGGAGCTTTTGAGTTCGGCGTGAAGGTGATAATATTGGGAATTGAGCAAGTAATAAAGGAACAGGAAAAATAATAGGCAAAACCCGCTCATCAGTTATCACGATGGGCGGGTTTAGTTAGGTTTACCATTTATGGGGGAGAAGAATAGCCTTGTTCTTTTCTGTCTAAGACAAGGACTTGCTTTGTCTTAAACTTTGTTGTTATTAATCTAACACTCGTTCATAATAATGTCTTTTTGACTTCACAGTTACAATAAAATGTATGATGATCCCCAATACTAAAAAACTGAAGGATCCTATTATATATACACCACGAAGTTCAAATATTTCAGCAAATAAGCCGATTGTTATCGTAAATAATAGGATTAAACCAGCTTCGAAAATCCTTAAGATACTAGAGAATCTTCCCATAATATCTACGGGTACATTGTTTTGATAGAAAGATAAAAATCCTATATTGGCGAATGATAAGAAAAAAGTTAATGTAAAGAACCCAATAGATGCCCATATGAAATTAGGTGAAAAAGCAAAGATTATGTAGCCAATAGGGGTAAAGATGGCACCAAGTCCAATTAGAATGTTTAGATTCAATTTGTTGGCAAATAACGCATTTACTAGTGAACCACCAATAATCCCAACTCCTGCAATACTGACTAGAAATCCATATTTGCTTTCAGATAGCGCTAATACTTCTGTGGCAAAAGCTGCTTCTAAGGAATCTAAGGCAGTCATAAACACTGTAATCATACTAAATAGAACATAAACTAGCGTCACATAAATATTTTTTCTACTGAAATTAATGATATTTTTCCAGTCATTTAAGATTAATGTTATATTAATCCGCTGAATTATGATTTCCTCATTCTTTATCTCCACATTTGGAAGTAGCAAAATGACGATTGCTGATAAGGCTAATGCAAAGGAATTCGCAAATATAGCTAGGTAAGGTGACCCAACAATAAAAAGGAACCCAGCAACAGATGGCCCGATTATAAATCCACATGAATGGATGAAGTTTCTCATTGCATTAAATTTCTGCCTACTTGTTTTAGGAATTAACTTTGTCATGTAAACCATTGAAGTAGGTTCAAAGATTGAACTGGCTATATTAATCATAAAGACTGCCACATAAATCAGAAAAAGAGAATCTACAAAAGGCAAGGTGAAAATTAATATGGCTCTAATTAAGTCTAAAATAATCATTAGATTCCTTTTGTTAAAGCGGTCAATGACAGTTCCAGACCAAAAATTTGTAACTAAGGTGGCAAGAGGTAGAAGTATATATAGTATTGATACGGCTAACGGTGACTTCGTCATATTTAAAATAATTAAGTTTAAAGCGATTAAATAAACCCATGCACCTATATTAGAAATTCCAATACCAAATAACAGTAAACTCGGGTTTTTCCATTTCATTTCAGTAACTCCTAAATATAAGATTAATAAATAAAAAAAATCTCACCTCCAAGGATAATATCCTTGGGGACGAGACTCCTTACAAGTTTAGAAGTTCGTGGTACCACCCCAGTTTATTTCTGTGTTACCACAGAAACCTTTCAAGTACAACACAGCCATTAAATGGAATGTTTATACTATTCTCTTTAACGGGAGAAAACCGGCACATAATCAATATCAGAACGAAATATCCTATATGCTGCTCTAAGGCTTGTTTCAGTGTACCATTACATCCTCCATTTCCAGCAACTGGAGTTCTCTGTTATGCTTTTGCACACTTACTCTTCTCTTCAATGCATTTATTAATGGAGATTATACATTAATTAACAGTATAAAAAAAGTAATTCTTGAAAACAATGGAATTTTTTTTGTTTGAATAAGGAAAGAGTATTTCTAGTAACAAACCGTGCTGGATAGCTAGCGGTAAAAACTTATTGGAGATCCTGCGGAGAGTTTGGCATAAAAATAGCTGCCAAAGGGCAGCCAAAATTGGTATTAATACTTACTGTCGTCATCTTCTTTTAATTTACCTGTTGTTTCCTGTAATTTACCTTTGACTTTATCTTTTTTACCATCAGCTTGCATACTCTTATCGCCTTTCGCGTTACCTATCTGATCCTTCGCTTCCCCTTTAACTTTAGATACACCACTTTTTACTTTATCTGCTATACTTTGTTTATTTTCTGCCATGATTATGCACTCCTTTTTAGTACTTTTTAGTTATATTATTTAGTACCCAGTTCATATTTTTGTTAAACGTTACTATAATCGAATGAGCTATAACGGGTAGTTTACATAGAATTTCTTACTATGTATAACTTATATTAAAATATTGATGCATTCTAATAAGGCGATGAAAGATAGTTTTACCGCTCTGGTACAATAGTAGTAGCTTTCATAGAATAGATTTAAAATAAATGGATAAGGAACAAATCGGGCAGGATTGTCCAAGAAGGTTTTTATCTAATTGGTGAAGAATTCTTTTATTCATATAGTGCAATATATGGGAGGACTAATCATGATTAAAGGAATATATGAAGCACATTTACCTGTCAGTAATTTAATAACATCTATTGAGTTTTATAAAAAATTAGACTTAGAAATAGCCTATCAAAAAGAAAAATTAGCATTTTTTTGGATTGAGAAGGGAAGAAGCTGGTTAGGATTATGGGAAACAGATATGGTAAATACACCTTACCATCCTTCTTTAAGGCATATTGCTTTCCAAATTGATAGAGATAATATGCAGGATATTAAAGAATGGTTAAAAGAAAGAAACATAGATGTCTCAACAAATTTTGGCTTTCCACCTGAAAAACAGCCATTAGTATTACCAAATAATCCACAAGCACATGCCGCAATCTATTTTAAAGATCCAGATGGAAATAGTATTGAATTGATTTCTCCGTTAAGATTGGATTATGAAGAAGAGTTTAAAATGATGACATTAGAAGAATGGTATAAATTCAAATAAATTATCCTTTTTTAATAGTCGAATCTAATAACAGAGATTAAAGCTGAGATTGAATAATAAATTGAGAAGATGTGGAATAATTCTAATAGATATAAACAGAAAGTTAGTAGGATAAACGATTTATGAATGAATACCTCGCTTTTAATAATGAAATACGCAGCAATACTTAATTTTCACTTAGTTATTGCTACGTATTTTTTTGAAGATTGAGGAGAAATTTATTTCTCAAATTCGCAAATAGCATTATTAACTTGTACTAAAAGACGTATAAGATTGTATGTGTTCTAGAATGTTTGAGCGAATAGAAAATAGGAATTTAAAATGATTATTACCCTCATCTGAAAAGATATGGTATATTAAGAACAAAACTTATTAAACATGTTTAATAAGTTTTGTTCTTAATAGAGAGATTTAACTTCTACAAGGACCCGTACTTTAATGGTGGAAGGATAAAACTACTGGAGGTCAAAGTATGACTATTAAGCTCATAGCAGTTGATATGGATGGTACTTTTCTAAATAATCAAATGGAATATGATAAAGAGCGATTTTTTAAGCAATATAAAAAGATGAAAGAGCTAGGAATACGATTTGTTGTTGCAAGTGGAAATCAATATTACCAGTTGAAATCATTTTTTGATGATATACAAGATGAAATTAGTTATGTTTCCGAAAATGGTGCTTTTATAGTCGATCAAGGTGAAGAAGTATTCTCTGTTGACATTCCAAAAAGCCACGTGAAGGTAATCCTAGAAGAATTGGGGTCACATAATAAATTTACAACTGTGTTATGTGGCAAAGAAAGTGCCTATGTTCTAGAAGAGGTTTCTGATACGTTTTTTAATACGATGAATAAGTATTATCACCGCTTGAAGAGGATTCCAAGTTTTGATAATGTAAATGATCAAATTTTAAAATTTGCCTTATCTTGTCCAGAGGATGAGACGCTTCCGTTAAGAGACTTGCTTCATAGTAGCATTGGGAATTTAGTATCACCTGTTTCTAGTGGGCATGGAAGCATTGACTTAATTGTGCCTGCTTTTCATAAAGCCTCTGGAATTCAATTGTTACAAGAAAAGTGGAATATAAAAGACAATGAAACGATGGCTTTTGGTGATGGTGGAAATGATATGGAAATGTTAAAGCATGTAGAGTATGGGTTTGCTATGGAAAACGGAAGCGCTGAGGTAAAACATATAGCAAAATATTTAGCGCCATCTAATAATAATAATGGGGTATTGGATATCATAGATCAATACTTCGCTAAGCAAGGGCCATTTACATCATAAATATTGTATCGACACTATAGTGGAGCACTTTCTTTAGAAGGAATGCTCTTTTTTGTCTCAACTGTAGTATATTCAGTTTCAATTATTCCATTTAACCATCCAATTTCATATAACGTGTCTTTTTCTGATAAGCCTGAAAGGATTTGTAGATTTGAAAATAAAACTAATCATCGTGAAGAATCGACGATTTTGATAGAATAATATCCAATTTTTATGGAATCTACTAGTACTAAGCTATACAATTTTAATAGGCAAGTAATACTGGTAAATATTAAATTGACAACAAGAAATTACCTATGCTAGACTTACCTCAAGGATTGTTACCGCTTTATTGTGGGCTATACCTAATGTTTGCTTTGATTAATGAATGGCTTTAATTAATGAATTTTAAGATGAATAGGGACTATCGATGAATGTTTATAAAGTAATTAATAATAATATCGTATTGTCAAGAAATCATGATAATCATGAAATTGTCGTAATGGGAAGCGGTATCGGCTTTAAGAAAAAAGTCGGCGACGGTATTGATGAAACTCGAATTGAGAATATCTATCTCAGTTCAAAGGAGTGGAGTGTCAATAAGTTAACCCAGTTGCTTTCTTCCATCCCACTCGAACATATTCAGGTTGCCAATGAAATCATTAGCTTTGCGAAGGTTTCACTTGGAAAAAAATTAAGTGAAAACATCTTCTTAACATTGACTGATCATATTAGTTATGCAATTGAGCGCTATGAGAATGGGATGGAAATTAAAAATGCTCTTCTTTGGGAGATTAAGAGGTTTTATAACCATGAGTTCTTAATTGGTAAAGAAGCGTTATCAATTGTAAGAAACCGGCTTGGGGTTGATTTACCGGAAGATGAAGCTGGATTTATTGCCTTACATATTGTAAATGCAGAACTGGATATGGGACAAATAAGTCGCGTTTCAGAAATAGCGAAGGTTATCCAAAATATTCTAAGTATTATAAAGTTTCACTTCAAAATTGAGTTGGACGAGTATTCCCTTTATTACGAACGATTTATCACGCACTTGAAATTTTTCTTTCAACGTTTGTATAGTGATGTGAAATTGGATGATGCAGGGACAACGAGTTTTATTTTTATGTTGAAGGAAAAATATACAAACGAGTATGCCTGTGCATTGAAAATTAGGGAATATATAAAAAAGGAACTTGGGAAAGATTTAGAAGAAGATGAGTTAATCTATTTAACGATACACATAAAAAGAATAACAAATGACTAGGATTGTTACTGTTTGCAGGCTATACCTAAATGGACCCTCTTGTTTTGAGGAATTCATTTAGGTATTTTTTTATTCATTTTTTCTAAAACGGAGGATGATAGAGATGAACTATCAAGAGTTAGCGAAATTAATCATCGACAAAGTTGGTGGTGAAGGAAATGTTAAAAGTTTGAATCACTGTGCTACACGCTTGCGTTTCAATTTAAAAGACGACACAAAAACGGATGAACAAGCGTTAAAAAACACATCCGGTATAATGGGAGTAGTAAACAAAGGTGGTCAGTACCAAGTTATTATTGGAAGCGATGTAGGAAATGTTTATAAAGAGATAACTAAGCAAACCAATATTTCAAATGAAGGGGAAGAGGCTAAAGGAGAAGATAAACGTTCTACTTTTGCAAAAGTGATTGATACAATTACAGGTATCTTCACACCGATTCTTCCAGCCATAACAGCGGCAGGGATGCTAAAAGCAGTTTTATCTGTTTTAGTTGTATTTAAGGTTTTAACAACGGAAAGCCAAAGTTATCAAGTTATTAATTTCATGGCAGATGCTGCATTCTACTTTTTGCCTATTTTGCTAGCAGCATCTTCTGCACAAAAATTTAAGACAAATATGTATTTAGCTATAATGGTTGGAGGAATCTTACTACATCCATCTTTTGTTACGATGGTAAATACAGTAAAAGAGTCTGGAGGTAGCATTCATCTTTTGGGACTGCCGATTTCAGCAGTATCTTATTCTTCTTCTGTAATACCAATTATTCTTTCTGTATGGTTTATGTCTTATATTGAACCTATTGCAGATAAACTTTCTCCAAAGGCAATTAAGTTTTTTAGTAAACCATTGATTACGATTTTTATTGTAGGAACAGTTAGTCTTGTGGTATTAGGACCTATTGGTTATTTGATTAGTGATGCTATATCAAATGGAATAACAGCTTTAGAATCTGTTAGTCCATGGATCGTGCCATTGTTGGTTGGTACATTCACTCCATTACTTGTAGCAACAGGTACTCATTATGGTCTAGTTCCAATTGGAATTAACAATCGGATGACAACAGGTTATGATACAGTGATTTATCCTGGAATGCTTGCTTCCAATGTAAGCCAAGGTGCTGCTGCTATTGGGGTTGGTATTAAATCGAAGGATACTAAGATTAAACAATTAGCTTATTCTGCTGGTTTGACTGGTCTATTTGGTATTACAGAACCTGCTTTATATGGTGTTAATTTACGCTTTAAAACACCACTTTACGCGGCAATGATTGGCGGTGGAGTAGGTGGGTTATTCATGGGGATTTTTAGAGTAAGAAACTTTTCTGGTGGCTCACCAGGTCTGCTAACATTACCTAGTTATATTGGAGACAACACATTAAGTTTCTTCTATTTTGCATGTATAGGGGCAGTTATCAGTATTGTAGTAACGTTTATTGCAACATTAATACTTTATAAAGATCCAGTAGAATCAGTAGTTGATGGAGCATCTGAACCAAAAAAACCGGCAGCAAAGGAGAAGCAGCATATAAATGGTGCAACAGTTTTATCTCCGATGCAAGGCACTTTACACGGTTTAAAGCACGTAGATGATGGCATGTTTTCAGAAGAAATATTAGGGCAAGGTGTTGCAATTGAACCATCAGAAGGTACGGTTGTTTCACCGATAAATGGTACAGTAAGCGCCGTGTTTGATTCAAAACATGCAATAGGTCTTACGAGTGAAGATGGTATAGAACTTTTAATCCATATTGGAATAGATACAGTTCAACTAAACGGCGAAGGATATGAGTATCTTATTCAGAAAGGACAAGAAGTTCGAATAGGAGATAAGTTGATTCAGTTTGACCTTGAGGGAATTAAATCAAAAGGATATAAGACAATTACTCCGATTGTGATTACAAATTCGGCAGAAGTTGGAGAAATACTAACAGCAAATGATAACGCAATTAAGTTTGGAGAAGAAATAATTAAAATAATGAAATAGGAGGAAGAATAATGGGATTTAGAAAAGATTTTTTATGGGGCGGAGCTACGGCTGCAAATCAATGTGAAGGCGGATTCGATCAAGGTGGAAGAGGTTTAGCAAATGTAGATGTTATTCCAACAGGTAGTGATCGTAGAAGTATTATTACAGGTAAAAAGAGAATGTTTGAATTTGAAGAAGGGTATTATTATCCTGCTAAAGAAGCGATTGATATGTACCATCATTTCAAAGAAGACATTAGGTTATTCGGTGAAATGGGCTTTAAAACGTATCGTTTATCGATTGCATGGAGTCGCATTTTTCCAAAGGGCGATGAACTGGAGCCAAATGAAGAAGGTTTAAAATTTTATGAAGACCTATTTAAAGAATGCCATAAATATGGAATTGAGCCTTTAGTGACAATCACCCACTTCGATTGTCCAATGCATTTGATTGAAAATTATGGTGGTTGGCGAAATCGGCAGTTGATAGAATTTTATAAACGCTTATGTACTGTATTGTTTACTCGATATAAGGGTCTAGTAAAATACTGGCTTACTTTCAATGAAATTAATATGATTCTACATGCACCATTTCTTGGAGCAGGAATCTGTTTTGAAGAAGGCGAAAATGAGGAGCAAGTAAAATATCAAGCAGCACATCATGAACTTGTTGCAAGTGCAGAAGCAACTAGAATTGCTCACGAGATTGATCCTGAAAATAAAGTAGGATGCATGTTAGCAGCTGCTAGTTATTATCCTTACAGCTGTCGACCAGAAGATGTGTGGGAAGCAAAGAAAAACGATCGAGGGAATTACTTTTTCATTGACGTGCAATCAAAAGGAGCCTATCCAGCGTATGCGCTAAAAGAATTAGCTAGGAACAATATATCCATTGATATGAAGCCTGAGGATCTTGAAATCCTAAAGAAACACACTGTGGACTTTATTTCGTTTTCTTATTATGCTTCCCGTGTAGCAGCAGCTGAAGATTCTAATGTTGAAAAAACGGCAGGTAATCTATTCCCTACTATAAAAAATCCGTACCTCC
The DNA here is from genome assembly GCF_022049065.2 of Niallia sp. Man26. NCBI lineage: Bacteria > Bacillati > Bacillota > Bacilli > Caryophanales > Bacillaceae > Niallia > Niallia sp. Man26. Next base: position 1,617,837 of record NZ_CP095743.1, read on the forward strand.
ATGCAAGTGAATGGGGATGGCAGATTGATCCTTTAGGTTTACGTATTACTATGAATGATTTATATGATCGTTACGAAAAACCTTTATTTATCGTTGAAAATGGCCTTGGTGCTGTAGATATACCAGATGAATCGGGGTATGTAGAAGATGATTATCGAATCGAATATCTAGCGGCACATATTCAGGCTATGAAAGAAGCTGTAGACGAGGATGGAGTGGACCTTCTTGGTTATACTAGCTGGGGGTGCATTGATTTAGTGTCAGCAGGTACTGGTGAAATGAAAAAAAGATATGGTTTTATCTATGTAGACCGCGACAATAATGGTAATGGTACCTTAAACAGAACGAAGAAAAAGTCATTTAACTGGTATAAGAAGGTAATTCAAACAAATGGCGAAGACTTATCGAATTAAAAGTATGATTAAATGGTAAATGAGAATAGATAGTAATATTTGCAGAAGGAGCTACTTAAAAAGTACCTCCTTCTTTATGTTTCCATCAAAAATACTCCGAATTAATCCATACTAACAGCATATTTATTATCCAAAAAAATCCCACTCATTAACAATACCCAATTTGCTCATTAAAGTCTCTAAATCAATAGACATATTGTTTTCTAGCCACCAATTTAACACCCCGAGTATGGCTCCAATATAGGCTTCTGTTCTAATGTGAAGTTCAATCGAATTTTCTTCCATAGCATAGTTTTCAACCAAGTATTTTCTTATCCCTTCTCCCATATCTCTTCGTAAAATATTGCTTAGAGAATCCCTCTCTTTATTTAAAAGTTGCGAAAATAACTTATGATGTTTAGTTGCTACCGACAATATCTCTTGAAAGCTTTCAGATGGGGAAAGAGTTTTACCAGCAAGAGGTAACTCTTCTTCGGCAATCTGTCTTATAGTACTGGAAAGTAAATCATATTTATCCTGAAAATGAGTATAGAAAGTGGTTCGATGAACCATGGCTAAATCACATATCTGCTTAACTGAAATAGTTTCAAAGGCTTGTTTTTCCATAAGCTCTAATAAAGCATGGAACAGTAGCTTGCGGGTTCTTCTTATTCGGAGGTCATCTTGTTTCATTTTATCCATACAATTTCCTCTTTCTGTATAGTTATTCAACAGAACGATCATTTCATCGGTTGATGTCTTTAATTATACAACTTAACATATAAACTACAAACGGAAATTAAATATACATGTGTAGAAAAAGGGGAGATATTAATGGTCCATTTAATGACAAATAAAAAGCTCACAGCAATGGAACAGCAGCTATTGGAGAATGCAACGGAGTTAGTTCCGTATCTTCAGCAATTTGGCAGAAGAATCGATGAGGAGAGACATATTCCGGATGAGGTCATTAAAAAAGTATCAGATGCTGGATTATTTAAGCTAGGGACACTAAAAAAATACGGAGGTTATGAAGTTAGTATCCGTGCCATGGTGGAAATTATCTCTGAAGTGGCTAAGGGGAATGGTTCAGTCGGCTGGGTGGTTCAAATAATAAACGGAAATAATTATACAGCTTCTCTGTCTTTACCCACTGAAGTATTAAATACAGTCTTTAATCAAGAAGAGGAAGTGCGTTTTTGTTCTGTCTTGCAAGCAAGAAAGGCAGATGTAAAAAAAGTAGAGGGAGGCTATTTAGTAGAGAACGGATTTTGGGGATTTGGTTCAGGATCTAAGCATGCCACTCATGCATTATTAAATTTAAACGACATTAGGACCATACAGCAAGGCAAGGCAATGCAAATGAAGTTGGCAGTTGTTCCGATGAATGACATTAAAATAGTAGATGATTGGTATACGATGAGCCTAAAAGGTTCAGCAAGTAATAGTTTAGAGATGAAAAATGTATTCATACCTGAAAAATACGTCACCGTCCAGGATATGTCCCAAATTATTTCTATAGAAAACCTAGAAGGACGCGACAAATATAGACCTTATGTACAAGTTATCACTAGTATAACTACAGGAATCAGCGCAATCCTTGGACTTGCAAGAGGGGCTATTGAATATTTTGTTGAAAAAGCGCCTAATAAGCCAATTACCATGACAGTTCACACTTCTCAGGCAGAAGTAGGCCATATTCAGTATAAAGTAGGGCTTGCAGCTATGAAGGTTGAATCTGCTCATCTTCATATCAGTCGTACGATTGATAATTTAGAGAATAAAGTACAAACAGGAGAAAAATTCAGTATAAAAGAATTGGCACAACTTCAAACAGATATGACATATGCTTCGATGTTGTGCTGGGAGGCAGTGGATATGCTAATGGCAGAAAGCGGTGGTGGAGTCATAGCTGATTCGAATCGACTGTCGCAGATATTCCGAGATATCCGAGGCGGTTCTAATCATGCGCTTACTACTGCATCCACTGGTCTTGAACTTTACGGAAGGGTCCTTATGGGTTTACCTCCACAGCATATCATGACATTAGGTGCAGCATCCATTTTAAAAAAAGATGAATTGATTGGAAATCATTCGTAAAAGGTAGCAAGAATATATCATAAAAAAGAGGGAGCAATGTTTAAAATGGATGATAAACAATTTCGCACAGCAATGGGGAAATTTGCTACAGGGGTAACAGTTATTGCTACAGAAGTAGAGGGCGAAGTACACGGAATGACAGCTAATGCTTTTATGTCAGTATCTCTTGATCAAAAATTGATTGTTATTTCTGTACGGAAACAAGCAAGTATTCTAGCAAAATTGCAATCGAGTCAAACCTTTTCAGTGAATATTTTGGGCGAAGATCAGCAGGAAGTATCCATGATTTTTGCAGGACAACTAAAGGACAAACAAGTTGATTTTAACCGTCTTGATGGGAAACCAGTAATTCCAGGATCAATTGCGCAGATTGCCTGTGAAGTCAGTGGAGAGCATATCGAGGGAGATCATATATTATTCATTGGTAAAGTAACCGATATTTATGTAGAAGATAAGGCGCCGCTTATTTACTATAACGGGAAGTACGGTTCTTTGAAAGAAGAGATGATAGATTAACGGAAAATTGATATACGGATATCATTTAACTTTTTTATTCTAATCACATAAGAAATGCTCTCCCTCTATTAAAGGGAGAGCATTTCTTATGTGATGAACATGGCAGCTTTTTTATTCAAAAAGAATATTTAAAAATACCAGTTAATAAACGTTTTTTGGTCACATATAACAGCTTCACCATTCATCGTTTGAACAATTTGTTCGATATTTTTATCTTTCGTAAAGAACAAGGTTGTAAAGGATTCATACAAGCTCATAAAAGCGAAATCCATATTTTCATCCGTCACAATTAACTCTTTATCACATAGATTGCATATATCTAAAGGGGTAGCATCATTTATATTTAATATCCCCCTGTTTTCTAAGATTGGGTCTAAATAATATAGTTTGCTAGCACCTCTTGAGCCAAGAACTTTCAGTAAGCTATGTAACAAGAATACAGATGTACTATCATCTGTTGGAAAATAAAGATCTGATTTTAGGTTTGAATTTAACTTGTTAGATAAGTCCACTTCTTTATATTCTTTTTTAAGAGCATAAATAGAGGTTAACAAAGCTAAGGCTAAAGCATTATAAGAATCTAGCCCGCTATAAGACATAATTTCCCGCCAAGAAACAGGCTTTCCAATAGTAAGGGCGTCATTATTACTTGGATAGATGTGTTCGCAAGGGGTTTTTCTCATAGATTCCTCCCACCCTAAAGGCATTTGGACAAAAGGGTGTAGTAATATGGCAGCAGATTTAAAGTTGCTTGGAAGTTGTTTTAGAACAGGTGATTGGTCATCAAACCAAATATAATCTAACAAGTATTCTCCTCCTTTAAGCACTAAATTTAGACAAACATTGTCTTTTTACAGAATATATTTACACAGCTGCAGATGATGATAATAAAAGGTAGAATCAATCCTTACTTCAAGGATTTTCATAGAGTATATATAACTATTAGTTTAAAGTTAATGTATACTATTGGAAAGTAATTCATTCTAAAAAAACATTTTTAGAAATTACATAAACAGTAAAAGGGGATTTTGCAGTGAATCAAAAAGTATTGCTTGTTGAAGATGAAGAGGATATTTCTAATTTATTGGAAATTTATTTGAAGGATCAAGGATATGCAGTAGATACTTTTCATAATGGGCAGGATGCGTTAGAGCGTATAAAAACAACAGAATATGATTTAGCGATCTTGGATGTTATGTTACCGGGCATAAATGGATTTGAATTATGCAAAAAAATTCGGGAGCAATATTTTTATCCAATTATTATGGTAACAGCTAAGATTGAGGATATTGATAAAATTACTGGATTAACAATTGGAGCAGATGATTATATAACAAAGCCTTTTAATCCACTTGAGGTAGTGGCAAGAGTGAAAACTCAATTGCGCAGATATAAACGTTACAACGAACAGGCAGGAAGTGTAAAGGATGTAGAGGAGTACGATATTAGAGGATTAAAAATTAATAAATCCACACATCGCTGTTCCTTATTTGAGGAACCAATCGAGTTAACGCCGATCGAGTTCTCTATTTTATGGCACTTATCTGAAAACCAAGGAAAAGTTATTTCAGCTGAGGAGCTATTTGAGAAGGTATGGGGAGAAAAATATATTGAGAATAACAATACAGTGATGGCTCATATTGCTAGATTGCGTGAAAAGCTGAAGGAACCTGTGAAAAAGCCGAGGTTTATTAAAACTGTTTGGGGAGTGGGGTATAAGATTGAATAAGAAAGCTAAGCAAATCTCCAACTATTTAGCACTGCGCTTTTTCATCATGACCTTATCTTGTTTTGTTATTATTTTTCTTTTGTCTTTTATTCTAGTAAGTGTTAATGATTCACAAGCGTTATCGGGTGTTATAGGAGATGCTGTTAAATGGACAAGTAACCGTTTATTGTTGCTGGCACCAAGTGTATTTATTGCTTGCGTATTTATTATTTTAATCATTCAACGAAGACAGCTGATAACGTATTTAGCTGCATTATCAGCAAACCTAGAAACGATCACGATTGAAGAGAAACACGACTTACAGCTTCCGCCTATCTTAAAGGATGCAGAGGAGGGGATGGAAAGACTGCGGTATGAGCTGAAGGAAAAAGAGCGTGCAGCAAAGGAAGCGGAGCAGCGGAAAAATGATTTAATTGTGTATTTGGCACATGATTTGAAAACACCGATTTCCTCGATTATCGGTTACTTAACATTACTGCGAGATGAGAAAAATCTCTCAGACGAGATGTATCAAAAATTTATCCATGTAACAATGTCTAATGCAGAGCGCTTAGATGATTTAATTAATGAGTTTTTTGAGATAACGCGCTTTAATTTATCGGCCATCTCCTTACATTACAGCAAAGTGAATCTGTCATTTATGCTGGAGCAGCTCTTGTTTGAGTTTCAGCCCATATTAAAAGCTAAAAATTTAACATATCGTATCGAAGACTCGCAACATATCGAAATTGCTTGTGATGCAGAGAAAATTCAAAGAGTATTTGATAACTTAGTTAGCAATGCTGTGCATTATAGCTTTGAGGATAGTGAAATTGTTATTTCTATTACGCAGGATGAGGACAGTGCGGTGATTCAATTCAGTAATGAAGGATATCCGATTGAACGTGACAAGCTGGATCGCCTGTTTGAACAATTTTATCGCTTAGATGCAGCGAGATCGACTCGAAGCGGCGGTGCTGGAATTGGATTGGCTATTGCTAAGCAAATTATGGAACAGCATCATGGCACGATAACAGCGAGTTCAAATGGGCAAAAGATTAACTTTACTGTGAAGCTGCCGTTATCGTAAGAATTTCGTAAGATTTTACGCAGAAAAAAAGCAGATAATTGTTATAGAACGCAAATAAAGAAAGCTTTTGGTTTCAGTATGATTAAAGTACTGAAAGCAAAGGCTTTTTTTATTTTTCGGAGGGATAAGTATGGAAATTTTAAAGGTGCAAAATGTAAAAAAGGTTTATCAGTCTCACAAAGGTGCAAAGGTTGAGGCATTGGTTGATATTAACTTCACTGTAAATAAAGGAGAATATATTGCCATTATGGGAGAGTCAGGCTCAGGCAAATCAACACTCTTAAATATTTTAGCTTCTTTAGATGACGTTACAAGAGGGGAAGTACTGCTGGAGGGTGTGAACTACAAACAAATTCAAAATGATGAATTGGCAGCATTTCGCCGGCAGCATTTAGGGTTTGTGTTTCAGGATTTTAACTTATTAGATCAATTCACCTTAAAGGATAATATTTTTTTACCGCTAGTCCTTGCTGATCACTCTGTAAAAGAGATGAATGCAAAAATAAAGGATTTAGCAAGCATATTGGAAATTGATCATCTTTTAGAAAAATATCCGTACGAAGTTTCAGGAGGCCAGCAGCAGCGAGCTGCAGTTGCACGGGCGTTAATCACAGCCCCGAGCTTAATTTTAGCTGATGAACCGACTGGCGCACTCGATTCTCGTTCTGCACAGGAGCTGTTGAATTTGTTTGCAAGATTTCATCAAGCGGGCCAAACCATCATTATGGTGACACATAGTGTGTATGCAGCAAGTAAAGCAAGCCGTGTGCTGTTTATTAAAGACGGAAAAATCAACAGTGAGATCCATAAAAGAGATAAGAATGAAGATATAACCCAACAAATTTTTGACATGCAATCAGCAGCAATTGCACAAAGGAGCCGCAGCCTATGAATAAAAAATGGTATGTGAAATTAGCGGTAACGAACATCAAAACCAATGGCTTAATGTTTCGGCCCTATCTATTTACTTGCATGGTCATTATAGCCCTGTTTTATACCATTAACAGCCTGGTCAATGCTCATGCGCTGAAATCCATTTCAGGCGGGAACTTTACCATCGACGTGATGAAGTTTGGCAGTTTATTGTTTACCGTACTATCTCTGTTCTTTTTGATGTATGCCAACAGCTTTATATTTAAGAAACGAAAGAAGGAAATGGGTTTATATAATTTATTAGGTTTGGAGAAAAAGCATATTCGAAAAATATTAATACTAGAAACTGCGCTTATTGCACTATTCACAATGATAGGTGGTATTGCAGTTGGTCTAGTATTAAATCAAGCTGTCGGCATAGCTATGTCCGCCATGATGAAGGTCCCGTTAACAGTCAGTATGATTTCTATACCTGCCTTATTAAAAACGATTGGCATATTTATAATGGTCTTTTCCATTATCCTGGTCTTTAACTTAAAGCAGATTCACTCTGTTTCAGTGATTGAATTAATGAAAGGGGCCCAAATAGGGGAGCGGGAACCGAAGGCGAAGCTTGTGCTGGCAGTGCTTGGTGGTGTCCTCTTATTCTCAGGATATCTTCTATCATTTACTGTTAAAGACCCAAAATTAGATATAAGTGCGATGATTACAGCAATAGTCCTTGTTGTGGCAGCAACGTACTTGCTTTTTATTGCGGCAAGTATTGTTCTCCTTAAAATGCTGCGCAAAAAGAATAGCATTTATTATAACAAAAACAATTTTACCCTCATTTCAACCATGATTTTTCGGATGAAACAAAATGCGGTCGGATTAGCAAATATTGCTGTGTTAAGCACGGCGACCTTAATTGTTATGACAACTACCATTTCCTTATATTTAGGTGTTAATACGATGCTGAACAATAGCTTTCAGTTCGATGTATCCATTACAAATCCGGCAGAAAACATCCCTGAGCAGCAGCAGCTGCAAACATTTATCGATAACAATAAAAATCGTTATGATGTTGACACTACATCTGCTGCATCATACCGCGGAGGACAGTTTGCTGCTGATTTAACAGGAGATGGAAAGGAAGACTTCTTTCTTATTTTGCCGTTAGAAGATTTTAATACACTAACAAACGAGGATATTTCGCTAGCTGCAGATGAAGTAATGCTTTTAAAAGATAAAGAGACTGCAGGATTACAAAGCATCAACCTAAACGAAGAATCATTTAAAGTGAAAAGTATGGTTGAAGATTTGCCAATTGATACAGCCCTTGCTGACAGTGTTGATCGCAATTGGATTTACGTCATTGCTCCGTTAACTGGTGAATTTGCGCAAACACTAGATTTGGAAAACTCACTTACTATGTATCAAGACTTTAACTTACAGGGGGATGCAGACGCAGTGAATGATTTTTCCCATGCGATTGCAGAGGAGGCCGACAAAATTGGCTATTTGGATGTAGAAGCAAAGTCAATTTACAAAGAATCACTGTTAGTTCGTTTTGGCGGATTGCTGTTTTTAGGAATTTTTATTAGTGCGATTTTAGTTGCCGAGACAGCGTTAATGATTTTCTATAAGCAAATTTCAGAAGGCTATGACGATCGAAATCGCTTTGCCATTATGAAAAAAGTAGGCATGAGTGAAGCAGAAATTATGAAAACCATTAGAAAGCAAACACTGATTATGTTTTTTGCCCCACTCACCGTAGCACTACTTCATTTAGGAGCCGGTTTGCCGCTTGTAACAAAAATCATTGGTATCGCTGCAATGGATAATTGGCTTGTTGTGTTAGGCAGCGGATTATTTGCAGCAATCATTTTTACAGTCATTTATGGTGCAACCTATCTATTCACCGAAAAAAGCTATAAAAAAATCATTAAGCACTAAAGGAGAATGAAAGTGAAAAAAATAAAAACAGCTTGGATTATTATTGGTGTAATTATTCTATTCCTACTTGGCACTATCTGGAGCAATTCACATGTAACTGTAGACAAAGTGACAATTGCTCATAATCGTTTACCAGCAGCATTTGATAACTTTAAAATTTTGCAGATTTCTGATTTAAAAGGAAAGGAATTTGGAAACAATCAAAAAAAACTAGTGAATGTAATAAAAAAACAGCAATATGATGCAGTTGTTTTCACAGGAGACTATATTTCCGAAGAAGAAGAGAATTTGCAGCCGCTTGAAAGCTTATTAAAGGGAATGCCGAAAAATAACGACATGTATTATATTTTAGGTGATAAGGATGGAGATAACAGTACGGCTGCATTGAAAAAGGGTGACCGTTTTTATGATTTGTTTACAAAATATAATGTCAAGCCACTCTATCCAGGGATGGAGATTAAGAAGGGAGGAGACTCGATTTGGTTAAAAACAAATCCGTATGTTGGCATGAATGAAGTAGGAGCAGGTGATATTTCAAGTCAATTGTTAGAAGAAAAAGAAGCGTTTGAAGCTCGACTTAAGGAGCAGCAAGACCCCTTTACGGTTGAAATATCCCACCGTGCCACAGAAATTGATTATGAAGATCCGTATCTGCATGAATATCGGACAACAACATTAAATGATGCAGACAAAGAATGGAGACAATGGGATGTCAGTCTTAACGGTCATACGCTTGGAGGACAATTCAAATTGCCGATTATCGGTCCGCTGTATGCTCCGAATTTTGGCTTATTTCCTGGTAAAGTGAACGTAACAGGTGTGCATACGGTTGATAATCATACCCAATATATAAATAACGGATTAGGTGTAAGTGGACCTTGGTTTGCACAATTTCGTCTGTTTAATACACCGAGCATTGGGTTAATCACTTTAAAAGCAAAGTAACCTATAAAAGCTGGTAATTTGGAGTGCAAAGTCCATCTTTTCATTAAAAAAAATAAGAGGGAAACTCCTCTTATTTTTTTATTTTTTCCAGGGCTTAAATATGAGTGCCAGGATGATAATAAGCAAAATCAAAAAATACAGCAAGTTTGGCAGGAATTTTAACAGCCAAATACTAACCATTAATGTCGAAAATGTTAACAGCTCTAAGTACCGTTTTCTGCCTAATTTTTTCTTATTAGCCATTACAATGAAATAGGCAATTGGCGGTAATATAAAGCACAGCACAAACAATACTTTTTCTTTCAGATACCAAGGCAGTTTATTATCAGTCATCTTTGTATGATTAGTTTCTTTTCCATTTTTCCTCATAATGTGCCCAAGCACTCATCGCAATAGCTGCGATGATCTCCCCCACAAACCGAAACAAACTGAGTGCTAATTCCATTAATATCCACTCCTTTGATTTTAATATTACAAAAAATAGGAACTTATCACAAGTTATATTATTGTCCTATTTATATGCATGAAGAAAAGGATTACACTAGAAAAAACAGGCATAATGGGGAGGAATAAAGATGCATTTAATAGAAATAAGACGGCCGCTCGAGACAGACCGAAAAGAACTGCAGCATTTTTTTGATATCATGCTCAAAAGCACGTTTGATAAGAATGGTATTGCCAATCTTGTCGAGGACAGACAAATGGAGCTTCAGGAAAAGCAGGACCAGCTTAACGAAGATTTTGCGAGCGGCGGAAAGAAGCGATATTTTTTATTGGCAACTGATAAAGCTACTGGAGACTTGCTCGGCTGCATTGCATATGGCCCTGTAAGTGCATTAATAGTAAGAGAAACAAAGGGAGAATTCACTGATATGTTGGAGGTGGGCACAGCGTTTGTTCATCCAGACCATCAGAACAAAGGGATTGGCACACTGCTTTTGCAGGCAATCCTCGAAGTCTTAAAAAGCAA